>NZ_CAWNWY010000005.1:0-175462 GCF_963878365.1 Photorhabdus sp. HUG-39 | reverse complement strand
ACTCAAAGAGCATCGTCGCATCGCCACCCGTTATGAAAAGACAGCAAGAAATTATATCGCTATGGTGAAATTAGGTTGTATCCGCTTATTTCTTAAGGTCATTATTTAATTGAGGGACACAACCTAGGAACCAATCTGAAATTTCATCCACCAACACCATGGGTGCAAATGGGCGATAGGACTCTCGCTGCTTAATAATTCGATTAGTTCTATATTTTGATTCAATAGGTCTGGGATCAGCTAGAATACTACGACTACCAAGAGCTCTTGGACCATATTCCATTCTACCTCTAGCCCATCCTATTATCTTGCCATTACTAATTTCATTCGCAAGAAATTTAAACTTATCTTCAGTATTAATAATTTCTATGATATCTTGATTTCTATCTATTATTTCAAGCGCATGTTTACTATTTATATCAGGTCCTAAATAAACATTCTCGAGTTTATTTCCATTAATCCTAGCGTCAGGATACATTGCACACATAGCTGCACCGACAGCACTTCCACCATCGTGTGAGGCAGGATGAACAAAAATATTGTCAAACAATTCGCTGAAAGCGAGCTTTCCGTTCAATGTACAGTTTAGAGCTACCCCACCACTGAGACATAGATTTCTTTGATTTAGCTTCTTTGACCAGAAAGATATTATATGGAATGCCATCTTTTCCAGGTATTTTTGTATGGAATGCGCAAAGTTTTGATGACTTTCTGAAATATATTCATTTTCTCTTCTTGGCAAAATACCTCTATCTAAAAAGTAAGCAGGTATATTTGTATGATTAAATGAAACCTTTCCACCTTCTTCAAAATTTATAAGCTCTTCGAAAAGTTCATCAAATTGATTTTGTTTTCCATAGGAAGCCAACCCCATTACCTTATACTCATCAAATCGTTCATATCCTAGTAAATATATACAATCGAGGTAATATCTTCCTAGTGATGAAGAAACTGGATATCTATATATACTTCTAACAACCCCATCGATATATGAGTAGATTGATGTAGACTCATCTTCCCCATTTCCATCTATTGTGACAACTAATGAACTATCGAAGCCAGAGTTTTCAGCCGCCATGATCGCGTGGGTATCATGATGACGTACATATTCAATTGGGATATCTTTAACTTCTTCACCAAATTTACGCACAAGTATCTTGTTAATTAAACCTCTAGAAGTTTCGACCTCGATATTTTTTCTTTCAATATATTGTAAGCCAAGTCCAGTGTCTGTATTTAACTCTTCAAAATAAAATGCAATTTTGTCAACATCAGTTATTTTAACTTGTGCTATTTTTAAGCACTCAACAATGGCATCAATAGGAAACTGATTAGAGTGTTTAATCCTATCCAGACGCTCTTGTTCCACAGCCGCAACAATCTTACCATCTTTAATAATTGCAGCAGAGGCATCATGACCAAACCAATTTGGTATATCCCCAATAACAGGTGTTTCAAACGTTTCGAAACTACCGCTAATCCCTAGAGTTATCATAAAAAGAATCTCCTTATCCTTGATGAAAATAATTCGATATCTAATAACGTCTCATTCATTTTAGTCAGCGGCCTAAATTTACTATTCGTCATTATTGTTTCTATGATATTGATAGACTCCAAAGACCGTTTAATATCAAGTAAAGGTTCTAATTTATAATTTAGTGAAGTGACTAAGTCTAAGACTCCAGTAGCTTGATCAATAAAGTGAGTATCATCATATCTTCTGTCTATCTTGTGGGGGTGAATCGTTTTTCTTCGAGAGAAATGTTCTGTTGGGCGATCGATTTTATCTTCTTTATTCTTCCTTAAAATTATTAGAGAATTCGCCATCCATAAATCTTCAACTATTATTTCACCTTCATCTCCAATCACCCGAAAACTATGATCCTCACTTTCAACAATGCTAAGCTCAACTTTTGCTCTTCTACTATCACTATATTCCAAAGTAAGATCAATCCAATCAGGGGCAGGTGAATCTGTAACTTATTTATCCGGATAGATTAAGGCAGAGCTATAGCTCATGCTATCTGGCGTCCCCATTAAAGCCAGAATTAGATCAATCACATAAGAACCATGTTCAAAACCACAACCAACTTCAAATTCATTCTTTGCAGGCCAAAGTGCTCCTGAAGGACTGATCCAACTACCAAAGTTCATTTTATGAACTGGTCCCTCATGAATAGCACTCTTAATTAAACGTATTTCTCCAATTTCGCCAGAACTCAATATCTCTATTACCTTGATGATTGGGGGATTTAATAATAAGGAGGGTGCACTGGTTATAATACAGTTATTATTTTTGGCAACTTCTAGCAATTTTTTTGATTCTGTAATGCCCATAGTAAATGGCTTTTCACTGTATACTGAAATTCCATTAGCCACAGCTTCCAATGACACATTGTAGTGCTCTTCTGGATTCGTCAAGTTTAGCAATATGTCAACATTTACATTTTCTAACGCATCGCTTACCGAAGAGTAAGTATCGAAACTATGATAGTTTGAGAAAGCTTCAAGTCGATTGCTATCTCTATCGACACAACCAACAATATCTAGGCACTCATAGTCATTAAGATTTGACACATAGAAGTCTGCAGCATAACCACAACCAACAATTAGAATATTTGACTTTTTCACCTCACCTCCATTTTCAGACTAATACTCACTAAATAAGCTTTCAAAATAGTAGATCACTTTGCAAAATGACTTGTACAATAAGGAGTACGAGCTATAGAAAGACCATGAATTAGTGCTGTTTATCAGGCATCAAACTTCCACTACTCAGACACTAATCAAATTGACTACTGTATCGGTATTACGAAATGCTATTTAATATTTCTCAACATAATTGAAATGGATAAATGTAAATACTTATTAGCTCACTTACAATACGTCTTCATTATAAGTATAAAATTTCAAAAAACAATCAAATATTTAAAATAAAAATCCAATTCATAGATTAAAATCACTTTTTCTTATAAAAATATACATCTATACCTATCATTTAACATGATATCCTATCAATAATAAATCACTTATAAGCATTTCCATAAAATTATTATAAGTTTTCTCTAATTAACCCATGAAATTTTTAAGAAATACAATTTTCAAATTGTGATAACATTTTCATTAAAAAAACCAATTCCATGATTATATTAATTTATAATCCATATATTAAATTTAATTATTTTATGGCGTAAAATATTAAACATATTATTTTCCATCACAGTTATCGTACCACCATTACTGGTGTGAATAGGAGGAAACATATTGAAAACTGATTTCGGTGGAACCTGTTTTGAGAGGTGTCCATTTCATTATTTCGAAATAGTAGATAACTTGAAGGGAGCTCAGTCCGATATTTGCGATCTGATCAATCGCCAAAAGTCACAAACCACAATATGGACTAAGTTATATCTATTATAGCATTAGGCAATTATTGATGGTATCCGTTCTGCCCGTCAAAATAACGGTATCGACATCCATCTTATCGGAATTTTGAGCAGAACTTTTGGTGAACAAGCCTGTACTCAGGAATTAACTAGCCTACTAAATAAGATTTCAAAATAGTGCTAAATCTTATACCACTCATAATTCTATGTATAACAATGGGTTGAAGAAGGCTATGTGTAGCATAATTACGAAACGTTATTTAGCTCACCAGCAACATATTACTGCATTGGATCTCGCGGGTGACGAGTTAGGTTTTCCCGGCCATCTTTTCCAATCTCATTTTACCAAAGCCCGTGATGTTGGATGGCATATAACTATCCATGCCGGCGAAGCCGCTGGCGCTGAAAGTATTTGGCAAGCCATTAGGGAATTAGGAGCCACGCGTATTGGTCATGGGGTAAAAGCCATTACTGATCCCGTATTGATGGATTATTTGGTTGAAAACCGTATTGGTATTGAAACCTGTTTAACCTCAAACCTTCAAACCAGCACCGTCAATTCTTTATTGGACCATCCACTCAAACAATTCCTGGAAAAAGGTATTCTTGCTTCCATTAATACCGATGATCCAGCCGTTGAAGGCATCGACATCCGCCATGAATATGAAATTGCCGCCCCTGCCGCAGGTTTATCTATTGCTCAAATTCGTCAGGCTCAGATAAATGGGCTGGAAACTGCTTTTATCAGTGATACAGAAAAACAGGCATTACGCATGAAAGC
Organism: Photorhabdus sp. HUG-39; assembly: GCF_963878365.1. Classification (NCBI taxonomy): domain Bacteria; kingdom Pseudomonadati; phylum Pseudomonadota; class Gammaproteobacteria; order Enterobacterales; family Morganellaceae; genus Photorhabdus; species Photorhabdus sp. HUG-39. The sequence continues at coordinate 171,295 of NZ_CAWNWY010000005.1, read as the reverse complement.
AGCAAATCGTTAAACATAAATAGCTCAGGAATGGAATCTCCCATTCCTGATTATCGAGACCATAAAAATCTGTGGTGCACGGTGTTAAATCAACGATAGAATGAGCAAAGGAACATCATTCTATCAGACACCTCCCCATGAAATCTTATATTGTGAAAGTAGCCCTCCGAGGTATCAGCCCAATGGTCTGGTACCGATTCAGATTGTCAGGCGAGACTTCTTTAGCGGCTTTGCACTATATCATTCAGATCGTGCAGGGATGGCAGGATGATCATCTGCATCAATTCCGTATTTAGGGCAAAAATTACGGCATTTCCTACTCCGGCGGGATCGGATTTCCTGATAACCCCTACAAAATTACGCTGGGTGACTTTGAATTTGATGCCGGTGACCGTTTTACCTACGAGTACAACTTTTTCGAGCACTGGCTTCACGATATCCGTATTGAAACGATTCTCGAAAATTCTCACCTGAAGTCTCCTTTTTGTCTGGCCGGAAACAGAATGCCCGGCGCGACGTTAGCCGATGAAACTGATAAGACACTGGCATTGCTTGACGCGATTATTCATGCTGATGATACGACCACGGTCGGAGAGATCCGTCCATTGGTTGAGGCGCTTGATGCCGTCAGATTCAACCGGCCCAAGGTTAATAGCCAATTAAGTCGGCTCAACCTTGATTCACCGGAACTGGAACCTATTGTGATCGAGCTGTGGCCGATAGGATGATCGGTATCCATAAAGGTATACCTTTTGCTCTTAACGCGTCTATTTGAGGCAATTTACTGATTTCCGCAGGCTGGTTGAGTTCATTAGCTTCATAGCCGGCTGCCGGGCTTGGGAAACCGGCCGCGACGGACTCGGCAAAGAAAGGTAATGAGTCGCCTTCATCAGAAGGCAGGGGATAAACTAACGCCAGCGCCATAAAATTAGCCTCCTAATATTGTTTATACATACAGTATATTGCAGCTATTCAGGAACAGGCAATGCCGGCAACATATTCACGTTATTGATTCAACTAAGAATTACGGTCAGTCGGGCCAGAACGTCATCCATGATTTTTGCAGGCACACGCTCAAGCCGCTTTCCGCCCCGTGCGCCCATGTCAATTGTGCGCGGCTGATCGCAGCGCACAACGCCGGTTGTACGTGTACCGGCACCGTCCAGCGATACTGCAAAGCCAGCGGTACGGACAAAATTACCACCGCTGGTAACGGGTACCACTACAGGCAGGCGGGTCACGCGGTTAAAGGCCGCTGGCGTGACAATCAGCACCGGCCGCGTTCCCTGCTGCTCATGGCCTGCGGTAGGGTCGAGTGAGACAAGCCAGATTTCCCCTCTCTCCATATCAGATTGCCTCCCGGCCTGCAGATGGCGCGTCCAGCCATTCACGATCTTCTGCACTGATTTCGGCATCCGGATCGCACTGTGCCAGCAGTTCAGCAAGCGAATATTGTGGGCGCTTGTGCGGCTCCACTATCAGCCGACCATTATCAATGACCATGCCGACTTCATTATCTGATCCCAGAGACAGTGCGTTCAGCAGCGCCGGCGGAACGGTCAGCATAACGGAACCGCCGACTCTCTTCAGACGAGTGGTATGCATATTTCACCTCCATAAAAGTTATATATAAATATAACATCCAACAGGGAAATAAACCAGGCGGCAACACTAAAAAGTTAAATAAATATATAACTTTTTATCCCAGAAGCGTAGCAGGCCCACTGCTGGCAGCAGTGCTACCCCGCGCCAGTAGACTAGGAAAATACACAGCAGGAACACCAGAACAGCGCCATGACTGACGAACATAGCTGTATGATTTCATCATTTCCCATCATCTGAAGCATAATCAGATGGTCTAAGTCTTTGAAGAAATCTTATCAGCGATTTCCTTTGTAGAGCATAAAAATCTATGGTCTCAAAGGCCGAGCCTTTGCCCGGCGCACAAAATATCCCACGAAGGCTATTTTTTGTACAAACTGACGTCTACAGTGCGCAATGCGCGATATTTCCCGGCTCCTAGCTGTAGTGACGCGCAATGATGATTGCCCCGATGCGCAATAAATGCCCTTTTCTGAACCACATTGCGTGAGAATGAAAAGCCGTTCCAAATCACTTTATCTGAGAATCAAACCACATTACTGATTTGCCCGCCCACCCTTCCTGAGAATGAGAAAACCACCAGAAAACCGGCCGGTTTTCTGGTGGTTTCCAGAGCGGTTTAAATTCTGTCAATGAATCGGCTGATAACTCGCATTAAGACGTTTAGCCAACTTCTCAAGTCGTCTATCCAGCGTCCAAAGCCTTGCCCCTGGTGTTATCAAGGTTGATGCCAGCAATGTAATATCAACCAGACCACATCCGAGGCCGTACAACTTTTCGTTTTCAATGAATGCCATTACCTCGATGATAGTGGCCTGATGACTCTGTGGTAACAGCCCCAGATCTCCAAGCGTTCGCAGTCTTGGTGCCGGAGGAGTACCACAGGCTATTTCAGCCAGTATCATTGGATGAATCAGAACCAGATCCCGGCTTAACAACTGGATCAATCCGTCATTCCTGTTTTTGAAATGGTCAATCCAGACGGACGTATCTACTAAAATAGTCATTATGCGGATGGCTCCTCCCGGCGACGGGGAACTATCTGCATATCAGGTGATGTGCTGCCGAGCGAAGCCAGTCTTTTTGCTGCCTGCACCCGAACAAACGTTTTCACCGCTTCACGGAAAATATCAGCCTTATCCATGCCAGGATCGGCCATTTCTAGTGCCTGTGCATACAACGCATCATCAATCGTGACAGTAGTTCGCATAATATAACCTCCTTGATTCACATATTGATGATAATATACATCAAAAATAGAATCAAAACAGTTTGTAAGAAAAGAATAATGGCATGGGACAACCTTGCAATCCGCACAAATCAAAGAGTGAACAACGTGCTGTGCCCCCCGGCGCCTATTTTGACGACTGCATAAAGCCGTCAATGAAGACCGGGCAGCAGTCGGAAAAAAAGCCTGAAGCCAGCCCTTAAGGAACGGCCGAGAAAGACGAAGGTCAGTACCACCGATTTGTCTAGGTGCTTGCGCGTTTCCTAGAAAACATGCACAATCAACCCTGTTACTTTCATCACCCTATAAGGAGTTAATCATGCAAAGCATGACCATTGAGCAGCTACGCGCCGCAAGCGATGCCGGCGGCGTGGAAGGTGTGACCCTGAAAGGGCAAGGCGGAACCTTCCTTGTGCAGATCGCAACCCGCAGCGGTGCCGCCGCTGTGCTGGCGAAGGCCCGCAGCCAAGAGCCGCGCCGTTTCGGCAACCCCATTGCCGCCCTGAACGTGTTGCGCGGCGTAGGCATCACCATCGGCCAGTTCGACGCCAGTGAGTGGAACCCGGACGAGAAAGAAGAAACCGCCGGCAATCGTGGCCGGGCCGAGGCAATGCGCAAGGCCCACCAAGCCGCCGCCTACTCGGAGTGGCTGGCCGCCGAGATTCAGGATGCTATCGACGACCCGCGCCCGAATCTTTCACACGATGAGGTTATGGCCGAGATGGACGCCGATATTGCCGCCTTGGCCGCCGAACACAAGCCCGCCAAAAGGAAGCGCGCTTGAGCGCGGCTGGCTGATTTATGGCGAAGGCAAAGACCCCTTACCGCATCGAGTGGCGACCGAAGGCCCGCGAGGATTTGCGCGCCATTGTTCGATACATAGGCAAAGACAACCCGACCAGGGCGGGCAGCTTCGGTCAGGAGCTACGCGACAAGACCTTGCCGCTTGCGCAGCACCCGGAGCTTGGCCGCACCGGGCGGCCCGGCCTGCCGGATTATGTGCGCGAGCTGGTCGCGCATCGGAACTACATTATTTTTTATCGCGTGCTGGACGAGGCGCGCACCGTCGAAATTTTGCGAGTGAAACACGCGGCGCAGCAAACGCCGTGACATGGTGACAGCAGATCTCCCTGCAGGAGATAGAGAGCGTAAATAACTCAAGTGCCCCAGACTTTTTTATGCTCTCCCTTTTCAACCAACAGAATATTAACGTAGATTTATCTAGGTCTAATTTAACAATGTTCCAATATATACCACAACAAATTAAGTATAGATTTAAAAAATCCATCATAACGACTATTTTAGTGATCTTAATCAAAGATTTAGACTTCTAAAGAAAACCATTTAAAATATAAAATTGTATTCATTGGGGAAATATAAAATTCAAATAGAAGTTTACGATTTAAATTTCGTAGTCAAATAAATAAGTTTTCATAATTATGCTCCACTTCCAACCAGCCCTTGTGTACCAAGATATACAGCCTTTTCATCCAAGTGGTCTGTAGAATCAATGAGATAGGCTACAGAACCAATGTTGTTCAAAAAGAAAACAAAAGGCATAGGTGTATCAGTATTATGGAAAGCTATTTATTACATTGTTGTAAATATCATTAATATATATACCCTATGGATTTCAAGATGCATCGCGGCGGCAAGGGAGCGAATCCCCGGGAGCATAGATAACTATGTGACCGGGGTGAGTGAGTGCAGCCAACAAAGAAGCAACTTGAAAGATGACGGGTATAAACATATATTTACAACAATTCCCTATCATAGATTTATACCTATTTCTATTTTAACCTTTTGGCATAACGTTGCGCCAATACTGCACACACCATCAACTGAATTTGATGAAAAATCATCAACGGCAACAACATTACGCCAACCGTCGCCGCAGGGAATAAAACATTTGCCATTGGCACACCATTAGCCAGACTCTTTTTCGAACCACAAAAAACAATCGTAATTTCGTCTTCTTTATTAAAACCCAACCAACGAGCAATATAAGTATTAATAACCAACACAACCGCCAATAAAACACAGCAAACCACCCCAATCGTCAGGAGTGAATAACCATCAATCTTATGCCAAATACCTTCTACCACCGCCTCACTAAAAGCTACATAAACCACCAAAAGAATCGATGACCGGTCAGTCATATTAAGCAGTTTTTTATGTTTCTCTACCCAACGGGCAATCAATGGCCGCGATAGATGTCCGATAATAAAGGGAACCATCAATTGCAGAATTATGGCTTTTATGGCTTCCAGAGTATCAGCGCTGCCTTCACCTTGTGTATGGATCATCAACCCGACTAATATTGGCGATAAAAATACGCCCAGAATACTGGACGCCGAAGCACTGCAAATAGCAGCGGCAACATTGCCACCAGCAACTGAGGTAAAAGCAATAGCTGACTGAACCGTTGCCGGTAATGCACAAAGATAGAGAAATCCCCAATAAACTGTTGGTGTCATGATTTCGGGTACTAGCAAATTCAACCCTAATCCGATAATTGGGAATAAGACAAAAGTACTGAGAAAAACAACTAAATGAAGCCGCCAATGTCCCATGCCAGCAATAATGGCCTGACGGGATAATTTAGCTCCATGCATAAAAAACAGCAAAGCAATAGCAGCCGTCGTTAGCCGTTGAAACCAGACTTTAATTTCTCCCTCGCAAGGCAAGAATGTCGCAATAACGACTACCGTCACTAATATCATCAAAAAAGGATCTATTCTTAACTTTTGCCACCAAGTCATTAGTTATTTTCCTTGTTTTACAAATAGTTAGCTCGGTTTACCAGGCTAATCAATAAATAGAAAGTCACAACAAGATATAAGCTTAAATTGCCACTGTTCGTTGTTGTTTTGCCGACTGAATACCGGCTTCAATTAATTTCATAATTTGAATGGCTTCACTTGCCGTGACTGGATTAGGTTTACCTAACGTAATCGCATCACGGATAGCAGCATAATAAGCAGAATAATTACCAGGTAAAGTCGGCACATATTCAGTCACTAATTCATCTCCACGTGACAGCGTCACAATCCCATCACGAATATCATATCCCCAATCGGCATGTGGCGGCCTTTCCCCCGCTTTCAATCGTTCTTCCTGAGGATCAAGACCATATTTCACGTAACTGCCTGCCATACCATGCAACGTATAAACAGCAGATTCAGCCGCTGCCACAGTTGTTGCATGAAGAACTACTTTAATAACCGGATAATTTAACAGTACATGGAAATAATCTGCCGCTTCCGCTTGTGGGCGAATCATTCCCAAATCAGCCGTAATAGATTGCGGTTTACCAAACAGTTGAACCGCCTGATCGAGTAAGTGAGGGCCTAAATCATACCAAATACCACTTCCTTGCCCTGCTGTTTCACGCCATCTTTGACGTATAACCGGACGATAACGATCAAAATGGGATTCGAAATATCTCAATTTGCCCAATCGATTTTCTTCAATCAGAGATTTTATCGTCAGAAAACCAGAATCCCAACGGCGGTTATGAAATACAGAAAGTAATAAATTCGCCTTCTCTGCCTGCTCTTTTAAAGATTCAGCTTGTTCAACTGTGATAGTAAACGGTTTATCCACCACGACATGCTTACCCGCTGCCAATGCCTTCTGCGCCAGAGGATAATGAGTATCATTAGGTGTCGGAATAACGATTAAGTCAATTTCAGGATCATTAAAAAGATCCTCAGGGCGGGGTACCACCGGGATATTTGGCCAATCTGATTTCACTTTCTCAGCGTTACTACTGGAAATGGCAACCAATCTAATACCGGCAGTCCCGGCAATTAATGGTGCATGGAACGTTTTACTCGCATAACCATACCCCACCAGCCCAACCTTTAATAGCTCATGCATAACAGCCTCTCAAACTCATTAATAATATGCAGCAATTCAGCATCCGTAAAAAATATCATCGGTGATGACCATTGCGCAAATTATCTCTGAATCTACCCTTGAAGATCTTTCAATCAATCTATTTCCTACAACCTATTTCCTAAGTCATCAGAATCGCCTATTATTCTTTTTTCATATAGCTTCAAGTGGAATGATTTATGTATCAAACCAATGATTACCACCGAATTAATGGTTGGATTCTGGCTCCGGCGTCTTATCTGATTATGACCTTTCTCAGTGCCAGTATAATGCTCGCCTTATATATTGTGTCATTTTTTAGTCAAAACAGTGCATTGAGTGCCGGGAATAATCACTTTACTTTAATGTGGTTTCTTTCTGTTGCCATTACTGCGGTAATGTGGTGTTACACCCTATGGGTATTGAAACTGCTTTTCATTCGATCAAAAAGATTCCCTCAAATTTTTATTATTTGGCTTATTGTTACCGTATTAATTGCATTGAAAACTTTCGCTTTCTCCCCTATTCCTGATCAAATGGCTTTGCGTGCATTAGCATGGCCACTATTGGCAACCGCTATTTTTGTCCCCTACATTAAACGCTCTCATCGAGTCAAAATGACTTTCACACAAGATCGATAACCTCAACTTTCTTTGGTTGTTATCATTAACAATAGATTGCCCCTGGTAAAACGAGGGCATACTTATAATTTAATAAAAAGTCAACAAACTCATTTTCAGGCACAGCAATGACTGACTATTTTCTTTTATTTGTTGGAACCGTATTGGTTAACAATTTCGTCTTGGTGAAATTCCTCGGTTTATGCCCTTTCATGGGCGTATCTAAAAAGCTGGAAACTGCCATCGGGATGGGATTTGCGACAACATTCGTTATGACACTAGCCTCTGTATGTTCATGGCTGGTGAATACTTTTATTTTATTACCACTGGACTTAATCTATTTGCGTACCCTGAGCTTTATTCTTGTCATTGCAGTCGTGGTGCAATTCACAGAGCTTGTTGTACGCAAAACCAGCCCGACGTTATACCGGTTATTGGGTATTTTCTTGCCGTTGATTACGACTAATTGTGCTGTACTGGGTGTGGCACTGCTGAATATCAATCAATCACACGATTTTTTACAATCCGCTATCTATGGTTTCGGGGCTGCCGCCGGTTTCTCTCTCGTTATGGTACTGTTTGCCGCTATTCGCGAACGTCTGGCTGTTGCTGATGTACCCGCCCCTTTCAAGGGGTCATCTATTGGTCTTATTACTGCGGGTTTAATGTCCTTGGCTTTTATGGGCTTTAGTGGTTTGGTGAAATTCTGATGACATCGTTATGGATTGCTATTGGTGCACTCAGTGCACTAGGGTTAATTTTTGGGTTAATCCTAGGGTTTGCTGCCCGCCGTTTTCAGGTGGAAGAGGACCCCATTGTTGAAAACATTGATGATATTCTGCCGCAAAGCCAGTGTGGACAATGCGGTTACCCAGGCTGTCGCCCTTATGCTGAAGCCGTAGCGAATAATGGCGAGATGATTAACAAATGTGCACCGGGTGGAGAGCAAGTCATGCTGAAAATTTCAGAGCTGCTCGGTATCGATCCGCAACCATTGGATGGTGATGCAAACGTACAAAACCCTGCACGCAAAGTCGCCTTTATTGATGAAGAGAATTGCATTGGTTGTACTAAATGTATTCAGGCATGTCCTGTAGACGCTATCATCGGTGCTACACGTGCCATGCATACCATTGTTGAAGATTTATGTACTGGTTGTGACCTGTGTGTTGCTCCTTGTCCAACAGACTGTATTACGATGATCCCTGTAGCAACAACCACTTCCAACTGGAAATGGGATTTAAAAGCTATTCCAGTCAGAAATATTCCTGTTCAGCCATCTCTCGCCATTTCCAATAAAAGTATCCCGGTCAAAAATATTGAGGCTGAACACCATGTTTAATTTATTTAATTTGCTCAATAAAAATAAAATCTGGGATTTCGCCGGGGGTATTCATCCACCTGAAATGAAGCTGCAATCCAGCCAGACCCCTTTACGCATTACGCCACTACCGGAAGAGTTAATCATCCCATTGCAACAACATTTGGGTACGGAAGGCGAGTTGCTGGTTAAAGTGGGTGATGAAGTGCTTAAAGGCCAACCTTTGACATTTGGCACTGGTCGTACTGTACCGGTTCATGCATCGACTTCCGGCACAATCATTGCCATTGAACCGTGTATTACAGCGCACCCATCCGGGTTGAAAGAGTTATGCGTTCGTTTGCGCCCTGATGGGAAAGATCAATGGGGTGAACGCATTCAAGCACCTGATTATCAATCACTGGATGCAGATACGATTCTTAATCGAATCCATCAGGCCGGTATCGCAGGTTTAGGTGGAGCCGGCTTTCCTACCGCAGCCAAACTACAAAGCGGCCGTCATGGTCTTAAGACGCTGATCATTAATGCCGCAGAATGCGAGCCTTATATCACCGCTGATGACCGCCTGATGCAGGAGCATGCCGGCGAACTTATTGAGGGCATTCGTATTCTAGAACATCTGCTTAAACCGGAGCAGATCCTGATTGGTATCGAAGATAATAAACCAGCAGCAATAAAAGAACTCAAAACCGTTCTAAAGGGCGATAAATCGATTATCGTCCGGGTTATCCCAACCAAATATCCTTCTGGCGGTGCCAAACAACTGACCAAGATACTGACCGGTAAAGAAGTCCCCTCCGGTGGCCGTTCCTCTACTATCGGTGTACTGATGCAGAACGTAGGTACCGTGGTTGCAATCAAACGTGCCATTATTGATGGAGAACCTTTGATTGAGCGCATCGTCACAATTACTGGCGAAGCCATCACCTCGCCGGGTAACTTTTGGGCGCGGCTCGGTACTCCGGTACAATTTCTTCTCCAGTTAGCCGGTTTTGCACCACAATCAGAACAGATGGTCATTATGGGTGGGCCCTTAATGGGATTTACGCTACCTGACCTCAACGTGCCCATCGTTAAGATCAGTAACTGTATTCTGGCTCCATCCCATCAGGAAATGGATTCAAATACAACGGAAGAGGCTTGTATCCGTTGTGGATTATGTGTGGAAGCCTGCCCTGCCCGTTTATTACCACAACAGCTCTATTGGTTCAGTCGGGGACAAGAGCACGAAAAAGCCAGAGATCACAATCTGTTCGACTGTATTGAATGCGGCGCCTGTGCTTATGTCTGCCCAAGCAATATTCCTCTGGTGCAATATTATCGCCAAGAGAAAGCCGAAATTCGAGCCTTGGATCAGGAAAACCGCCGTTCAACCGAAGCCAAAATTCGTTTCGAAGCTAAGCAAGCGCGCATGGAACGAGAAAAACTGGCCCGAGAGGAAAGGCACAAAAAATCGACCGTCCAAGTTGATAACAAAGATAAGAGCGCTGTACAAGATGCGCTTTCCCGCGTGAAGGAAAAACAGGCTAACGCGGGTAAAATTGTTGCTATAGAACCGGGGCAAATACCTGATAACGCCGCAGTAATAGCGGCTCGTCAGGCAAGAAAAGAGCAGCTTCGCGCTCGTCAGGCGGAAAAACAGGCGGTGGAAAATATTAATATTGCTCCATCTGAACCACCAAGTGCAGAAGATCCACGCAAAGCCGCATTAGCAGCAGCAATTGCCAGAGCTAAAGCGAAGAAAGCAGCTCAAAATCAAGAAGTAACACCATCACCAGAAGCGAGAGAACCAGAAACTACCGCTAGTGAAAAACAAGATCTTCATAAAGATGCGGTCACTGCCGCTATTGCCCGTGTCAAAGCCAAGAAAGCTCAGACTCAACAATTAGCTGAAACTCAGGCAGAAACACCATCAGCGGAAGAAACTGATCCACGTAAAATTGCCGTCGCGGCTGCTATTGCCAGGGTTAAGGCCAAAAAAGACGCTCAGGAACAACAGAAAATTTCAATAGAATAGTGATTGTTATAAATGAAATTCAGACCCGTTCAGATTGACAATAAAAAACTAAAAGTCGCAAGTTCGCCTTTTACACACGATCAGCAAAGTACCAGCCGCATTATGCTGTGGGTTGTGCTGGCAGCGCTCCCCGGTATTGCAGTACAAACTTACTTCTTTAGTTACGGTACCTTGTTCCAGCTCCTGCTTGCGGTGATTACCGCCCTACTTGCAGAATCATTTGCCCTATCTTTGCGTAAACAGGCAATTATGCCTCGTTTGCAGGATAATTCTGCATTACTGACAGGTTTACTTTTAGGGATCAGCCTTCCACCACTGGCTCCTTGGTGGCTGATTGTATTGGGAACTGCCTTTGCGGTAATTATTGCCAAACACTTATATGGTGGCCTTGGTCAAAACCCATTCAATCCAGCCATGGTCGGTTATGTCGTACTGCTAATATCATTCCCAGTGCAAATGACCGGCTGGTTGCCTCCTATGGATTTACTGGCAACACAAATCACACCGCTAGACAGTCTGATGGTGATCTTCAGCGGTCATACTCCCGATGGCACAACATTACAGCAGTTGCAACAAGGTTTCGATGGAATTAGCCAGGCTACACCACTGGATAGTTTCAAAACCGGTTTATTGACTCACAATATTGATGACGTTCTTCGCCAACCTATATTGCAAGGATCTCTGGCTGGCATTGGCTGGCAATGGGTCAACATTGCTTATCTTGTTGGTGGGTTGATTCTGCTGAACAGAAAAGTGATAACCTGGCAAATTCCTGTGGCATTTATCCTGGTATTAGGCTTATGTGCACTCACTAGCTGGTTGATTGATCCATCTCATTATTCGCCACCATTATTACAACTGTTTTCCGGTGCAACCATGCTAGGTGCATTCTTTATTGCAACCGATCCCGTCAGTGCTTCCACGACCCCCAAAGGTCGTTTGGTTTTTGGTGCCATGATCGGCTTATTAGTCTGGGTTATTCGTGTTTATGGTGGTTATCCTGATGCCATAGCATTTGCGGTCTTATTGGCGAATATCACCGTGCCACTCATTGACCATTACACCCAACCCCGCGTTTACGGGCATAAATAAGGAGCCGTTATGTTAGAAACCATGCGACGTCACGGCATCACACTAGCCATTTTTGCTGCAATTACCACCGGGTTGACGGCTGTCGTGAATTCACTCACCAAAAGTACTATCGCAGAACAAGCCGCACAACAGCACAAGTCGCTGCTTGATCAGGTTATTCCGCCGGCCCTATACGACAATGATATACAAAACGAATGTTATCTAGTCAATGCGGATGCTCTGGGCAATAACTTGCCTCATCGTCTCTATCTGGCCCGTAAAAATAATCAACCCGTGGCGGCGGCGTTAGAAAGTACTGCACCGGATGGTTATTCCGGTGCTATTCAATTACTGGTTGGCGCAGATTTCTCGGGAAAAGTGCTTGGTGTACGGGTTACAGAACATCATGAAACCCCAGGACTAGGGGATAAAATTGAAACCCGGATTTCAAACTGGATTCATGTATTCTCAGGGAAAACCATCACATCAAATCATGACCGGCACTGGGCAGTGAAAAAAGATGGCGGCGAGTTTGATCAATTTACTGGTGCCACTATTACCCCACGCGCCGTGACAAACTCAATCAAACGAACCACACTTTATTTACAGACTATACCTAAGCATCTCTCTTCTCTAGAATCCTGTGGAGAAAAATCATGAGTGAAACCAAAAACTTATTTATCCAAGGGCTATGGAAAAACAATTCCGCTTTAGTACAACTGCTAGGATTGTGCCCACTGTTAGCCGTATCTTCCACTGCAACCAATGCGCTCGGCTTAGGGCTGGCAACGACACTGGTTCTAGTCTGTACCAATATTGCGGTTTCCAGCTTGCGTCGTTGGGTACCCAATGAGATCCGTATTCCAATTTATGTTATGATCATCGCCTCGGTTGTCAGTACTGTCCAGATGTTGATTAACGCCTACGCTTTTGGTCTGTATGAATCATTGGGGATTTTCATTCCACTGATTGTGACTAACTGTATTGTTATCGGCCGTGCTGAAGCCTATGCCGCGAAAAATCCAATTATGCCATCGGCGATTGATGGCTTAGCAATGGGATTAGGAGCCACTTTTGCCCTGTTTGTTCTTGGTGCTATTAGAGAAATTCTCGGCAATGGAACCCTATTTGATGGCGCTGATTTACTGCTGGGTAATTGGGCTAAGGTATTACGAATAGAAATCGTTCATATGGATTCCCCTTTCCTGTTAGCGATCTTACCACCCGGCGCTTTTATCGGTTTGGGATTAATGCTGGCAGCGAAATATCTTATTGACGAAAAAATGAAAGCTAGGGCAATAAAAGAAAAAAGCCGTGCAATAACCATGTTACCAGAATAGGACAGTTCCATTTGATATGAACAAGCAGAAACGTATCGAAATTTTAACGCGTTTACGGGATAACAACCCAAAGCCAACAACTGAATTAGTTTTCACAACACCATTTGAGTTACTTATTTCAGTACTGCTTTCAGCGCAAGCAACAGATGTGAGCGTTAATAAAGCCACAGCGAAACTCTATTCAGTTGCTAATACCCCCAAGGCAATACTTGACCTTGGTGTAGATGGGCTGAAAGAGTATATAAAAACTATCGGTCTGTATAACACCAAAGCGGAAAATACAATTAAAACCTGCCAGATATTACTGGAAAAACATGCTGGCGAAGTTCCCGAAGATCGTGCTGCATTGGAGGCATTGCCAGGTGTTGGCCGCAAAACAGCTAATGTGGTGTTAAACACCGCTTTCGGCTGGCCGACTATTGCAGTCGATACCCATATTTTTCGCGTTTGTAATCGTACTCAATTCGCGCCCGGTAAAAATGTCAATGAAGTCGAAAATAAATTACTGCAAGTTGTCCCGGTCGAATTTAAAGTTGATTGTCATCATTGGCTTATTTTACACGGTCGTTATACCTGCATAGCCCGTAAACCTCGTTGTGGTTCCTGTATTATTGAAGATCTATGTGAATTTAAAGAAAAAATTTACCCTGAGTAACTATTGTAATTTCCATACTGTTTTACGCTATTGTGCAGATGTTGCTTGCTCGACACCATCAATTCGCGTAAAACTGTTATTCTAAAAAACTATCTGATAATAACCCTCAACTTTCTCCGCGGATATTATGTTTCAAAACAACCCGCTGCTTGCACAGCTAAAACAGCAACTTCATTCCCAAACACTTCGAGTAGAAGGTTTGGTCAAAGGTACCGAAAAAGGATTCGGATTCTTAGAAGTCGATGGGCAAAAAAGTTATTTTATTCCTCCCCCACACATGAAAAAAGTTATGCATGGCGATCGAGTGACTGCCGCTATTCATACTGATAAAGAAAGAGAGATCGCCGAGCCAGAAACATTGATCGAGCCATTTTTAAGTCGCTTCGTTGGCCGTATTCAGAAAAAAGAAAATGATAACCGTTTATGGATCATTCCTGATCACCCACTGCTAAAAGATACTATCCCTTGCCGGCCGACCAATCAGGTCACTCATCCATTTCAACATGGTGATTGGGCCGTCGCTGAAATGCGTCATCATCCATTGAAAGGCAGCCGTGGTTTTCATGCAGAAATTACCGGCTATATCACTGAAGGCGACAATCACTACGCCCCTTGGTGGGTAACACTCACTCGCCATAACCTGGAACGTGATGCTCCCACTATGACTGCCGATTGCCAGATGAACGATGGCGATCTTGAGCGCATTGACTTAACATCGCTGGATTTTGTCACTATTGACAGTGCAACCACGGAAGATATGGACGATGCTTTGCATATTGCTAAGCAAGATGACGGTAGCCTGAAACTCAGTATCGCCATTGCTGATCCAACCGCTTATATTGCGGCTGACAGCGAACTGGATCAAATCGCCCATCAACGTGCTTTCACTAACTACCTGCCGGGTTTTAATATCCCCATGTTGCCACGCGATCTGTCAGAGAATTTATGCTCTCTGCGCCCTAACGTCCGCCGTCCGGCATTGGTTTGTCAAGTTTCTATTCTGGAAGATGGTCAACTGGGTGATGATATTGCGTTTTTCTCTACTTGGGTTGAATCAAAAGCTAAATTGGTTTACGACGAAGTTTCTGACTGGCTGGAAAAAACCGGGACTTGGGAACCCGCTTCCGAAGCGATTAAGACTCAAATCACACTCCTGAAGGAAATGAGTGATCGCCGTAACCAATGGCGCCACCAAAATGCGCTTATTTTCAAAGATCGTCCTGATTATCGCTTCATCCTCGATGATAATGGTTACGTATTGGATATCGTAGTAGAACAACGCCGCACAGCTAACCGTATTGTTGAAGAAGCAATGATCACTTCTAACCTGTGCGCCGCAAAAATACTACGCGATAAGTTAGGTTTTGGTATTTACAATGTTCATATGGGTTTTGAGCCACTGCAAATTGAACAAGTGGTTGAATTACTGAAAGAAAATGGTGTCGATGCTAACACAGAAGAATTGTTAACCTTAAACGGCTTCTGCAAATTACGCCGTGAATTGGATAAACAGCCAACACAATTCCTTGATAGTCGTATTCGTCGTTTCCAGACTTTCGCAGAAATTAAACCTGAACCCGGCCCTCATTTTGGTCTCGGTTTTGATGCTTACGCCACCTGGACATCACCGATCCGTAAATACAGCGACATGATTAACCATCGTTTACTGAAAGCGATTATTCAAAAAACGGATGTGGAACAACCCTCAGAAGAAAGCTGTTTGCAACTGGCTGAACGTCGCAGACTGAATCGTATGGCTGAACGTGATGTAGGAGATTGGCTGTATGCCCGCTTCCTGCAACCACACGCAGGAACAGAACAACGATTTACCGCAGAAGTCATTGATATCACCCGTGGTGGTTTACGTGTCCGGCTGGTCGATAACGGTGCAGTGGCCTTTATACCGGCACCATTCCTACATGCCGTGCGTGATGAGCTGCAATGTAGCCAAGAGACCGGTACAGTGATTATCAAAGGTGAAATCGCTTACCAATTGAACGATATTATTGATGTTCGTATTGATGAAGTCAGAATGGAAACGCGTAATATTGTCGCCCGCCCTACGGCCTGATTTCCCTTAATTGAACCCTTTCTGAGTCAAACTACAGCTTAATCGCTGTAGTTTGTTTCAATCTTACATTTCGTTCTGTTCGATACGGGGTGTCACTATATTGAACCATTATCATTATCCCCTCACAGTGATAACATTTCCCTTTCCACTTCTTTACAAAAATTTACTATTTCTACTGTTTACTACTCGCTATAGAGTATTTTTAATAAATATCCCGTATTAACCACAGAGACCTTATCAGCCCACTCCTCAACGGATACATTGTCTTATATTTAACCATATTATAAAAAACTATAAATAAATATTTATATATAGTTATACTAATTAATAATTTTACAATGTTATTAATTAGTATTTGATATTAACCGATATTAACTATAATTACCCTGCCTTACGATTGTGACTTTAAAATCAAAAAATAATATTTTTATATGAGCAATCATTTCTATAAATCAGATGGATACGGTAGCTATATAGCTAAATAAATAATAAATTTAATCAACCTAGAGGATTATATGTCAAACTTTGAATATGATATCGAAAATAAAAATGACGCCTATCAATCAAAAGAAAATGAATATACTGTGGTCAATGGAGAGTATTTTAAATATAATACGAAAAATGATAAAAATAATGATAATACTTTTATTTACCTATTAAAATGTAATCAAGACTATCCAACCTGGATAACCTCTGATATTAAAAAAGTGAGTCTATATATCATAGAAAATTTATTTTCTTATAATAAATACTCAACTAAATTACAACAAACTTTAAAACAAGCTGTGAACGCCGTTTTCAATGAATATTCCGAAATAAAATACTCTGAGTTACTGCATAACATTAACAATATATTCAACCTTTTTTTCATAAAAAAATATAATAGTCCTGATATCGATACAGCAATCAATATTTTAATATCAAAAATAGAAATTAATGAAAAATTAGCAAGCATAAATAAAAATAAAATCGATTCAGATCAAACTAAAATCGATATATGGCAGGAACTGGGTATCAACGCGGAAGAACCTTTACTGAAAATATATCGTCAGGCATTCTCTACCGGAGAAATCGATGATGAGCTCTATTCAGATGCATTGCTAACTTTTATGTCAGATGGCAATGTAACGTTAAGTGATAAAGAAAAATCAGATTATAATCAACGAATCAAAGATAAAGAAGATCTTTTCAAATCCTATAAAAAAGGCATTGAAAAGGTGAATAGTTTAATTTCCGCTAATAATATTAATCCAGGTATTCCGATTATTCATCCAGAAACAAATCAAAGTATCAGCATTGGAGATGACATACTATTAGCGCTACTAGCCAAAGAAGAGATAGCATTAAAAAAACAACATCGTACCGAGTATAGTCAGAAAGATATTTTTGAACTGCAAACTCTACAAGCTGCTAAGTATCATTTATTAATCTTATCTTCATTAGGTGCCCTATTATATCAGATTGCCCCTAAAATCGGAAAAATGATTCAAGGTCATGGTGATTATCGTGATATCATTTTTTCCCAAGAGCAGGCTGAATTATTATTTAAAAAACATAATATTCACTATGATACTGATCATGTTCTTTCTCAAGAATCAAAACATATTGAAATGGAAGGCTGTATTATTTTAACAGCCGCAATTATTTATCGAATGAGAAAAGAGAATGCCAATGAGGAACAAGCATTTAAGTACTCTACATTAGAAACAATAAAATTATTTGAAAATGACAAGCAAAAACTTAATCCTTTCAATAAAAGCAACATAAAGCCAGCAGGATATTTTTCTTTTATTGATTTCAAAAAGAGAGATAAATTTGATTCACAATATAATTTTAATGAGCAATTTAATGTTTATAAAAACAAATACAGTCATTATGAATCCATTTCACTCAGTAAGTTAATACTTTCATCTCCGGCTGCGCAATTAACTGCCGAAGAGATTGTTAATCCACCAGAAGAAGCCTTTCTCTATTCAGTCGAACACGGAATGGGAAATGTCGCCATGATAAAAATGTATCAGGGTAATTGGTTGGTTGTCTCAACAATACAAGGAGGCGTGAAAGCAAAAAAATATTCCCAACAACAAGTTGATAGCCAACCCACCTTACATGCTATGTCTAGACCCAATGCACTATTTTTAATTGAGCAAAAAATAGAGATAGGCATGGGGATATTAATGGCAAATAGAATGATTCCTACAGGAAAAAGACTTTTCCCGATTGGCTATGTACGAGCCAAAACCTTCAGCGGCTTCTCAGAAACAAACCGATATAAACATTCTTACGACGCATTTTGGAATGATTATTACGGTATAACTTCAGGAATGAATGTCGGAATTAGCTTCACGGGTTCACCTACATTTAATTTCTATAAAGATGAAAACTTACTTTCTGTTACCTCAACGATAATACAGCAAGGCTTAAACGATATTACAATAAAAAGTAAACAGGCGCTGGATATTACCTCTGGTTGGCATATCGCGGCAACCATTCTTATTCCTTTCTATAATGTTATCTATAAAGCAACAACCGATAGTGAATATAAATTAACTGGAGGGGATATTGGCTCCATTGTCTTTGATACAGCAAATGTGCTGTTAGTTGTTGCTACCCTAGGTATGTCATTGACTGAATCAATGGCCGCAAAAGTCACACAGACCACATTGCGCCTCAGACAAGCCGGTCTAACCGGAAGAGCTTTAATTACAGCGGTTATCAGAACATTACCAGAGCATGGCATAATCACTTTACGCCAATCTTCTCGCATTCTGCTCGGCGGATTAATTGATTTAATCGAGCCTTTACCGATTAGATCAACACTGACCTTAACTTACCGAGGAGTTGTAAGCGCAGTAGGTGTGATAAAAAATAGCATTAAACTTGAGAAAAGTTTCGCCGATATTTTTAGCAAAAGCACCAGAGGGATTGGTAAACTTAAAAATGAATGGAAAGTCAGCAATATTTCACTCGACGAAATGGTCCCTCATGCAAATGAGGGAATATATAAAGGGATCTATTCAATACGCCCTGCTAATGTGGAAACAGCAATTAAACAGAATTACTATATAAAGGAATCTGGTGCTAATTATCAAGTCAAATGGGATGAAGCAAACCACACTTGGCGCGTAGCCAACCCGGCTTATCCGAAACAATTTAGTTACTGGTCTGCGGTGAAATTAGATAAAAATGGCCATTGGATTACTCATACCGATGTATCTAATAAATTTTTTATCCTGGAGCAGAGTAAAAAAATAGATCATGAACTTGAAGCAGCACGCAGTAATATTAATAACGATAAAATATTAGATGCATTTATTCATATCAATACCGCATTCAAAAGTCATGAAAAGTATGATATCTATAAACTATCAGATATTACTGACACATTAAGCCATTTCTTGGAAAAATCCCTAAAACTTGGAGATAAACAAGCCCTACTCAACACAGAGATAGTGAATATCCAACAAGCCTGGATACGTGAAGTCACCTTACCATTACAAAACAATCTAAGTATTTCGGCTGAAAAGATTAATGCCATCAAAACCGAACTGCCTTATCTATTGAAGGAAATCTATCCTGTTGGAAATCAATTACCTAATGAATCAGCAATCAATAAAATTGCCCTAGCTATTGAAGAAATACCTGTCACACCGATGCCAAAATATTCTTCCGGTAATATCCAAAAAACTATACAATATACATCCATAGAGAGTAACCGTGTAGATATTCCTCCTATCGGGATCACAATAACAGGTAATGAACTATTTATTAATCAAGTCACTCACGTACTAGATGAAATAAGTGAAATTCCTTCCGGAAATATCGTTATTCAGGAGCTTGAAAAACAGGGTTTAAATATACAACCACCGACGATGGACGCCATTGTACGCGAAAAAGAGGGTCAATTTTATGCTCGTAATAGCGCCGGTAGCAGTATTGCCTTTGACCCAGAGAATCACCTGATTGGCACAGAAGAAAAGCTTGTCGAGGAGCCATGGCGTTCCCGTGAACCTGCTATCGCTTTATATCATGAGATGCTACATATCTATTATAATCGTTACCCAACATGGTTTACTTCTATCGATAATAAAATAATTGATCAAAAAGTCAGTGGCGGTTTTTCTTTGCTGGAAGAATCACGCATTGTGGGAACAAAATATTACTCCAATGATAAAAATACGTTATTTGATTTCAGTAATTCCGGCTATTTATTAGAAAACAATTCTGCCTTATTGACTGAAAATAGATTCAGAGCAGAATATGCCATATTCAAAGGTGAAAGCGAGTATGTTATTCAACCTTATTATGGCAAAGGCGATAGTCAAATCCCATTAACAAGTACTAGAATAAGCACCAATGAATCACACCGTAATGTCATGGGTGTGGGAAGTGGAAAACCTGAAAAAATGCCCGGTGAATCAGCTACTGATTACCGTAATAGAGTGAAGGAATGGCGAAAAGAGAATAAAAAACCAGGGATGGATATAGATATTGGATCAGCGGATATTAGAAAAAGAAAAGCACAACTCAGAATTGAGCTTTTACAAAAAGAATATCCTCAACTTGAACCACAAAAAATTGAGCTTGGCGGAGCATTCGAATTATGGACAGTACCTAATGAACCGGCGAATAGATTAATGCTGAGTTCACATGGATATTTTTTCTCTGATAGTGCAATGACGCAAGTCCCCGCGGGAAAAACGATTCAATTTCTTGGTCCTCACGGTCAAACATTATTGGAATCACCGGAAAGTCCATTGAATTCTCCCTTTGATGTTACATTGGGTAATAGCGGCTTGACTGTACAACCTTATGCAACAATTAAAGCAGGCAACACAGCAAGTCTGGCTAATGTAAGAATAGGTGATAAGACGTTTACCGTGAACGATATTCAGAATATGGCTACCAATGATATTGAAAATTATCTGCTAGCCACTGGAGTAGAAGCCAATACAGTTAATCATGGCAGGGTAAGAAATTACGGTATCAAATATTATGAGAAAATGCCTGATGAGGAAGTGAAAGCGGCAATATGGAAAAATAGGACAGACAGTACAAATATCAATAAATATGACGCACTATTAGTCAGCCCTGAAGCGGAGAATCGTAAAAAATTGTCCGATATTTTTACGCTGCTGAAAACCAACGAAAGGATGGCAAAATATGATGAAATAACCTTTGTTGCCTGTCGTGAAGAATTGAACAGAATAAATATGAAATCAGTACATGATACCGGTCTTGGCGGTGGTTATGAACCCAAACTACAACCAACGGTGATTATTTCACGTTCTAAACGATCGGAGACTCTCACGCCGGATGGAGCAATTATTTATTCTATTATTGCGGTAAATCTACATCATAATCTCATAACAGAAAAAATTATCGGCATAGCACCTTTCTTGTTGATAGATAATTAAAAGGTTTTTGTATTACTTGAAACACTAAATTAAGGCGGGAAATATTTTCTCGCCTTATTTATTTTAAACTGTGTTAATTCTGCGCTAGGAATTGCATCCTACGATTTTGATATCTTATTTAGCCTACTATATTAAATTACACCTTTTGACTTTAGAAGCGTTAGATATGATTAAAAAGAAAAATTTTAATCAGTCAGATTCTGTGTCTCCACAAAGTGTTGTATCCAGTGTATTAAGTATTTTATTAAAACTGACGTACAAAAAATTGACAGAACCTAAAGAAGTCGATGTCATTGGAATTATTCAAGATACATTAATTAAATATACCAGTGAATGGTTAGAAGCAGAGTATCAAGCCGTAAGAAAAGATGCGGAAAGTTTACAAGATGCCATCTCATCTTATCAAAAGAATCCCACAGATGAAGCAAGACAATTAATTGTAGTTCGTAATGAAATCGCGATAGCGGATATGCGTCGCTTGTGTATTCTCAGTATTAATACAGCGAAGAAAAACAGTATTCCTCTCTTATCCAGCATTTGTGCCCTTTCCTGTTTATTATACTTTTTTACATTAAGAGATACCTTGGTTAATGGATCGGAATGGGGTTATTCACTTTATGATCTTCAAAAATACAGCAAAGCAATAGCCGAACAAGCAGATATTATGTTTAACGATATTCTAATTGCCGCTCTTAATAACTATAACAGTGAAGATTTTTATGAGCCAGAGACACAGGCAAAGCGCTCAATGATATATTGGACAAGTGACTATACTAATATTCAATCCCATTTAACTTTTGGCGCACAACGAAAATCTTCGCGTGTTTGTTTAGATCCAAATGACACAGATAATTTATTTATCGACCATAACTACAATAATATTTTTCTCGGCGATGTATTTTTGAATGGTGGTAGGTCATCTAGAAAAGGTAGCTATAATTATCTTTCAGCAACAGAACCACAAACGTATGAGCGTGGCCCGACTCAAATTACCTTACAGGTTAAATCGGCAGGACGGTATCGTTTACGAATGTATTATGCCTATATGTCAGCTTCATTCAATTTTGATTCGGCAATTCAAATGAAGCTAGAACAATCAAACAGCACTATTTTCGATCAAAATATCAAATTCTTTACCGAAAAAGTTTTAACACCTTATATACCCAATGGATTTCAAGATGCATCGCGACGGCAAGGGAGCGAATCCCCGGGAGCATAGATAACTATGTGACCGGGGTGAGTGAGTGCAGCCAACAAAGAAGCAACTTGAAAGATGACAGGTATAAATCAGGTTCAAACTACGGGCCGGTTGTATATCGGACAACTGAGGTTGATTTAAAGGCTGGGCCTCTAGTGTTAACATTACATGAAGAAAAAGGTAAACGTCTATCTGGTGAGGGATTAATTCAGCATATTGAATTTTTAGGGCTATAATATTGCATGAGATTGTTACCGAAACCTTGGTAACAATCTCCTTTATTTCTTGCTGCTCTTACCAAATAGTATTGCACGGATCTGGTATACAGAGCAGCAAAAGCAAGTGCAAGTGCAATATGCCTGCCCTCTTCCATTAATGCGTTTTATGTTAACTATGGCGGAAACCCACCAAAGATCGGCGAATTACCTGATTATGATGCCGATGCAATAGTGCATCGTTATAAACCCAAAGCTAAGCCATTGGAGTTGGTTATTCCAAGACTGCATTTGTATCGTGAGATTTAGTGCATGACTGTTATTTGACCGCATTAGTCATTTGTCATAAAAAAATGACTAATTTGATGATTTTTTCATCTGCCGTAATGAAAATCATTTTTTCCAATTTAATCTGTGAGACCAGAATTCTATCAAATGGATCTTTGTGCATCTTATCAGGCAAGGTCAATACGTTAACTGTATGTTCACCTTTTTATCGGTAGTTCTTTAAAATCATTATCCAGTAATTCTTTGCGTAGAACATGCGGCTCAATGTCTATCTTCCCAAGATCATATTTGATAGCCACTTCCCAAATGCTGGCTGCACTGAAAAAGACCTGATTATCAAAATTGGTGAGAATGTCCATACATTTCTGATTCAGCTTCGTTGGTTGGCTATAACTTTACCGTTGCGCGCAATAAGGAATGGCTCCCCGGTTGTTGCCACACTGTTTAGCAGTTTGGACAGATGTGTCTTAGCTTCGTAGATATTGATTTTTTCCATCAGCAAGACCTCATTTTTAAACCTAAAGTCATTATCTACAGCTCTCAGACCTAGTCAAGTTAACCAGATCAACAGAATATTTGATACTCATAAATAAATTGGTTATTCCGAAACTGCATTTAGCATGATTACTATTTGACCTCCCTAGGTCATTTGTCTATCATAAAAGTGACAAATGACTAACGAGGTGCTTATGAGAGTATTTACACCAAACCATAAAACACAAAGCAACCCACTTTGGAGAGCAGTTGGTTTCCCTTCAAGCAATGGGCCACATTTAAATGCAGTATTAAATGAAGGGCTACCTATAACTGTAGTTGAAAAAATACAAGATTGGTCAATGTTTGCTAAGAGAGATATTCTACGAATCACGGGTATCCAAATGCGCAACTATTCAAGACGACGCTCAAATAAAGGTAAATTCACAGCAGATGAAAGTCAGCGTATTGCCCGATTCGTACGTGTCATGGATTGTGCTGTAGATTTATTCGATGGCGATAAAGATAAAGCAACTCAGTGGATGAAACGTCCCGTTCGGGGGTTAGGATACGTCACGCCTGAATCAATGCTGGATACAGAAAGTGGCGCGCTGGATGTCATCAATCTCATAGGCAGAATTGAACATGGAGT
Source organism: Photorhabdus sp. HUG-39 (assembly GCF_963878365.1). NCBI lineage: Bacteria > Pseudomonadati > Pseudomonadota > Gammaproteobacteria > Enterobacterales > Morganellaceae > Photorhabdus > Photorhabdus sp. HUG-39. The sequence continues at coordinate 147,247 of NZ_CAWNWY010000005.1, read as the reverse complement.
TATATCGTGATCCTATACCGGCTCATACGTTCGAAGTATGTAGAATCAGCGTGGAGCGGTACTGGAGCAAAACTGTATGGTGGCCGCTGGCACAATATAGGAAGGCCAGCAGTCTATGTTACTACTTCTGTTTCCTTGGCTGTTCTGGAAGTTCTTGTTCATGTTGGGGATGATGAGCTTCTTACTGATTTTGCACTGCTAAGTATTGATATCCCCGAAAACCAGATTGATATTTTAAATATTGATACTTTACCTCCAGATTGGAACGATCCTATACCTCCGGTAAGCACAATGGAAATAGGCAGTGAATGGCTCGATGTTAATGATTCCATTGGCCTTATGGTACCTTCTGCCATCATACCTTACGAGAATAATGTTATGCTGAATCCTATGGCGAAAGATTTTCAGAAATACATGAGCACGATCAAACGCCTTGATTTTGGTATTGATTCCCGACTGGCAAAAACAAAAAATAGTTGAGGAGCAAGGAAATGAAAACCGGAACACAAGGCTCTGGTTCAAATAGCTAAACAGCGATTATTTCAAGCTGCCAACCATATCTTCAGGACGAACCCACTCATCAAACTCAGCGTCTGTCAAATAACCCAGTTTCATTGCGGATTGTTTCAAAGTCAGCCCTTCTTTATGCGCTTTCTTGGCAATTTCCGCTGCTTTGTCATAACCGATATGGGTATTCAGCGCCGTGACCAGCATCAGCGATTCATTCAGCAACTGCGTAATACGATCGCGGTTAGGCTCAATACCTGATGCTTGAGATCCTACAACTGCGGCTACTTTACCCTATGGATTTCAAGGTGCATCGCGACGGCAAGGGAGCGAATCCCCGGGAGCATAGGTAACTATGTGACCAGGGTGAGTGAGTGCAGCCAACAAAGAGGCAACTTGAAAAATGACGGGTATAAACCAGATTCATGAACTACCCGCGGTGGGTATGGGACTCATATAAAGCTTTAAATCATCATAAATACATTTATGAGATTCAATTAGCACTCTTAAATACTTCTCCTTTCATATCAGATTTTAGTAAAATAAGAGCTATAATAAAGTCTATTAACCATAAAATTTAAACTTAAAAGGTGTATTTATGGCTCTAATTCTTTATACCGAATCGGAGTTGCTAGAAGAACTTGGGCACCGCCTCCGTTGGCATCGGTTACAGCGTAACATGCTCCAGACAGAACTAGCTCTCAGGAGCGGTATTTCCGTCTCTGCGCTCAAAAAACTTGAAGGCAGCGGACGGGGCACGCTTGAGAATTTCATGAAGGTCGTCTTTGCTCTACGACTGGAGAACGAAATTAAGTCCCTGTTTACGCCACAACAGATCAGCATTGCACAGCTCGAAGCCATGAAAGCACCGGTTCGCCAGCGCGCCCGGCGAACCCAACGTTCGTCTCGGAAACCCTCCGGCAATGGCCGCGCCCATCAATCAAGAGACTCAAAAAAATGACGACACAAAACTTTCAGTACCGATCACTGGGTCGGCTACAAGTGATCTACAGTGGTCGTGGGGAACAGTGGGTGTTGGGCCATCTGGCCGAAAGTACTGTGCGTGGCCGCTATTTATTTGAGTACACCCATGAAGCTCTTGATAGTGGCATCGAATTCTCGCCCCTACAACTGCCACTTTCCACAGAGACTTACGCGAATTTTGAGCACTTTCAGGACTGGCTTCCTGGTTTCATCGCAGATTCCCTGCCGGATGGCTGGGGACGGCTGCTTATGGACCGGTTCCTTCGCCGTAATAATGTCGATCCTGGCCGGATTTCCGCCCTGGAACGCCTGGCATTACTGAGCGATAACACGATGGGGGCTCTGACCTACCAACCTGCTCTGCCTTTACCGGACGACCAGGAAGACAAATATAGTATTCTGAGCTTGACCGGACTGGCTCAGCAGATCCGTCAGGAAGTCACCGGTCAGGACTCGGAGGCACTGCGTGAACTTTTCCTACTTGGCGGCTCGCCTCACGGAGCCAGACCAAAAGCACAAATAGAATATAATCCATCCACCGGCCAGATGAAAACGACTGCGTTCCCAGGAAGTAAGCCTTGGTTGGTCAAATTCCCCGCAGCAGAAGAAAATCCTTGGGTCTGTGCCCTTGAAGAAGTGTATGCCTGTACTGCCAGAATAGCGGGCATTGATTTTCCCACAAGTCGCTACTTCCGCCTTGAAGGGGAGCTTGCTGCTTTCGGTGTCCAGCGTTTCGATCGTGAGAATGGAATGCGGGTGCCGGTACTAAGTATAGCCGGTGCCCTACATGCCGACTTCCGATTACCCTGTATGGATTACATAGATATCTTACGGGCAACTGGCTCCATCACCCGCTCTATTGTTGCACGAGAAATCCAAGCCCGTCGTATGGTATTCAACGTGTTGATGCATAACCGCGATGATCATGTGAAGAATTTCTCCTTCATTCTGAATGAAAGCAATGAGTGGGTGGTATCCCCCGCCTATGATCTGACCTTTGCGGACGGACCCGGCGGACAACATCAAACCTCAGTGACCGGCCACGGAGCAGATATCACCCGCACTATGTTGCTTAAGGTTGCCAAAGATGCGGGCATCGCGTCGGCCAAAATGAACAATATTATTGATGAAGTAGCGGATGTCGCCGCCGACTTCGCCCATACTGCGCGAAATATAACTGATGATATTCCCGCTGACGAACTCCATCAGGTCACGAACTGCATTAACCGTAATCTGTCTTATCTTAAACGATAAATTCAAGGTACACAGGCCTTCTTAATTCTTATGTTAATCAGAAAGCCCCGGCGGAGGTACTGCACATCAGCCACGTCTCGACTGTCGTCTGAAAAAGATTACAACCCTAACTCAGATAATCCAGGATGATCATCAGGACGGCGACCTAAAGGCCAATGAAATTTGCGCTCAGATTCTTTTATCGGAAGATCATTAATGCAAGCATAACGGTTATACATCAAGCCATCTTCGTTAAATTCCCAATTCTCATTACCATATGAGCGAAACCAGTTACCGGAATCGTCATGCCATTCATAAGCATAACGAACCGCTATCCTATTATCAGTAAACGCCCAAAGTTCTTTAATCAATCGATATTCATGCTCTTTCGCCCATTTTCTGGTTAATAAATCCTGAGCTTCTTTACGACTATGTACAAATTCAGCACGATTACGCCAATAGGTATCCAATGAATAAGCCAATGCCACTTTTTCAGGATCACGGCTATTCCATCCATCTTCCGCCAAGCGGACTTTCTGAATAGCAGTTTCGCGGGTAAATGGCGGCACCGGCTGGCGAATTTCTTTTATACCCGTCATCTTTCAAGTTGCCTCTTTGTTGGCTGCACTCGCTCACCCCGGTCACATAGTTTGCTATGCTCCCGGGGATTCACTCCCTTGCCGTCGCGATCCATCTTGAAATCCATAGGGTATATATTAGACATATTGTCTCCTAATTAAATTTTCCATTAACTCACATCGTATTTATTCAGCAATGCCTCGGCAATATTCATCGCCTCTAAAGCATAATGTGTATCATTCATCACATGCGCAGTGGTAATAGCGCCTTCTATTAAGAGCAGGAGCTTCCTCGCTAAATCCACTGATGAATCCGGCGATATTTCTTTACAAATAGACAGCACGTAAGTAAAAACTTTCTCTTTATGTTCCTTAGCAATTATTCTTACCGGATCATCAGGATTAGGGCGCTCACCGGATGTATTGATAAATGCACATCCTCTAAAATCATCACTCGCGAACCATCTTTGTAATACCAAAAAAATATTCAGCAATTTCTCTTTAGGTGTTTTATATTCAGCTATTGATGCGGTAAACCCCCGCATCCATCGTTCATCTCGCCGACGAAGAACTTCTTCAATCAACCCCTCTTTCGTACCAAAATAACGATAAATTGTCTTACGTGAAGAACCTGTCGTGCGCGTTATCAGATCGATACCCGTCGCCGCAATCCCCCTTGTGTAAATTAATTCCTCTACAACATCCAACATGTTTTCCCTGATGTTGGACGCCTGCTCACCTTCCATGTTTTTCATGGTAGAACGATCATTCTCCACAGTCAACCTCTTTACTGAAAAAATAGATTTAAATTGTTATCTCTATGATTTAAAAAGTAATTATTAATGTTCATCGCCTTTATCATCAAAGTTGCTCATTCCCATACGAAAATGCCTTTTAATAATGATCTTATCAGAGAAATGAAGAAATAATGAAGAAATAATATTAATTATATTACTATCCTTAAGAGGGGAAAATAATATCAAAATATTATTTTCATAGAATATTAACAATAATCTATTTTATCTCTTTATTGTGAATTATTTCTAATTAAAATGATTAAGAATATTATTAACAAATATCTTAAAACACTACCAATAATTAGACTCAGGAGTAAAATGAATGAAGGGCGAATATCCGCCCTTCTATACCCTATGGACTTGAAAGATAACGGGTATATCAACCACCAGCTAATTTAACTGTCATACCTTTGGCTTCGAGTAACTGTTTCAATAATTCTCTTTTATCGCCCTGAATTTCGATCTCACCCTCTTTCACTGAACCACCACAGCCACATTTTTTCTTCAACTCAGCCGCCAGCTTAGCTAACGTCTGATCATCAGCATCAATCCCGGTAATCACGCAAACCCCTTTTCCTTTACAGCCACTGGTTTGACGCTGAATACGAACAATGCCATCCCCTTTTGGACGCTGAGATTCAACCGTTTCTTCCTGAATACGCCCTCTGTCTGTGGAATAGACCAACCGCGAATTATTATCTTGCATTAATCACTCCCGCAATAGATTGATTAATTTGACGCAATGCGGCCGCAGGATCGGCGGCACGGGTAATCGGACGGCCAATGACCATATAATCAACGCCAGCCAATACCGCCTGTTCTGGCGTCATGATACGGCGCTGATCACCCACATCACTGCCCGTCGGGCGAATTCCGGGAGTAACTAATTGAAAATGCTGACCACAAACCTTTTTCAGTTGCTGAGCTTCATGTGCAGAACAAACCACACCATCCAGCCCACATGCCTGAGTCAGTTTTGCCAACCTTTCAGCCTGTTGCGCTGGTGTCATATCAATCCCAATACCTTGCAGATCCGATTGTTCCATGCTGGTTAATACCGTGACAGCAATTAACAATGGAGCATCATGACCATAAGGCAGCAGCGCCTCTTTCGCCGCTGTCATCATTCTGGTGCCGCCACTAGCATGTACGTTTACCATCCAAACCCCCATCTCAGCAGCGGCAGCTACCGCTCTGGCGGTGGTATTAGGAATATCATGGAATTTCAAATCTAGAAATACTTCAAAACCACGTTGGTGCAGCAACTTAACAAACTGCGGACCATGTAAGGTAAACATCTCTTTACCTACTTTCAGACGGCAATCCTGTGGATCAATTTTATCGGCAAAAGCCAGCGCCGTATCCTGATTGTCGTAATCTAAAGCAACAATGACAGGCGAGCTAATCTGTCTACCGAACGATGTTAAGGTATGAGATGTCATTTTTTAACCTTTTTGACTAACAAAGCAATATTATGGTGACACTGTCACTGACCATCTAATCCACGGATCGGTTTAATAGAATCCCACGAACGGCATGATGGACAGTGCCAGTAAAGCGAATGAGAAGTAAAGCCGCACTTATGGCAGCGATAATTAGGCTTGGTGCGAATTTGCTCACCAACCATGTCCCGTAGCAAGATAATACTTTCTTTCGCCCGACCCTCTTCTGCTTCGGCCAGGTGGTAATCCATCAAGCGATAAAATAGGCGCATGGTCGGATGACGCTCCAATCGATGATTGATGTAAGTTTGCGCGACTTCATGCCCTTCTTGCTGCTCGATAATATCAGCCAGCAAAAGCTCAGCCGTTGCCCCACAATCCTCTTCGACACAACGTCTCAGGAAATTTTCCCATTCATCAAGCTGATTCCGATGTTGGTAACACTCCTGGAGAATAGGTAACACCTCACTCACCAATTGTTTGTCCTGCTCAAGAACAGATTTTAAAGCATCCGCCGCTTTATTGTACTCTTGCCGGGCCATAAACAGACGCCCCAACATGATAGAAACTCTGGCACAGTTTTTATCTGTCTGAACTGCTTTATTGAGATAACTGATAGCCTCATCAAGATCATCACCGCTCATCTCCTGTAAAGCGAGTTCACAATAAAAATGCGCAATTTTTTCCCGTAAATCATGTTTGCCGGATTTGACTAATTTCTCAGCAATATCAATGGCTTTTTTCCAATCACTGGTTGCCTGATAAATAGCCAGCAGCGATTGAAATGCATTTTGGCGAAAATCTTTTTCATTCACCAATTGAGCGAACATATTTTCAGCACGATCATACAAACCCGCAGACATATAATCGCGGCCCAATTGTTGCGTCGCAAGCAAACGCTGATCAAATGTCAGAGAAGCGCTTTCCATGAGAGATTGATGAATGCGGATAGCCCGCTCTACTTCTCCCCTGGAACGGAATAGATTCCCCAAAGTCAAATGCGCTTCAAAAGCAGAACTGTCCTCTTTAAGCATTTCAAGAAACAGATCCACGGCTTTATCTTGCTGGTTTGAAAGGAGAAAGTTAACCCCGGTAACATATTCTCGTGATAAGCGATCGGCATTTTGTTGCTTATCCTGTTGAGCACTTCTGCGCCCCATATACCAGCCATAAGCAGCGGCCACAGGAAGCAACAGAAACAACAGCTCTAACATAGGGGTTTATTCCTTGCTAAGTGCAAGCGATGAATGAGTAACCGAAGGTTCAACAGGTTGCTCCAGTTGCGCTTCAAGTCGCTTAATCTTGCGTTCAGCTCTTCTTAACGACAAACGAGCACGAAGATAAAATAATCCACAGATAACCCAACCTAACACGAAACCGCTAGCAAATAATACAGCTAAAAGTGTAGATATAGAGTAATTCCCTTTAGCAATCAGATAGTTAAATGTAACAATCTGTTCGTTATTTGATCCAAGAGTCATCGAGACGACAAAGATCACCAATACCAGTAATAAAATCAGAAAATATTTCACATTTTTTCCTGTTATCTATTGTTGCTTGGACATTATGCTGGATAACGGCTCATTAAATTAGCATTTCCAGTCTGGATAAAGGAAGCAATTTATCATGATAAATGCGTCTTTCAGCTTTTTTACGATATCTTCCCATCGATTAAGTGTAAATAAGAAGCAATGACACCGCCAAATCCTTTTTGTCGTTAATCAACCGCCATTTTTCTGAGCGACGACGCGACCTAGTGTTATAACTGTCATTTATATATGATTATTTGAAAGTTTTTGACAGATAATTTGCGGTAAATATGGCAAGATATAGCCGCATGATAATCAGAGAAAATCTTTTACGCAGTGTCCGCTGATTTCCCAGACCGGTATTGTTTTTCACATCTATGTCTTGTAACGAGTCTGAATCAACATATGAACAATAAAATGCAATTAAAACGAGTCGCTGAGGCCAAGTTACCCACTCCTTGGGGTGATTTTTTAATGGTCGGCTTTGAAGAAATCGCCACAGGTCAAGATCATGTCGCATTAGTATACGGTACTATTTCTGGCAATGAACCTGTTCTTTCCAGAATCCATTCAGAATGTCTGACCGGTGACGCCCTGTTTAGTCTACGTTGTGATTGCGGTTTTCAACTTGAAGCCGCCCTTGCTCAAATAGCTAAAGAAGGGCGAGGTGTATTACTTTATCATCGACAAGAAGGTCGTAATATTGGCTTAATCAATAAAATTCGTGCTTACGCGTTACAGGATAACGGTATCGATACTGTAGAAGCTAACAATCAGTTAGGTTTTGCCGCCGATGAGCGTGATTTCACCTTATGTGCAGATATGTATAAATTACTCGGTGTTCAAGCTATTCGTCTGCTGACAAATAATCCCAAAAAAGTGGAAATTATGACCGAAGCAGGTATTAATATTGTAGAACGTGTTCCATTAATTACCGGCCGGAATCCTAAAAATGCTTATTATTTGGATACCAAAGCCAGAAAAATGGGTCATTTGTTACCTGAGCAAAATTAGTTTCTCAGTAAGCTAGCTGGAAAAGACGGCGCCTAAATAAATCAGTGCCGTCTTTAGTATGATGTATACCCTATGGATAACGGGTATAAAAATTATTTCAACATGTGACGAATAACATAGTGCAAGATACCACCGTGATGGAAATAATCTAATTCAGTTCTGGTATCAATACGACACTGAGCATTAATGATTTCCTGACGCCCATCCGAATAAGTCACTTTCACCGGAACAATCTGTCCCGGCTTGAGGTCATTCATCCCTTCAATATCAATTGTCTCATCACCTCGCAGATTTAATGTCTTACGATTTACGCCCTGAGAAAATTCCAATGGCAATACCCCCATACCAATCAGGTTCGAACGGTGAATACGCTCAAATGATTCCGCAATCACCACCCTAACCCCCAATAACCGAGTCCCCTTCGCTGCCCAGTCGCGGCTCGAACCAGAACCATATTCTTTGCCCGCAATGATAGCCAATGGTGTTTTTTCTTCCTGATAACGCATAGCTGCATCATAAATCGCTAATTGTGTCTGTGACGGAATATGGCGGGTATATCCTCCTTCTACACCAGAAATCATCTCATTACGGATACGGATATTGGCAAACGTTCCGCGCATCATGACTTCATGATTGCCGCGCCTTGAGCCGTAAGAGTTAAAATCCTTAGGTTCAACCCCATGTTCTTGAAGATAACGCCCTGCCGGGCTATCAGCTTTGATATTCCCCGCCGGAGAAATATGGTCCGTGGTTACAGAATCCCCAAGAATAGCCAATATATTCGCGCCGTGAATATCCGTTATCGCTTCAGGCTCTGCTGTCATATCACTAAAGAATGGTGGGTGGCGAATATAAGTAGAATCAAGCTGGAAGTGATAAGTTGCAGAACTCGCAACATCCAGCGACTGCCATATTTCATCACCATCAAAGACTTCCGCATACTCTTTGTGAAACATATCAGCCTTAATTTGATCAACGGCTTTAGCAATTTCTTTGCTATCAGGCCAGATATCCTTCAAATAGATATCATTGCCTTGTTGATCCTGACCAAGAGGATCTTTAGTCAAATCCTTTTTCATGTTGCCGGATAAAGCATAGGCCACGACTAACGGCGGCGATGCTAGCCAGTTAGTTTTTATCAGAGGATGGATACGGCCTTCAAAGTTTCGGTTGCCAGAAAGGACGGCACCGACGGTAAGATCAGCTTGCTTAATCGCCGTTTCAATCGATTCAGGCAATGGCCCAGAGTTACCAATGCAAGTTGTGCAACCGTAACCAACCAGATTGAAGCCCAGTTTCTCCAGATAAGGCATCAAGCCCGCCAATTCAAGGTAATCTGTCACCACTTTCGAGCCGGGCGCCAGTGAGGTTTTCACCCACGGTTGGCGTTTAAGCCCCTTCTCAACCGCTTTTTTCGCCAATAACCCCGCAGCCATTAGCACACTGGGATTAGATGTGTTGGTACAAGAAGTAATTGCAGCAATGACAACAGCCCCCTCTTCTAACTCATACTGCTGATTATCCAGATTAACTGGCGCTGAGATGGCTTTCCCCTCGGGTTTATTCATTTCCAGATCAACGGATGATTGAAATACTTGAGGTACTCGCGCTAAAGCCACCCTGTCTTGTGGACGTTTCGGTCCAGCGAGGCTCGCTTCCACCGTCGACATGTCCAGTTCAAGACTACTGGTAAATACCGGTTCATCACCGGGATTTCGCCATAATCCTTGGATCTTACAATAAGCTTCTACCAGCTCAATCTGCTGTTCTGTACGCCCTGTCAATCGCATATAGCTCAGGGTAATATCATCTGCCGGGAAGAAACCGCAAGTTGCACCATATTCCGGTGACATATTGGCAATGGTTGCCCTGTCTGCCAGCGGCAAATCAGCTAACCCATCTCCATAAAATTCAACAAATTTCCCGACCACACCATGGGCACGCAGCATCTGAGTCACTGTCAATACAAGGTCTGTTGCAGTAATTCCTTCGCGTAACTTACCGGTAAGTTTAAAACCCACCACATCAGGAATAAGCATGGAAACAGGTTGTCCTAACATGGCCGCTTCAGCTTCAATACCGCCCACACCCCATCCTAGAACACCGAGACCATTGATCATGGTGGTATGAGAATCGGTACCAACCAAGGTATCAGGATAAGCCAACTCTCGTCCGTTATGCATTTCATGCCAAACCGTTTTACCCAGGTATTCCAGGTTTACCTGATGGCAAATCCCGGTTCCGGGCGGGACAACACGAAAACGGTTAAAAGCTTTTTGCCCCCAACGCAGAAAGAGATAACGCTCGTAATTACGTTCCATTTCTAATTGAACATTTTGTTCAAAGGCTTTTTCCGTGCCAAATTTATCCACCATAACTGAATGGTCAATAACCAAATCAACGGGTGATAGTGGATTAACTTGTTCAACATTACCACCAAGGCGCTGAACCGCTTCTCTCATGGCCGCTAAATCAACAACGGCAGGCACCCCGGTGAAATCCTGCATTAATACACGTGCTGGCCGGTAAGCAATTTCTCTGTCTGCATGACCAGTATTTTGCCAATCAACAATTGCTTTCAAATCATCAACAACAACAGAATTGCCATCGATATTGCGAAGAAGATTTTCCAGAAGAACTTTCAGTGATTTGGGCAAACGGGAAATATCACCCAAATGTTTAGCAACCAGTGGTAAGCTGTAATAATCATATTGTTTACTTGCAGCGGAAAGTGTTGAAACACAAACTTTTTTTAAATCAAACGACATAACTCCTCCTTCTTCTTATACTGGCATAACTCAAAACTACCTTAGTGCCTAGCCATTAATGATAATGGCACAAATTAAACATAACATATAAGCAAATATTTGTTTCCCATTACCGCACAATGAATCAATTCAGTGTATCTATCAGAATTTCAGTAATAAATTTTGATAATTTAGTCGGGTAAACAATCGAATGATAATCAGCTAGAATTAACCCGCTAACAATTCAATTGGATTCAAATTATCAATAAAAAAACAAGGAAAAAATAATGGATATAAAAAACGCAATTACAAATAATCAGGAACATATCGCAAAAATCAATGAAGCTAATACGTTCTTTCACATCGACGATGCTTATTTTAGTATAGAAAATACCAATAAATATAATGAAAAGGATGGTTTAGTTCAGTTCATTATAGCCAAACAATTATCTGATAAACCAGAAGTCATAGATAAAACTAATAGCTTAAGTCAAACATTAATTGCACTCTCCTCCATTGCAACCAATTATGTCAATAAATACGCGGAAAAGTATAGAGAGCAATATAAAACAGATATGGACTTTTGGACTAAAGTCGTTAACAAATTACCTCTAATGGGTACTAGCAAAGTTGAATCTAAAAATTACACCGATTCATTAAATGGTTTAAGCATCTCACAAAGTTTCCTTAATTTCATTATGAATGTGGTTGTATTCGAAAATACAGATATGCTGCCAGATTTCGCTAAGTTTCTTACCAAGCAAGGGGAAACGATTCGTTTAGGCATACGGAAAAATAAAGGCTTCTATTCTACTGTGACACTAACGATTGCTATCGATACCTTGATTGTAGGAGAGAAGACCGTATATATTCCGAAACTAAAACTCTATCGAGTTAATTTTGATAGCACTAATTCAAACTTTTTATCAAGTTGTGCTTCTAATGAAAATATCAATATTGATTTTGAGTATTCATCCTTAATATCGGTTTTAGACTATGAGGCGCTCGAAAATCCTGAGATTAAAGCCAGTTTTGATAATTTCATCAATAAACAAAGAAAAATATCAATAGAAGATTCTGATGATTTCTTCAGTGGTGAGTTTGAACCCATCTGATAAGCAAAATTAGGGAGCCAATAGCAATCATTCGCTCCCTAATTATTTCATTATACGATTGGTAATTTGATATCTTTGAACATGACTTCGATATCTTCATTTGAGCGTAAAGCAACTGCCTGATCAATAACATCACGCGTCAGGTGAGGCGCAAAACGCCACATAAAATCATACATGTAACTGCGCAAGAAACTACTGCGACGAAAACCAATCTTAGTTGTGCTGTAGCTGAATTTATCACGCATATCAATGCAAACAAGGTCGTTATCCTGCACCGGATCAACCGCCATGTTGGCAATAACCCCCACACCTAATCCTAACCGGACATAAGTTTTAATGACATCAGCATCCGTCGCAGTGAAAACAATTTTAGGCTTTAAACCCACTTTATCGAATGCAACATCTAACTCAGAACGACCGGTAAAACCAAATGTATAAGTGACCAGTTGATATTCAGCCAATTCTTCAATTGAAACACTCTCTTTACCTGCCAGCGGGTGATTCGACGTGACCACCAGCGTCCTGTTCCAATGGTAACAAGGCAACATTATCAAATCTTCATATAAATGCAGCGCCTCAGTTGCAATAGCAAAATCAGCACTACCTTTACTGACAGCTTCAGCAATTTGTGTTGGCGACCCCTGATGCATGTGTAAAGAGACCTGAGGATAACGTTCAATAAAGCCTTTAATCACAGGAGGTAATGCATAACGGGCCTGTGTATGAGTAGTGGCAATATATAGCGAACCACGATTCGGATAAGTATGTTCACTAGCAACTGACCGTATTGCATCAATCTTAGATAATACTTCACGAGAAATTCGGACAACCTCTTCACCTGCGGGAGTAACATGCGTCAGGTGTTTACCACTACGGGAAAAAATCTGAATACCTAATTCATCTTCAAGCATTCTGACCTGCTTACTGATCCCGGGTTGAGAGGTATACAGTCCTTCTGCCGTAGATGAAACATTGAGGTTGTGGTTTACCACCTCCACGATGTAACGAAGCTGTTGCAATTTCATATAAACACCATCCCAAAATAAACGCTGTGAACAATTATGACTTAGAAACCTGGACTGATATTGCTGTTTGCTATTTATTATAACGAATAGAAATAATATTGTTGTCGCATATAACCACTATAACACGATTATATATTTATATAACGAATAATTAAAAATTCATAATGAATGTTTAACCGGATTCTAATTCATATATTTTAAGATAATGCCAATAGGCGAAAAAAGCCAACCTATAAGGTTGGCTTAATAGAAGAAAATAATCCCTTTTCTAAGAAAAAGAGAGTGTTGATTCTGTCAGAAATGGTTACTTTTTGTCTTTCTCAACCCATTTCCCATCAACATAAAACACACTCCACCCCGTTGCCTTGCCATTTTTCTCTGAAGAAGCATATTGCTGTTTAGTCTTACGACTAAAACGGATAACTGTTTTATTACCTTCAGCATCCGCCACAGGCGCATCAGCCAGATAGCGTAATTTCTCCGGCAAACGCTCTTTAAAGCGAGCTAACTCTTCTACCAACGGCGCTCTGGTTTCTCTAGATTTAGGGAAAGTATTTGCTGCTAAAAATACACCGGCTGCACCATCACGCAATACAAAATAGGCATCAGATTTTTCACAAGGAAGCTCTGGTAACGGAACCGGATCCTCTTTTGGCGGCGCGACTTCCCCACTGCGCAAGATTTTGCGGGTATTTTTACAAGTTTCATTGGTGCAACCCATGTATTTACCAAAACGCCCCATTTTCAAGTGCATTTCAGCGCCACATTTATCACATTCGATAACAGGACCGTCATATCCCTTAATGCGAAATTCACCCTCTTCCACTTTGTAGCCATCACAAGCCGGGTTATTACCACAAACATGTAACTTACGTTGGCTATCAATAAGGTAACTGTCCATCGCTGTACCACATTTTTTACAGCGACGACGGGCGCGCAATGCGTTTGTTTCCGCCTCATCCCCTTCTAAGACATTAAGAATTTCATTTTCAGGGATAAGGTTTATCGTCTGCTTACAACGCTCTTTAGGTGATAACGCATAACCAGAACAACCCAAGAAAACGCCAGTGGTCGCTGTTCGAATGCCCATAGAGCGCTGACATGTCGGGCACTCAATAGAGGTAATTACCATCGGATTAGGCCGCATACCGCCATCTTCCGGCTCTTTATTGGCGACGTCTAGCTGTTCACTAAAATCTGTGAAAAACTCATCCAGAATCCCTTTCCATTCGGCTTTGTTACTTGCAACCTGATCAAGCTGATCTTCCATTCGCGCAGTAAAATCATAACTCATCAGCTCGTTGAAATTTTCTTCCAGACGATCAGTAACAATTTCTCCCATTTTCTCCGAGTAGAAACGGCGACTCTCCACGCGAACATAACCACGCTCCTGAATCGTGGAGATAATGGAAGCATAAGTGGATGGGCGACCAATACTGCGTTTCTCCAGCTCTTTAACCAGGGATGCCTCACTGTAACGTGCCGGTGGTTTGGTGAAGTGCTGGCTTGGGAGCAGTTGTTGCAAATCAAGTTCTGTACCCATTTCAACAACCGGCAACGTGCGGTCTTCATCACCTTTGCGCAACACAGGCATCACTTTTGTCCAGCCATCAAAACGCAATGTACGACCTTTGGCACGCAATTCAAAATCACCCGCCTGTACCGTCAATGTTGTGGAATCGTATTTCGCCGGTGTCATCTGACAAGCCACAAACTGACGCCAGATTAGCTGATACAGCTTCTGTGCATCCGCATCCATATCTTTCAGTTGCTCTGCCATGATGATATCAACACTGGAAGGACGAATCGCTTCATGCGCTTCCTGTGAATTCTCTTTACTGCTGTAAGTATTGGCTGCTTTTGGCAGGTATTTATCGCCAAAATTATCACTGATATAACCACGAACCATATCCAGCGCATCCTGACTCAAATTGGTTGAATCAGTACGCATATAAGTAATATATCCGGCCTCATACAAACGCTGAGCCATCATCATGGTCTTTTTAACACCAAACCCTAAACGCGTGCTGGCCGCCTGTTGCAACGTAGATGTGATAAACGGCGCACTCGGTTTACTGGAGGTTGGACGATCTTCACGATCGAGCACTTTGTAACGGGCTTTTTCCAGTAAAGAGACGGCGGCTTGAGTTTGTTCACTATTAACTGGCTTAAACGGTTTACCCTGCTGATGGGTCACTTCCATATGCAGTGAAATTTCGCCTTTCGCCAGCAAATCAGCATGTAATTGCCAATATTCTACTGGTACAAACGCTTTAATTTCACGCTCTCTTTCTACTACAAGGCGTACCGCCACCGATTGCACACGACCGGCAGAGAGCCCTCTAGCAACCTTTTTCCACAGTAGCGGAGAAACCATATAACCCACGACTCGATCCATAAAACGGCGAGCTTGTTGAGCATTTATCCGGTGAATATTTAATTCACCCGGATTATCAAATGCCTGTTTGATGGCATTTTTAGTGATTTCATTAAAAACAACCCGGCTAAAACGATCGCCATCACCGCCAATCACTTCCCGCAAGTGCCATGCAATGGCTTCTCCCTCTCGGTCAAGATCCGTTGCGAGATAAACATGATCAACTTTTTCAGCCAGTGATTTTAGCTCTGCCACGACCTTCTCTTTGCCCGGCAAAATCTGATAATTCGCTTCCCAACCATGGTATGGATCAACGCCCATACGGTTGACTAATGCAGCTTTCTCATCTTTTTTAACCTTCTTCTTAGACTTATCGGTAGATGAGCTCGAACTCTTTTGGCTGGCTGAGCCACTGGTCGGCAAATCACGGATATGACCAACGCTGGATTTCACCACGTAGTCACTCCCCAAATATTTGTTGATTGTTTTGGCCTTTGCCGGGGACTCCACTATTACAAGAGCTTTACCCATAGTTATCTTTACCTAATTATCTTTTCAGATGGTGGAATTCACTGCGCCATATCACGGTATTTAAAACCTCTTTTTATATTGCGATAGATTCTCAATATATCAACTTATTTTTATTCAGTTGATTTTCCCAAACTCGAAACATATTGAATTATCTAAGGTATTTTAGATACCGCCCATGCTCTATGCAAATGAATGAAGTGATCACCGTAAACAAAATCTTCCATCTGCATGATGAAAAGTTCACACTCTACCTGATAAAAAATGATGCGCAACAAATTATTTTTGATTAAGGATAGAAATAGACGAAACAGAACAACACCGATTAAAGGTGAACAATGACTAAAAAAAGCCAGCGATATTATCCGCCAACGTGAAGATTTTATTCATGGTATGTATATAAGTAGCGTAAAACAAAAAGGAAATGTATTAGTATTAATGGTGAATTTTTTCTAATGGAAAATGGTTTACCCACAGTAAAAAGTACTGCTATTTTCAATATGTTCAAACACCTGACGCATACCCTGTCGAAACCATATTATCTCGAAAATTAATAACAAAAATTTATTGAGCAACGAATAGGCAGATAGATGAAAACGATATAAAAATATATCTGCCGGGTATATATACCCTATGGATTTCAAGATGCATAGCGACGGCAAAGGAGCGAATCCCCGGGAGCATAGATAACGATGTGACCGGGGTGAGTGAGTGCAGCCAACAAAGAGGCAACTTGAAAGATAACGGGTATAAAACAGCTCTGACGGTAACCTGACGGTAAACTACAAGTATTAATTACACTTCTAAGGTGAGATCAGAGAGAAAACCCGCCATCAAACGATTAAACAGCTCTGGTGCTTCCCAGAATGGCCCATGTCCCAAGTTGAGCAAGTTATACACCTGACCAGTCCAGAGATTTTTGTAGGTTATCCCGTTAATGTAATCAATATTAACAAATAAATCTTCTGCGCCATTAACGATAGCCAGTGGCGTTGGGTTTGTTTCAACCAATAACCGTTGATCCATAACGTCCGGTGAAACCGACGCTTCAGACATATACTGCCGGGCTAAACCATCGGTCCGCGCCACTGCGGATCTCAAAAATGGCTCACAAAGTGCGTTTTCTCCATACAACGCCAGGGTATAATCCGTAATCTCCTCTTCTGTCAGCGAAGCCTTACCCGATATAGCCATAAACCGGCTTGGTTTAAATCCAAGACTAACATTCTCTGCGCCTGGACTAACCGGCGGCGTGCCACAAATCATTAGCCCAACAATCCCTGGGAATCGCGGGATCAGCTCTAAACCGATATGTCCCCCCAGTGACCATCCGAAAACAGCAACTTTATCGACGCCTAATTTTTCCAGTACTTCGATGATGCAAAGAGCATAACCAGGTATCGAATAGGTCCGGCGAGGGTCCACTGCATTTGATGAAGAACCGTGCCCTGGTAAATCAATAGCTAAAATCCGGTATTCGTCACCAAAACAGTTAATTTGATGGCGAAAAACATCTTTGGAACTCGAATTACCGTGTATAAGGAGGACCGGTAACTCATCACCTCCCGTATCAGCAACAGAGATGACAGCATGACTGGTATGAATATCGTATTGTGAAATAGCCATAATACTTTATTTCCTTATGAATATTATTGTAAGTTGCCATTCTTCGGGGATTTTCATAATGCGTTTAAAGACGCACAATAACGTTGTGCAAAAGTGACTTGTATTTGTTTGAAAATCAGCCAAGCAGAACACATAAACGCAAAGCCAGAGTATCAACTATTGGTGTAGAAAAGCCTGCGGCTCATCACAAGCAGGAAGGGGGATGTAAAGCAAATTATGTAACACCTGTAATATTTTAACAGGGCCAAAATACCTGGCTTTTCAGGGGAATAACATCATGAGAATAAGCGTCGCTCTGTTCAATTAGCACATTACAATTAAGCAATATATCAGGGCACCCCTGAACGTCGAAATAGAACGCCTTGGGGTACGCCAAGATAATTGATTCAAAATAGCGGAACTTTAATTAAAGCAGAGGCTTCTCCCCTCTTTGCCACCAGCGCAATAATAGTTTATCAATACTTTCCATTGCATTACCGGTGAAACGCTCTACCATGCGTTTACGGCGTGTATAACTGACACCAATAACTTCACAGTTATCTATTTGAGCAATCAACAGATCATCGCTGACACCAATTTCGTCAATCAATCCCTTCTCTTTCGCCTGTGAGCCGTACCAGTATTCGCCTGTCGCCACACTTTCCACATCAAGTGATGGGCGATGTGTATGAATAAACGATTTGAATAGTTCGTGAGTCTGATTCAGATCTTCCTGAAACTTTTTCCGGCCCTGCTCTGTATTTTCTCCCAACACAGTCAGTGTACGTTTATATTCACCAGCCGTATGGAGTTCCACATCAATATCATTTTTCTTCAATAACTTATGAATGTTCGGAATCTGAGCGACCACGCCAATAGAACCAATAATGGCAAAGGGTGCAGCAACTACACGATCAGCAACACAAGCCATCATATAGCCCCCACTGGCAGCAACTTTATCTACGACGATAGTCAAGCGAATCCCTTTCTGACGCAAACGAGCAAGCTGAGAGGCTGCCAATCCATAGCCATGCACCATGCCTCCAGGACTTTCCAGACGTAACAACACTTCATCTTTTGCATCTGCCACGGCCAGAATTGCGCTAATCTCTTCACGTAATGAATCGACTTCATGTGCATCCATACTCCCTTTAAAATCCAGCACATAAAGACAAGGTTTCTGTAACCCTTTATGACCTGCCTTAGCGTCACTCTTCTTCTGCTTGGATTCGAGCTTTTGTTGCTTATTAAACGCTTTCTGCCAGATTTTCCCTTCCGCTTCTGTCATGCGCGCCCGCTGCATTTGACGCTGTTTATCCCGATATGACTCACCGAGATCGACGAGTTTCAATTCTCCTTTTAGCGAAGATTTCCGCATTCCTATGCCGATACCGAATATTGCCAGAGCAATAATCGCCAACACCAGCGTAACTACTTTGGCTAAAAACAACCCGTAAAGAGATAAGTATTCCACAAAATCCACCTTTTGTTTCTTAGACATTTACCAAATAAATGTATTTGATTTTTTTCACTTAAAAACAATATATTATAATTAATTCGTATTCAATAAATACGAATATGTACAAATAAAAACGTCCAGTATATCGGTCTCAGTAGCTAATTCTACACCATTAAGATGGAGAAATGGGGGACTAGTGCAAAAATGAGCAATTAGATTGCAGAATCACAAAAACCCGGCGTTTCAACCAAGCATTCTGACTGTTATAACTGCCTGATCGCTACCACTATCTGAAAGAAAAGAGAGAAATTATTGAACAATGGAAAAGTAAACTGCTATCGCTATGAGTAAAGAATAATGGCCAAACAGTCCCCATCATTATGCTGCCCTTACAATACAGTTAGATCGCTATCCCTATTATATAATAATTTAATGGGTAGTCGTTAGTTTGTAATTATCAATGAAAATTTTAACAACAGACTCAATGTGTTTCATAATGAAGTGACATGAACCTCTAGTTCAACAAATTTAACAACCAGCCGCTTGTACAGCAATAGTCCAATCGTAATCATGATCCCGACCAACTTCAATCGTGAAAACCACCAGTGTTAACTGATGGCTATTAGCATATTTCCGATACAACCTTATATTGAAGCCATAAATAATTCAGGTTAGCTTTAAGGCTTTAACTAAATAAAATCATTACATAGCTCTTGTAAGTTATTAATAACACGTCCCACATGGAAGCCGTCACAAGTAGCATGATGCACCTGAATTGCCAAAGGCAACTGAGTTTGATTTCCATTTTGGTAAAATTTTCCCATGGTAAATATGGGTGGAAAATAATCGGTAAAACTCGCCATGTTCAAGTTAAATCCATCAAAACTTACCCACGGCACTGATGAGATGTGAAAGTGATTTTCAGGTAGTTCTGGTTTAGAAAAAAAGCAAAGATCATCTTTATAGGTTTCATAATCATCAGAATAATTTTTCATAAACTCGGACAGATCAGAATTGAACTCAGTCCAAATCGCTGAGAATGTTTCTGTTTCCTTGTGAAAGATTGTATACGCAGGATTTACACCATCCCATATATACCCGTCATCTTTCAAGCTGCCTCTTTGTTGGCTGCGCTCACTCACCCCGGTCACATCGTTATCTATGCTCCCGGGGATTCGTTCCCTTGCCGTCGTGATGCAACTTGAAATCCATAGGGTATAATTAATTCTTCATCTTTTATAGCCATTCTGAACTCAGAATAAGAGTTCACAACTTTTGATATTAAATAAATCATGGTTGGATAGAATTTATATTGTTTTTCTACCAACGAAGATAACAAATGGGTAATATCAATTTTTGCTGTTAGACTAAATCCGCATTGCGCGACATTACGGTAATGCAAGAAATGCTCTTTTCTATCCCAGAGATCTATATCAACCTTTGAGTAATTCATGTTTTCCCCTTCTAATGTAAAATTTAACAAATTGATTAAATTAGAAGGGCTGCTCTTTCTGTTTGTATTGGCATCATAATCACTCCGGTATGAAATTGGATTAAATACTCAGTCTCCGACGAAGAAAAATTATACATTAGCTAAAGACAAATAACTACCAACACAGCACTATGCTCCGTTTATCTCCTGAGCAATCAACCTTGGCAAATTTGACTCAATATATCACTTTCTGTTTTGATAGCCCGAACGGCCTCCGACGGTAACAAATCGCGCCGTCAACAACAGGAAATCTTCAAATGTTACATTACCAACCAAAACATGACCTCCTACAACAACGTATTATTTTGGTGACAGGTGCTGGAGAGGGTATTGGCCGTGAAGCGGCTTTGACTTACGCCCGTTACGGTGCACAAGTGATCTTACTTGGCAGAACAACACACAAACTGGAAACTGTCCAAAAAGAGATTGAACAAGCAGGTGGTGCCCCTGCAACTGTTTACACCATGGATCTGCTTACCGCCACAGCCGAAGAGTGTCAGGCATTCGCTGGCGATTTAGCGCAACATTATCCGCATCTGGATGGCGTATTGCATAATGCCGGTTTACTGGGAGCTGTCGCGCCGATGGCAGAGCAACCCGTCCAATTATGGCATGATGTTATGCAAGTCAACGTCAATGCGACCTTTATGTTAACACAAGCCTTATTGCCGCTATTATTGAAGTCACCTGACGGATCATTAATCTTTACCAGTTCGAGCGTTGGCCGTGAAGGTCGTTGTGGTTGGGGAGCCTATTCTGCCTCTAAATTTGCAACCGAAGGCATGATGCAAGTTTTAGCAGCAGAATATAAACACACTTCTCTACGCGTTAACTGTATTAATCCCGGCGGTACACGCACAAATATGCGCGCCCGCGCATTCCCTAACGAAAATTCTGCTAAACTGAAAACACCGGCAGATATTATGCCACTGTATCTTTATCTTATGGGCAGCGATAGTCTGCATAAAACAGGCATCAGTTTTGATGCCCAACCCGGACGCAAAGCAGGACCAGCCGAATAATGACAATCAATGACAACCAACATCAAAAAAGGCAACAACGCCTAAAAGAAAAAGTGGATTTCCGTATTGAAGCCGCCCAATTAGAACGGGGTATTCTCATCGTTTTTACCGGCAATGGTAAAGGCAAAACCACTGCGGCATTTGGCACCGTGACCCGAGCGATAGGTCATGGATTTCGCGCCGGTGTGATCCAGTTTATCAAGGGGAAATGGGAGAATGGCGAGAAAAATCTGCTGGAACAGCATGGGGTGAATTTTCATGTTATGGCAACAGGTTTTACCTGGGAAACTCAAAGCCGGGAAACGGATACTGTAGCCTGCCATCAGGTATGGCGCTATGCGTTAGAGATGTTATCTGATCCCGATTTGGATCTAGTTGTCTTGGATGAACTGACTTATATGGTGAGTTATGGCTATCTTCCTCTGGAAGAAGTTATTACTGCGCTCAACCACCGACCGGAACACCAATCCGTTATTATCACCGGCCGCGGTTGTCATCGTGAATTATTGGAAATGGCAGATACCGTGACAGAGATGCGCCCGGTAAAACATGCCTTTGACGCCGGCATTAAGGCACAAAAAGGGATCGATTGGTAAAAAAGGCCCCGTTATAACACACGAGACCCAGAAAACTTAACGACCTTTTGGTGCGGTTGTACGCCCCGCGTTCTGGCGTGAACTGCCCGGACGTTTGCCTGCCGATGGACGCGATGCGACTTGAGCATGGCGTTTAACCGCTCGGCGGATTTGGTTAGCTTTAAGACGGCGTTGATCACGCCCAACGGCCACTTTAGAAACCGTCTCTTCATTCAAATCCACTAATTGGCGTAAATAGTTAGTCTGCTCCAGACCCAGTTCCGTCCATCCCCCGCGTGGTAAGCCTTTTGGCAAACTAATATCCCCATAACGCACACGAATAAGACGGCTCACCTGTACACCAACTGCTTCCCAAAGACGACGAACTTCACGGTTACGTCCTTCTGTCAGCGTGACGTTATACCATTGATTCATCCCCTCCCCCCCCTTAAACGCGATAGTACGGAATGAAGCTGGACCATCTTCCAGTTGAATCCCTTTAGCCAGTTGTTTCAATTTGGCATCATCAACTTCACCAAAGACACGGACAGCATATTCGCGTTCAACTTCACGGCTTGGATGCATCAAGCGATTAGCCAGTTCGCCATCCGTGGTAAATAACAATAAACCACAGGTATTCACATCCAGACGCCCAACCGCTATCCAGCGGGAACCTAGCAATTTAGGAAGACGATCAAAAACCGTTGGCCGCCCCTCTGGATCATGACGAGTACAAAGCTCACCCTCTGGTTTGTAATAAGCCAAAACACGGCAAACCGCTTTTTGTAATTCTTTGATATTTAATACCCGACCATCGAGGCGGATTTTTGTGGCGGGCTGAACTTCAAGGCGATCACCTAAAGTCGCGATCTTACCGTCAACACTGACGCGCCCCTGTTGAATATAACCTTCTATTTCGCGGCGGGAACCGTGACCGGAACGCGCGAGAATTTTCTGTAACTTTTCAGATTTCTGTGTCTTACCGCTCATTGAGCAACCTCTGTTGTCGCCTTCACAGGCGTCGTGTTATATATCAATCAATACGTTATGACAGAATTCAATCATAACAAACTGATTTTAATACATTTGATAGCATAGAATGCTAGAAAATAGCTCATACATTCTAATCCGTGGCCGAGCATTCTACACTAATTTCAGACACAATGATTCTAATCCAGCAATTCCCTATCACGCGAAAACTGAAAGCCTCATGGCTGGCGTAAGGGAACAATATCTCCATCCTTATCGCGATTTGCCGACATTTAATATAACAGATTCCCCATTATCAGGATTAAAAAACCCAACACTGATCACATTTCATACTACCCATTCTGACGGTCAATTAATTACACATTAGAATGATTCAATAATGTAACTATTAAATAATCAATATTCTCTGTGGTAAATGACTATTTTATACCCGAAGCCTGACCGCTGATGCTCAGGTCACTTATTGGTCAGCATCACTGACTTTTTAACACTTAAATTAAACAAAAGGGATAGTATGATGAGTAAACTCAACAGCTCGGTGGCGAGAGGCACGAGTTATCTTTTAATTTACCTTACCGCCATTCAGCCGCTTCACCCGGCGATTGCCACGGGGATCACACCGGATAATAACCAGACACAGGTACAAAATCAGGGTAATGTCCCGGTGGTCAATATTGCCACGCCGAATGACGCGGGAATATCCCACAACACCTATAAAGAATTTAACATTGCCACTCAAGGCGCCGTACTCAATAACGCCACGCAAGCGGCTAAATCACAACTGGCGGGGCAACTTAACGCTAACCCTAATCTGCATGGAAAAGCAGCGGAACTGATTATTAATGAAGTGACCGGCAGCGGACAATCTAACCTGCAAGGCCAATTGGAGATTTTCGGCCATAAAGCCAATGTGATGATTGCCAACCCCAACGGCATTACTTGTGATGGCTGTGGTTTTATTAATACTTCGAGTGCAACACTGACTACAGGTAAACCCCAATTTGATAAACAGGGCGCGTTGGAAGCATTGGAGGTTAAAACAGGCCAGATTACCATTGGCGGTAAAGGGTTAGATGGCAAGGCGACAGATTATGTCGATATTATCAGCCGGGCAACGGAATTAAATGGAAAAATTCAGGCGAATAACCTGTCCCTGACGCAAGGCGCTAACCGAATCAGCTTAAAAGATGGCACAGTTAAACCTGCCGCTGGCGAAGGTGTTAAACCTCAATTAGCGGTTGACACCAAAGCGTTAGGCGGCATGTATGCCAATAAAATCCGACTGGTTGCCACTGAAGAGGGCGTTGGCGTTAATCTGAAAGAGTTAACCAGTCACCAGCGTGATATTACGTTAAACGCCAATGGCAAAATTGAACTGGGAAATATTAACGCTAAAACGGACCTGAATATTGTTGGCAAAGAAACCCGTATTGCGCCCAATATTAACGTGCAGGCGGGACAGGATATTATCCTAGAAAATACCACGCTGGATAATAAAGGTAGCGTGACTGCTGGCCGGGATATGCGGATATTTGGCGATACTGTGCGTAATAGCGGTAATAAAGCCTTGCTGCAAGCCAATAATAATATGTGGATACAGAAAAATGCACAAGGAGATAAAAGTCATCTTATTGAAAATAGATCTGCTACCATAAAGACGAATAAAGGCGATTTAGTTGCCAGATCTCATAAAATGCTCAATATAAGAGATCTTTATCTCCTTTCTAATATTAAACCTGAAAAAAACGATTTTCTTGACTTTAGTAATATTGATGATCTCAGTGACATGAGAAATTGGTTCTTTATAGAAAATTATGATAGCAGTTTAATTTCATCTGGAGGAAATTTATATATAAATAGTGATAATTTATTAAATATAAACAGTGAAATACATGGAAAAGGCGATGTATTTTTGACCGGAAGTCATTTTACAAGCACTAAATTTATAAATACTGAAAATCTATATAATGATAATGGAAATACCTATCCACATTTTATAATAAATAGTTCACATCCTGTATTTAATAATCCATACTATAAATACAGAAATAGGCAGGAAAACGACAGAGAAATATACCCAATGGATTTCAAGATGCATCGCGGCGGCAAGGGAACGAATCCCCGGGAGCATAGATAACTATGTGACCGGGGTGAGCGAGTGCAGCCAACAAAGAAGCAACTTGAAAGATGACGGGTATACATGTATTAGATAGAAATAACACAGATATAAAACAGCAAGATTGGAATCTTCTTCTAAATAACCCTTCTAATGAAACAAAAATTGACTCATTCACAAATAAGACAATGCTATCTTCTGGAAGGAATTTAGTTATTGATTTTCTTGGCGAAGTTAAAATTACGTCAAATAAGGAACTTATTAATGAAAATGAGTTGAATACGCCGATTACACCTAGTTGGAAAGAAAAAACATTAAATCTATTAAATGCAGAAACTGATGATATCAAAGTTAAAAATAATCTTATATTAAATGCAAATGGATTTACATTAAAATCAGCACGATTAAATGCTGAAAAAGATATCAACATTATCTCATCAGATGCTAACGTTGTCGATCTTACCGATTCTAAAATCATATCTAAATCAGGTGATTTATCTATACTTTCAACCTATTATAAAGCACCGTATGAATTTTGGGGTAAATTATTATTTCCAGATGCCATTAATATTTTATCAACGGTATTAAAAGGACATAATGTTTCATTAATAAGCAAAAATTCAGGAATATCCGCTTATAAATCTACAAGATTTAGTATCGGGCCTGATATTGATGATCGAAGTAATATAATAAACTCATCAGGAGATTTAACATTTTATTCAGGAACAAACTTAGATTTAAATTTTATCAATTATTTAACAAAAAACAAGAATACGACTTTAACTGCGGTCAGAGATATTAAAATAAGCAGAAGTGAAACCACTCTAGACTCATCCGAGTCCATATCCATTAATGGTGGTATAAATCTGGATATTAGTGGTGTAAAACTCATCGCAGGAAAAGACGTTATAATAAACTCTTCTCAAAATTCTACATTATGGGGAATTCCTATTACCGCTAATAGTATCTCTATATCGACGGGGAAAGATTTGAATGTAACCAACTCTGCATTGAATGCAACAGAAAACATATTGATGAATTCTGGTGGAGATCTCAATTTATCTGTTGCTTATGGTAATGTAGACGGTCTTCTGATGAGAGAAGGAAGAGTAAGCCACATTACTTCTGTTAATGCAGGTAATAAATTAACTTTAATAGCTAATGATAATATAAAGTTAGAAGGTTCAAGTTTAATTTCTAAAAGTGATATGACCCTCACTTCTGGTGGGTATACATACCTTAAATCCGCAGTAGATACTGAAAACACAAATTCCAGATCATCTATTACCCATAAAGAAGCCAAATTAACCAGCAGTAATAATTTAACCATTTTTACCGGAGAAGGTCTTTTATTTCAAGCAACTAAGCTTTTAGCTAAAGGTGTAATAGATATTGCTGCTAAAGGGGGTTATCTTTATGCACAAGCACAGGAAGATGTGACTGAATATACAACCTCCAGTACTAAACGTAAGTGGTATGGTAAAAAGAAGACTTCAACTACCACCCATCATTCAGTCACCAATAAAGTGACTGAATTTATTGCTGATGGAGATATTAATTTACTCAGCCGAGATGACAGTACATATGAAGCCAGCAAAATTGAAACAAATAAAAATGCCAGACTGACCAGTACACATGGAAAAATAAACTTTAAAGCAGTTAAAGACAGTTCTTTTGAACAGACCATTAGCCAGTCTAAAGGATTTTTCATTAAGAACAGAGATAGTGGTCATCGTGCAGAAACATGGGTGCTGCCTTCGGTTCACATTGGTGGAAAATTAACGATTGAGGCCGCAAATGGGATCAGTGCTGATATCAAAACACAGAAAGGACAATCCTTACAGGCGGTATTGGCTGCTCTTGGCAACACTTCTGAAACAGCCTGGTTAAAAGAGTTAAGCCAACGTCAAGATGTCAACTGGAATGAAGTTCAGGATGCTTATGAGAATTGGGATCATAAGAGCCAGCATTTAAATCCTGTCGTTTCTGCGGTTATTGCTATCTCCGTTGCTGTAGTCACAGCCGGGGCCGGGGTAACTGTAGCTGCTGCCAATAGTGCCGCTGGTGCAGCCAGTGGTGCTGCTACCGCAGCCGGAGCCAGTGCTGCAACAGCAGCAACAGTGAATACCGCCACATACGGCGCAATTTCTGCGGGTATCTCATCTCTAGCTGCTACGGCAGCGGTTAAGCTTATTAATAATGAAGGAAACCTATCGAAAACCCTTAAGGATATGGGAAACAGCGATACCGTTAAATCAACTGTCACATCAATGGCAATGGGTGGCGCACTGGCGGGTTTTGATAACGCCATGGGATGGGATAAAGCCGCCAATGGCGCTCAAATTGACCCGGCAAAAGTGACATTACCTAAACTGAGCAACGGCGACTGGAGCAAAGTGGCTCAACGGATCGCAGGTCAATCCATTATCAGTTCCAGCCTGGGTACAGCCATCAATGGCGGTAGTTTTAAGGACAATTTTACCACCGCATTACTTGCCAATATTGGCAGCCAGATTAACGCCGAAGGTGCCGGGTTGATTGGGGCTAACGGTCAGGTGTTAGATTTACCCGGAAAAGCTATCAGCCATGCGGCGGTTTCTGCCCTTGCTGCGGAAATTGGCGGCGGTGATGCCAAAGGGGCGGCGGCTGGAGCATTAGCCGCAGAACTGGCCGCGATAACATTGGATAAAACATTCAATGATCCAATGAAAATTCAGGCGGGCGGCAAAATCATCGGCAGCGTCGCAGGCGCCATTGCGACCAACAGCGCCAAAGGCGCTAACAGTGGGGCTAATGCTGGGGAAATTGTTATTCTCTTTAACCACCTGAACTCCATGAATGCCTACAATCTGGCTAGAGAGCTCCAGGAAGCCAATAAGCAAGGAACGCCTACCGAAGCAATCTGGAACAAATACAACAAACTGAGCGCTGCACAACGGGCAGACATGTTATCTCACTGTGCCGGAAACGGTGGGTTATGCACACTGACCTATCAGGCCGAAATGGAAGGAGGAATAAAAACAGCGGATGCCATCAGTGGCCTGAGATGGATGTTTGGCTTATCGGCTGAAGATACTCATCGTATCAGCCAGTTTGTGACGACAGAAAATCAGAACGATTTAGGGCTGTTGTATAATTCGCTGCCTGCCTGGGAAAAAGGCGCACTAATCGCCAAAGAAGCAGTAGAATCTGCCGGTATTGGTGGTGCCATCGGCAGCAAAGCTTCGGTTGCTTCGATTGTTGGGAAGAGTCGTCATGTTGGCAACACAATAGGCTCAAGCAAAACGAAAGAAACTCAGATATGGACAGAAACGAAGAAAAAAGAGCCTGTAGCAAATGCTTACGGCCACTGGGATAAACATAAAAGTGAATTCCCTGAATATCAGAATTCAAAACAATATGTCGAAGCCACCCATAATTTTATTAAAAATCCTCCAAAAGGAACTTTAATCAAAACCCGAGCTAATGGTGATACCTTGTATTACAATCCAAAAACAAATATTTTTGCAGTAAAAAATGTGGATGGTGTCCCGAAAACAATGTTTAAACCAAATCCAGTAGATCATGGATATGAAACAAATTTGGATTACTTCAATGCACAAAAATAATAGATTATATGTATGCCGTGTGTGTGGTGCAGAACAGTTAGATCCTCCGTGGGGTGAAGATGGTAACTCACCAACATTTGATATCTGTGATTGTTGTGGGGTAGAGTTTGGCTATGAGGACGCTACTTTAACAGCATTAAAGAATTATAGATCCAAATGGTTGGATAAAGGCGCAAAATGGAACTCTGAAAAATCCAAGCCAAAAAATTGGTCGCTAGAGGAGCAACTATCAAATATACCTAAAGAATATTTGTAAAATTTAAGAGTATGCAAATGGATTTGCGTGATCTCTTGTTAATAAAATGACCACTCTCCCTATGTTAGCAATACGCTAACACAGGGAATTTATAGCCCATCATATCAGCCGGTAAACTGGGTGATATAATCAAGAAAGGCGATCAACTGTATTTGGACAGTTCTCATAAAAACCCTCGAAAGGAACTTTAATCAAAACCCGGGCTAATGGAGATTCTTTATATTACAATTCAGCATATTTGTTTATTACTCAACACTAAAATTCATTGGAAAAACACTGAAATATTATGCATAAACTGAGCTAAAACACGATTAGCCAAATATATGAGCAATTATAATTATTTAAAAGACCACCTCCCGATATAATAAGCTACTAATACCCATAAATAGTTAATTTTCTACAATTGACTTACCCACTTATTCTTTCAATTATCAAATAATTAATAAATATAATTTTTAATAATATAAAAGTGGCCATAAATTATAAATTTCAGGCCACCATTTCATTTAATTACTATTAATTACCAGGTACTAATATTAAATTAGAGGCTTACAAATCAATCCTGACAAAACTGATATCCTATCACTCTTGAATTGGAGAGGGATTTGCAATACTTTTCAGTGAATCAGGAACAGTTTCTCTGAGATACATATCGCTGATTTTTGGTAAATTCTTAACATAGAGATCATATGGCATCCAGAATGATTTCCCCTCAAATCGGCTATTCTGGAATATATCATTTTGCACGTCTTCTGGAATATTTTCCCATTCAGCAGATCCGGGGGAATATGGACCTTTATATTTAACGACATTCCACGGATTATGCAATCGTACTAACTTAATATCATTCCATTGCTGAGCATCTAATATTAAATAAGCATGACCTGATACCAAATCCGTAGAGTAACCCGTTCCTTGATAAGTCACATGATGTTTTATTTTGAAGATATCGATAAATTTTTCATCCCAAATACGATCCTGATTATCCCGATTAATACTGGTATTTTCTGTCGATTCTATACCAAAATAGATCTCATTACCGCCGCCTAAATTCTCATAGCTTCCATGCAATTTCGCAAATGCTTTTTCAATCAGGTAATACCAAAACTCATTTTTATCTTCCATATCAGAAAAACTAACTCGTGGCAGATCATCATCAATCAATAAATAACCAATTTTCGATTGATTGATGATTCTAATCGAATAAACCCCCGTTGGGTTATAAACCGGCGGATAGATAGCAGAAAATAACAAATTATGCCCTTCAGGATGGGATGCAATTGCCCCAATGGTACTAACAAAGCCGCAATTACCAAGATAAAGCTGGCCCATATCGATCATCTCTATCCCTTTAATAAACATGTTAGGGGATTCAATAAAATCTTTAATACGGTCATGCTTATCAACTCCCCCGCTTTGCCATTGCTCAGGAGGATATGAATCATCGACTAAATAGGCATTCTTCTCTGATAACGCTTTAATTAAGGTCAATACAGGATCTTTTGCATATAACGTGACGCCTTTAAAGTCAAAAGGTTCACAGGCAGCCAAAATATCATTTAATTCACTTAATTTTACCGCTTTATCAGGATCTCCGCTCAATGCTTCTTGCACTGATTTTTCAGCATATGCGTCACGTCCACATGCAATTAAATCCCTATCTGGTGATTTCGGCCATGCATGAACATTAGCGACATCAACTGGTTTATCGGAGAAATTAATAACTGACATTTTCAATATCCCTTGATTTTATAATGGATGAATAGCCTTGCGCTATTATTTATATTAAATAGCTCAGACCAAAGGTTTTATATCTAATGGTATAGTCAAATAATTGGCGAACACACTTACCTTTGGTTAGGTAAATATTTCCTTATCACGTTATTAAAATCAACTTAATTATTAAATAGATGATGATTTTATTTTATTGAGTCAGTATTAATAATTCGAAACAATAATAACCATTTCGATTCAATTAAAAAACCAAAAATATAAAGCCTGCGTATAATATACAGGCTTTATATAGATTCTGAAAATAATTACTGCGTAGCTTATAAGAATGGCGTGATATTGCCAGCCCCTTCCCGTATTACAACCGGCGTATCCTCGGTTAAATCAATTACGGTGGTAGGTTGTTGCCCTAAATAACCCCCGTGAACAATCAGATCAACCCGTTTTCCCAAATTATCTTTAATTTCTTCAGGATCAGATTCAGCAAAATCATTGCCTGGCAAAATCAGGCTCGTGGACATCAATGGCTCACCCACTTGTTCAAGAAGCGCCAAGGCAATTGGATTAGATGGAACACGTAATCCGATGGTTTTCCGCTTATCATTCATCAAACGACGAGGGACTTCTTTCGTCGCACGCAAAATAAACGTGTAATTGCCCGGAGTATTATTCTTAATCAGACGAAAAGCCGGATTATCGACATAAGCATAAGTCGATATCTCCGACAAATCCCGGCACATTAAGGTGAAATTATGATGACTATCTAACTGGCGAATACGACATATCCGAGTCATCGAATCTTTATCTTCCAGATGGCAACCAATCGCATAACCGGAATCAGTGGGGTAAATAACCACCCCACCTTTTTTCAACACATCCACACTTTGCCCTATTAAGCGGGGCTGCGGATTATCTGGATGAATATAAAAAAACTGGCTCATAAATTACCTCTTAATTTTATGCTGCCCCTACAGTGACCAGTTACGCCATATTGGTACCACATCACCGGGTAACCACAATTTACGCCCTAACTCTATCCATGAACAAGGCTGGTGAAAATCAGAACCTAACGAAGCCATCAAATCATGTTCCCGTGACAACTGACCAAGATATTGCCGCTCGTTAGGTGCCTGCTGACACTGTGCAACTTCCATTGCATCACCACCATGTTGTTTAAACCAAACAATCAGACGCTTCAACCATTTGGTCGATAAATCATATCGTCCCGGATGCGCAATGACTGCTTGACCACCTGATTGATGAATGGCATCAATAGCTTGTTCAATTGTACACCATTGAGGTGGAACATATCCGATTTTTCCCTTTGCCAGATATTTTTTAAATATTTTCGCCATTGTTGGCTCTCTGCCCATTTCAATTAAATAACGGGCAAAATGGCCTCGTGTTATTTGTCCACCATTCGCTAATCGGCTCGCTCCTGCCCAAGCATCGGAAATACCCACCTTTGCCAGCTTGCGACCTATTTCAATTCCTCTTTCTTTCCTAAGTTCAGATTGTTTATTAAGTAATTCAATCATTGCATTTGACTGAATATCAATGTTCAGACCAATAATATGAATCTCGATATTTTGCCACAGTGTGGATATCTCAACCCCTGATATGAGCTTTAATGGCAAATCATGTTGGTTAATATATTCATGGGCCGGCAAAATAGCGTCTGTCGTATCGTGATCAGTCACGGCCAATACATTAACGCCCATTGCCACCGCTCGTTCGACCAATTCTGCTGGTGAAAGTAAACCATCCGATGCAGTCGTATGGCTATGCAGATCGTAAATTGTTACTAACTCAGTGGCTGAATTTGTCATTATCTCTTTCTCTGCCCAAATAGCTTAAATGCTTGATGGGATAGCTTAACGGTAAATGGTCGCGTTTTACAGAAATAATCATGTTCAGCCCTAGAATATCGGGTTGAACATGATTATTTTAAGCATGAAAAAACTAACAGATAAGAAAAGCAATATCCCTTTTTATTGGCAAAGAAAAATTAACCGGCGTTTTTCTTCACCTAACCAATAGATTTCAAATAATAGGGCTTACCCGGATTATAAAGTGGCCCCATGTCGATGGTTTCATCATTAGATTTGGCAATATAGCCCATCCCTTCTCTGGCCGCATTTGCCAACAAGCCACAATCCTGATCGCCTGACCAAGAAAATATGCCTCCCAGTTTATTCTTAGCGACATATTCCGCTTTTTGCTTCACCGTGCGAGGGGTATCTAATGAGATAAAGTGCCCCTCTTTTTCACTAAACAAGAAATCAGCATCAGCATTGGTATCTGTCATTAACACAAAGCCATTTTTCCCGGTAGCGAGAGTGTGTTCACTATCCAGATAATTATTAA
The DNA here is from genome assembly GCF_963878365.1 of Photorhabdus sp. HUG-39. Taxonomy (NCBI): domain Bacteria; kingdom Pseudomonadati; phylum Pseudomonadota; class Gammaproteobacteria; order Enterobacterales; family Morganellaceae; genus Photorhabdus; species Photorhabdus sp. HUG-39. The sequence goes on along the minus strand of NZ_CAWNWY010000005.1, from coordinate 114,150 downwards.
CAATATCAAAGAATTCAGGTGAACCTTTTTCCATTGTTCCTAATGCATCGCCAGTTTTATTATATTCGCGCGTTTCAAGATTTGCCCCTTTGCCCGCACGGCCATAGTTAGCATAACCTAAATGAATTTTCTCCAAAGGTATGCCAAGATCCTGATGTAAGTAATTGATAGCAACTTCCGCGGATAAATCAGATGCCTCTGATGGATCAGGATCTTTTGGCGAATAGAGATTAGTATGATGGCCGATATAAGGTGCCCAACCAGTACCAAAATAGTCGTAACTCATTAAGTAAATATTATCCAGACCATTTTTGACTAATTCAGCAATATTAGAGGTTTTTAATTTCGCTTTTACACCACTACAAGCAATGGAGATCTCTTTTCTATCCTCTCGTCCAAATCGACTATCCAAAGATTCACGTAATTCTTTAATTAACAGAGCATAATGTTCTCCATCTTTATCACTAATAACATTACCTTCCTCTCCCGGGCTTCCAGGATATTCCCAGTCAATATCGACACAACTGAACATAGGAAAACGCTCAAAGAAATCAACAATACTGTCAACAAAAACACGACGCAGTACCGCATCAGCCGCCATCACGGAGAAATAACCGGACATACTCCAGCCACCAATACTAAAAGCTAATTCAAGTTTATGGCCCGCTAAACGTGCCGTTTTTTGCAGTTCACGCAACCCACCTAATAAACCCGAAGCTCTCTTTTGTTGATAATAAGGCAAGAATGTTCCCGGACCGATAGCAGTATTCGCGCTTTCTTTCGGTAATCCCACATTACGGGCAGTTCCTAAATCACCATAAGGGTCAAGAGGGACAATATGGCCTTCAGTAATTTTTATTTCACTCTGGCTATTCCAACCATCGGCAACCTCTTTGATTTTATCCCCTTTCACACCAGTATCACCGTAAATACCCAAAAAGCTGAATATTAATTTATCATAGGCAGTCACATTGATAGTGCTTAAATCAAACCCTCTTCCCCGATCACCAACCTTTTCATCCTCACCATCCAAACGTGCATCATATTGGCACCAATCAGTAATATAAGCAGAAAGTTTTGGCCTGGATTTATCGCTTTTATATTCATTAAACATCGGGCGACAAACACGCGTCGCAGTATAAGAAAGGTTACCCGCTGAACCATCAGGTTTAAAATTAACATCCGGCCGTTGATAGGTTTGTTCTGTAATCGCATCCGGTTGTAAAACCGGTGAAGGAATATCTTCGGTTGGATCAACGCGCCCATCGGTAGGATTTCCGTGTTGTTTTATCTCATTTTCCGTCGCTGGACGAATATATTTCCAGGCATTATGCGGTGTTCCCTCTTTAGCCGTAGGATCGGGAATATGCCAGCGCTCAACCCAATACGTATTGGTATAAACACCACTATTAAAAATAACATCATAAACTTGGCCGCCTGCCTGATTATTCCATGCAGTTAATGGTTCACCAACAATATCACTGATGTCGGACATGGATTTCGATGAGGTATAAGTATATTTATTTACCATTTATAAACTCCAATGCGATTTATATTTAGCCTCCACATAATTAGAAGAGGCTAATTTGAATGTTAAAGATAATGAGTAAGCATTTTAAATTCAGGTGACTGATTCATTTAATGCTTAATTCTCGTTATCACAAATCTGGGTTTTCCTTTTTTAATAACTCTTTAACCGCCAGACCAAATGATGCAGATCCTTCTTGCGCGGTATATCGAATATGAAGAATAATATCGGTCAAACTTTCTAAATCCTGCGAGATATTGGTAAATTGGAAATTCCAACTTGATCCTACCCCTACCCCCTCAAAGGGTAAGAAACGTTCATCATCGAAATTAAGCGTGAACATTCCGCTGTCATTAATCCCCGTAGATAAAGCGATTTGTTGATTAGGCTGGATACTGCGCACCGTATAAGGCGTTTCCGCACGAATTCCTTCTTTCAACATTTTTTCAACGGTTTTGAGATCCGCTTTTGTCGTATAACTGCTCACACCCGACAAACTTAATTTGGCACAGATATCTTCATAAGGCCCAATTAACATCGGCAGCGTCACTGAAACTGATTTAATCCGCCGATTAAATAAACCCGGATAATCCACACCAAATTGTTTTAACTCATCCAAATTAAAGGTAATTGCAGTATGCGCTTTTAAAGCGTTGAGATTATTTTCCCAAGACTCACCCAATAAAGATTTAAGTGAAATTGTTTTGATAATTTCCAATTTACGCGAATTTTGCTCAACATAAGTGCGTTCCATGCGTTGCAACGCCAATTTCAGATTTTCACCGACCAACAGCCCTTGATAGAGATCATTCCAGCTCGCGCCATCAATAAAATTCTGCTCGCCTAGTCCAAGTTCATATTGTAAAGAGGCTTGTGCGGATAAACATAACGATGAAACAGCATCATAAGCCTGCAAATAAAGGCTTGAGATCTGGCTAATCATCCAAGTATATAAGCTTTCATTAGTAAAACGGCTGGAGAAATACGCCAACAGTGCCTGAGATTGTTGTTGCTGTGCTTCTACTTGCGCCAAACGCTTACGTGCGGCGCTGACCTGCAACTGCTGAATATTAATTTGCTGATCAATAGATTTTACTTCCCATTCAGCCTGTTTATATTGCAGTTCCCACTCTTGCCGGCGACGGCGATAAGATTCAGAAACACTGAGGCTATCAGCTTTAGTACTATCAGACTGATGTTTCAAGGTTGCTATTTCAGCAACAGCATTTAAAGCGGCCCCCCAATGTGAACCCCCGACTGCCAATCCATAAATATTGGGAACTAAATCCAGTGCCGCCGCCGCTGTTCTTGATACTTGTGAAGCTAACAGAGCAGAAGATGCCTGAGCCTGTAATTCAATAACCTGTTGTTCCGTTGACGAAATATTTTCATCATAAAGACTTTTATAATGTTCGTACCGCTCCTGAGCAGATTGTTTACTCACTTGCAATGCATCAAGACTGGCCTGATTAATATTGATATCTTGTTGCTGAAGGTCAACCGCAAAACGGTAGAGATCATTATTCTGCACCATCTGGAATGATTCAAAACTCAAATTATCTTTCCGTTCCAACAGGCTTAACAACGTGCTGCCAAATTGTATCAATGTATCGACACCCGATTTCGCCCGCGCCAACATCGGTTCAAAACGATAATTTGGCACTCTGAAATTCATTCTGCTGGCATTTCTGGCAGCAACAACCTTCTGATAACGCTGATTCATTAATCCACGAGGAGAAATTTTCGAATCATAAAGATCCATAGAAATTTCTTTACCATCCAGCGTTAAATTATGCCGTAAATTGTAAATCCGGTTTTCTATTTTATCCCACAGGGCCGTTAACTCTTCATTAATCGGTTTCATAAAGAGATCATTATCCAGCGCACGAATCGTTTTATCATGAACCACCGGGGCATAAGGCAAAGGATAACTTATCATCTCCAATGCACGTACTGCGCTACTCTTCCTATATGATGCATCCTCAAGAGTTATCGGCTGCCATGAACTGGCTAATTGGAGATCAGGACGCGCACCTAATAATGAACTTGCCGTTGCATAGCTCAGACGTGCCACCGTTCTGGCAGTAGTCTGTAATTTGCGATATTCCATGTCACCCTGATCGATAATATTCTTAACGTAGAAGTTAAAAATAGCCTTACGATAATGAATAGGTTCACTGGCAGAAATTGCATCAGGATCAGCCGGTTCTATTAAACTACGTAATCTCTTTGGCTCGTCAATGATCGGGCGACTATTCCAATAACGTGGCTTATTTTGTTCCAGCGCCGATTCATCATGACTTTCAAAAGGATTAAAAATAAACTTAATCCAGCGACTGGCTTCTTCATAACGCTGTTCGACATTAAACCGCCAGGCCACCATAAATGGCATATGGAAGAATAATTCCCAGAAATAAATACCATTTGCTCCTTTAAGGTCGATAGGTTTTGAAACATTGCCGGTAATCGGCTCTTCATGAATATTTTGCGTTTCCCAACTGAGAACTTTGTCCAGTTTTTGACTCGCCTTACTAATTAACTCTTTTGCAAACAGGGTATTTAAACGAATCGCCTTGTCAGAATACCAACTTTCTAATGGTTCCTCTGGTTGCTCTTCTTTTGGAAATTGCAAATACTGAGTTTGTTTAGTCTGTTTAATTTGTATCTTGTCACGAAGCAATTTACCTACACTGAGTTTAGTTTTAATTTTACCCGCAACATCTCCAGTTTCTGACGGCAAACTAAAACCCGTAACAACCGTTACATCATTTCTATCACAACGGTTCAATGTGACACTCAGCTTTGGATCATAATCTTCTGGAGTCAATATCTTATAATCAAGCCAACAGCGTTCACCCTTGCTATCTTCCAGCCAAATACAATAAAGGATATTTTTACTTCTGCTAAAATCATATTTATACGTTGAAGTGGACGTAAGATGCATATTTAATGTCCCGTCAACATAAGGCGCCTCCAGCTTAAAATCGTCTATTTTACCCAGTTGTCCTTCAAATGTTGGTGGTTCGGCTATCGGCCATTTCATATTATTATTAACGGGATAAAGTACCAATTGCTTATATTCTTCCGGCCCGCCATTTGAGGGTTCTCGAAAATAGAACCAGACTAAAGCCGCGCCATATGCATCAAGGTCGGATAGCTTTGAAGTGGATTTGGGCAAATCCGTTGCTTCCATTAATAAGTTGTCACAAACATAGGTGAAAACTTCATCATAATCGTATGCTTTTCCATCATTATCTGTACCTTGCAAGCGCACAAATGCGACCAACGCTAAACGTTCAACATTTCCGGTACGATCGAGAACCGCAATCAACTCTTTCATTGAGTGGTCGAGTAAATCCTCACGAACAGTTGTCCCGGTACTCCAGGTACCATCAAATGCTAAATGAGCCAAATTAAGTTTGGTACGATATTTAACGCTATTACCTTGATCTTGTTTTTCTTCAGAGACTTCAAACCAACTAATATATAACCGGTTATTTAGGATAATTGGACGAACAATACCGTTATACGCATTTTCTAAAGGAACATTAATCAGCTTCCACTCACTCCAGGCGGTAGGATAGAGTTCATCAGTCTGATTATTACGCTGTTTGGCATCTAAAGTTCGCCAAAAATAACGGTAAGGTTGAGTTCGTGTTTTAGCAATGAAATAGATCTTATCATCGGTAATATCAATACCATCTTCATAGCCAGCAATAACCTCTAAATTACTGACCTCTTCGAAGTTATTCAAATATCCCAATATCGCTTTTTGAGCAACATCATCGGTGAGCTTGCCTTGATTAAGCGCACTTTCAAGTTGGAAAAAGAATTCTGTTTTGGTTAAACGTAATGTGGGATCAACATAGACTTCTGGATAAATAGCCAATTGTTGATTTGCCGCCCAATAACCATAACGATTAGCAAACTCCTGCCAATTGTCTGCCTCTTCCTGAGTCATTGATAAACCTGACTCTAAATTCAAAACAATACGGTTAATATATTGTTGTATAGATTGGGTAATATGTGCGACACGAGCTGTTTTTACTTTAGAAGAGACCTGAGTGTCTAACAAGAGAAAATCATACAAGTCATCAACATTTTGAATTCTTTCACGCAAGGATTGAAAAGCGGTATCATGCGGAACAATCTGACCAAGATAATAATCAACTAATGCATCACGCAAATTTTCCTGTAATTTAGCTTCAATTAAACTAGACATTCTCATCATCTCCTTGCGCTTTTAATGCAGCCATTACTGCTTCACCAATGCTTTGGAAAGCTTCAAAATCTGAATTAACATCAAGTGCACCAGCACCTAATAAAGGCTCAACGGATAAATTGGTTTTCACAGAAAATTGTTGTAGCCGTCGTATCCAATCTATTTGGGATAAGGTCATCGCACGTTTTCTTTCTAATCCTCCTTTATCGCAAGCAAGATAAATTTCATCAGGACCCCAATCTAAAATTTCCGCCAGTAATTGCGCACATTTATAATTATTATCATCCTCTTCTGTCTTCGGTAAAATTTCACTGTTAGCAAAAGTAAAATATTCCTGAACTTTATCCTCATTTTGTTTCGCATTTTCCAGTAAATCTTGATAGCGATTCAACAGGAAAATTTCATCTAACGACAATGATATTTCTGTGGTTTCATCTATGATTAGTCCAAGCCATTTAGGATTTGTCAGGCGCAATAATAATAGATTATTACCTATGCTCAACGCATTAATTAATTGGGTATAAACTAACAGACTATAGGTCAAGTCCAGAAACTCTTTTTTAATATCTTCAACTTTTTCTGGTGTATTATCTAACACCATTTTCAACACTGAATAAACACTACTTCCTAACCAACGCAATTGTAGTGGCACAATATCTCTTGATACCCCATATTCACCCGCAATAGTGCTAGATAATAGACTCTCTTGTGTGGTTTTAGATTGCAATATGATCTGCAAGACAATATTAATTTGATTATTATCTGGAGTTATCTTTTTCTCTTTTACAATATCTTCTATCTTTTTCCTCAGAGATTCTTCGTCTGTTTTTCCCCATATCAATGGAATATCTTTGATTAATCCATTATCCCTATCAAAAACACCATTTTCATCTGACAAAATGGTCCACCAATCTGTACCATTTATTTCTTGCCGATTAAAATCAGAGTCTTGCAAACGTACATTATCAGTAAGACCGTCAGAAATTCCTTTATAAAAAGTTAACATACCACTTGTTGGCACGACCGGAAGCTGAGTTTTACCTAATAATAGAGAAAGCTTAATCGGTGTCAGTTTCGTTTTAGTGAGCCAGGAAGTTAAAACCTCCATTTGGGCAATAATACTGAGGATGTCATCTTTCTCTCCTAAAGCCGGTATATTTACCAGATATTCGCTTTTATCCGTTAAAATATCCACCAGAATTAATCCATCTTCCGCAGAAAAACCAAATAATCGTGGAATAGTCACCAAGCGATAAAGTCTGGATACGACATCAAGATTACGCACTAATTTGCCAGAAGAGAGTTTCAGTGCTTTCTCAACGATAGGTGCAATCACTTGAAACGTGGATAAAGAAATAGCTAACCCTGCACACAATTGTTTAACTGTTTTTGCGCCATCTCCTTGATTTTCTGCATAGTTAAATTCTTTCCCATCCAGAATTAACGGCTGGTCAAAAAGTTTAGACTGATTAAAAACTTGATCAAAAAATGGAATATTATTGCTGATGGCAAATGGCGTAATTTGATATATCCATCCGGCAAACGTCTCCGGTAATACTTTATATTGTGTCGATAAATGACGGAATAAACCTAATGCTCTTAATGTATTATTAGAGATAGCCAGATCGCTATTTTTCGGTTCAGCTTTTATTGCTGAGGTTACCAGTAAATCAAGTTGATGATAAGGTAACGCTAACCAACGCTGTAAACGAATAAAGCGGTTCATTCGATCATAGCGAAAATCAGAAACTGCATCTATTTCCCGTCCTGAGTCCGTTCTCACAATGCTTAATGCATCCAATTGCCCTGCATTTATATAAACACCACCACAGTGATAAGGTGCAGGAAAGTGTTCTGATGTTTGCCCACTATCGAAGATAGGATTAGAAAATACCACATTTGGCGAAACTAAAGGCCGGAAATCACCACTACTAAACAAGTGTTCGAGATCTGTCACTTTCGATCCTGTTTGTTGACCAAAAGATAAAATCTCTGTTAATTTCACCCTTTCATCCGCAGAAACGCCATAGTTATCTTGGAAAAACCGCTCTGCTTCTGGCAATAATTCTGATTGTGCAGTCCCTTGTTTAGCAATAGCAAAACGATAAGTCATGGTCAGGAAGTTAATGCCTTCAATATTTACCGCAGTATTATTTGTACTTTCTTTGGGTACCGCAGCATAAACTGTCATTTCACCAAAGAAAGGACCTTTATCTAAATTACCGATATCACTATTATCACTTTCTACATAAGTCAATTTTAACTGCCGACTAAATGGTGATGAATTATCGAAAGGCTCCATCCTCGCTTTTATGCGATTGTAGGTCAGAACACTTTCACCACGAAGTTTAACTTTGATCGTCTCTTTAGCTTTATTTTCACAGGTAACGACAATTTCATCATAGGCTTTATCAACATTATCACTCAATAATGTTGGGCCAGTGATATTTTCATCAGCATGAATAATATAAGCATGTTTTGCAACATCACGTTCAGGCAATACTTCTGTTGTACTTGTGCTGAAATAGCTATTAATAAGTTGTTCGCGTGATAAAAAGTTTTGCGCAAATGGGCTTTTCTCTGTCAGTAAACTCATTTGCTCCTTACTTAATTGGGTATAAGCAAGCAGAGCCTGATCACGTTTTTCCGTTAAGATATGCCAAGGAAATTGTTGATTCACTTGCTGAATAACGGTACCTAATTCAGTCTCTTTTTCGGCCAAACCTTTATTGATCTGTTGAGAGGGTAAACTATAGGGTAATGTAAAGGGAAAACGAGTCTCTCCCAAAACCTGATTAACCGGTTTTTCCGCCTGACCTGTCTGATCAATATATTCCCTGGCACTTTTCGACAAAACATCATTCACAATAGATATTGCCGTGATCTCTTTGTAAAGATTATCACTATTAAGTAATAAGTCAGGAATATCAGCACGCCGTTGCTCCAATCCCACGGCATTATTAGAGCCATCTAACTCTATTTGTTGTACAAATTTATAAAGATCAAGCAGGTAATTTACCGGACTGTCAAGGGATTCAATAGCGTTTGGCTGACAGAAGCTATCCCAAGGCTCAGGAAATAGGTTACTGTAATCAGGTAATTTTTCTTTCTCATCTGCATCATTATTGCGATAAGAAAAATATCTTGCCTGATGACTCGCTTTTGTTAATGATGTGTCATCGTAATCCCTCAATTGTCTTTGCCGATAACTTTGTACCAATTGATTCGCCGCACTCACTGCTTTATCAAAAATGACCTCTGCATGACCTGATAAAGATTGATTATGGCGTTTAATAAATCGCTGCTTTGATACTTCTGCAATATCAAAAATTGAGTGATATCCCAGACGCTGGAGTGTATTAACCAGCGTGATAGTGGAATTATCTTCTTTCTCTACTGCGTTTAATAACCTATAACCTGATGGCGATTTTGACGATTTAACTTCTGCCACCGCAGCTAATAATGGTGATACTTTTGTTATATTCTGTTTTTCACGAGAAATGCTTTTATATTTATCCATTATATTATTCCCAACCTAATTAATCGGAAACACCTGAACAGAACAGTTATAGAGACTATAACCACTTTAAGTAGTGAGATTTTTTAAAGCATAAATTCAATTTAATTTACATGTTTCACACCGTTTCTCTTTCGGTTTATCGTAAGAAGGAAGTTCACCTTCGAAATAAAACGGTTCCATTTCAATAACTTTTTTAATCGCCTTACGCCCCAATCCCTCATGAGCAGCATTAGTTAGCAAACCATTATCTTGATCACCGGTCCAAATAAATAAGCCACCAAGCCCTTTTTCTTTAACATAGCGGCCTTTTTCTCTTACTGAGCGTGGCGTATCTAACGACATAAATACTTTGAGATCTTTATTGTAAAGATAATCGGCTTTCGCAACCGGATCATGGAGAACCGCAAAACCATTACGACCTATTTGATTTTCATAATCAACATAGTTATAGATAATATCTGTCCATTCAATTACGCTGTATTCGAAACTCCCTACTGTGGATGTTCCATCAGTATATTTCCCAACCAGTTGTTCATTATCCTTACTCTCTAACTCCGCAGTTCTGGCATTACGAGTGTAACCAGAATAACCGATATAAATAAATTTCTTATTAATACCTAAAGAGATAAGATAGTTAACTGCATCATCGACTGAATATTTAGAATACTGATCATCCTGATTGCGATAAAGATTAGTGTGATGAGAAAGTTTTCCATCGCCCAATGTAAAGAAATCATAAGTCATTAAGTTGATTTCATTGACACCGGCGGCGATCAATTCTGGAATATTCGCTGCTTTAATTTTTTCTACATCAGCAGAAGCTGCAATACTAATGCCTTTCAAATTACTGATATTTGCACTCTTCAAATCCTTAATAAGCTCAGCAAAGTACTTATAATCATCTTTATCAAATTGATTATTTTCCCCCGCAGAACCAGGATATTCCCAATCAAGATCAATATGGGTTAGCATGGGGAATCTGGTGTATAAATCTTTAACCCCCTCAACAAACCGTTGGCGCAGTTTCTCATCACGACAAACTTTATAAAAAGCACCACTCATTGACCAACCGCCAACACTAACAGAAATTTCCAGATCCGGGTTTTGTTCTTTGAGTAAGCGCAATCCTCCTAATACCCCTTGGGCTTTATCTTGCTGATATAAGTCTACAGGATTGCCCACCCAATGAGTAAAGCCACAATTAAGATAAGCACCAACATCAGCCCAAGGATCAATTGGAATAGGTTTACCTTCGTGATTCTCTAGAATATCTTGTTCGGCCTCCCCCATTTGCCATCCATTTTTACCCGCGGCAGCAATGATAGTTTCTTTCTTCTCCCCAGTGTCACCAATAATACCTGCAAAGCTAAAGATAATTCTCTGAAACGGCTTTCCCTTGTCTTTATCACCCTTAAAGCGCATTAAATCAGAGCCTCTGCCACCATTCTTTTTAAAATCATCTTCGCTTGCTGTGTCAATAAAACGCGCATCATAAATTGACCAATCAGTTAAATAACAGAAAACACCAAAATCATCCTTCTCCTCATAAGTATTGAAAACTGTTTTAGCAAGCCTTGTTGGTGTATAAGATAATGCACCATCGGTTGTCTTAGGATCAAAACTATTTAACCGATAAGTTTTCTGCGCCGCACCTTCTTCCGAATCCTTAACCTTATATGGATCAGTTTCATACACCAATTGGCTATCTGCTTTTGGTTCATTTTCACTCATATCTTACTCCACTAATAGTACAATTATTTTAAACATCAGAGAGTTAAATCATGGCGACCAATGCCAGAATTAAGTAGAGATCTATATACCCGTCATCTTTCAAGTTGCCTCTTTGTTGGCTGCACTCACTCACCCCGGTCACATAGTTATCTATGCTCCCGGGGATTCGCTCCCTTGCCGTCGCGATGCATCTTAAAATCTATTGGGTATAAGTATTCAGATTAAAAATCGTTCCTCAGGTATACCTATAACGTATTAAATACAAATAATTACATAGTTTTAACTTATAAAGATCTAAATTTTAAATAACACGATATGTTAGAGCTATGAATACTACTTCTCACAGTAATATCGGTTAAACCTCTTTTTTTCATATACAGATATAAAAATTGATTATCTATTCTTCCCGTTTGCCTATTGACTCAAAAAAAATCCAGCTAATCCTGCTCTTTAACCAATTTGTACTATCGCTAAATTCTTTTTTTCATGAAACATGATTTACATACTTAATATTACTAAATATATATCATAGCTATATCATAAAATAATATGATGAGATATTTGTGACAATAAGATAATAATTTTATTAAAATTAAGTATCCGATATTATCTGATCTCTAACTATTAATCAGTTTATGTTACACCGTAATAAAATGTCACCAAATTAACCTTCAATTTTATCTAGTCATATTAAAATAGGGTTATCTCTTGAATAGATTCTGTGGGAAATTCACTACCTGTAACGTTGGTCATTTCAAATTCGAGAAATCACACAGCAAATTAATAAACGCGCCAAAAAATACTTGACACACCAATTTCGTTCCAGTTTACTAGTACACAAGTGAAAGCGATATTGTCTTGTATCCCATCTTATATCAATACTAAAGAGGCACTGAAAATGGCTGTATTTATGATGTCTATCCGTTGGTGGCATAACTTCCCAGTAAGGGCGGTATGGTCACGCACATAAATCAACAGTGCCAAATTACCAAAACCCGCCTAATCAGCGGGTTTTTTTATATGCATAACTTATTGACAGGACGAAAAAATGACGGATAAACAACCAAAAATCACAGTAATTGAGCAGGAAACCGCTTACCAACCTGATCCTACGCGACTATTCAACCAACTCTGCGGTGAGCGACCAGCAACTTTATTGCTAGAATCTGCGGAAATTAACAGCAAAAAAAACTTAAAAAGTCTGCTAATTATCGATAGTGCCTTGCGCATCAGTGCCAACGGCAATCAGGTTACTTTTGACGCTTTAACAGAAAATGGCCGAAATTTATTACCCATTTTGGCCAACAAATTTTCCAGCAACGTCCAATCTGAAATAACACACAATACTCTTCAAGTGATTTTCCCACCAATCAATCACAATATAGATGAAGATAATCGTCTAAAAGCGGTATCCGTATTTGATGCACTGCGTGCCCTGCTTTCTTTGGCGGAAGAGCCGTCAACATACAATTCGTCAAGCGCAGAAGCGATATTCGTTGGCGGCCTTTTTTCCTACGATCTGGTGGCCGGATTTGAACCATTACCCGCAGTAAAAACTGTTCAACGCTGCCCTGATTTCTGTTTTTATCTCGCAGAAACGTTATTGGTGATCGACCACCAGAACAAAAATGCACGCTTGCAAATCTCTCTTTTCAGTGATTCTCAAGCAGAAGAACAACGCCTTAAGCAACGATTAAAAACATTAGTGGCGCTCATTACCAAACCCATTGAACCAGTACAACAAATCTCTCTGCCAACCATGAAAGTTTCATACAATCGGGATGACTCGGCCTATGCAGAAATGGTGGCGCAATTACAACAATACATCCGCCAGGGGGATATCTTTCAGGTAGTGCCATCAAGACGCTTCTTTTTGCCCTGCCCGGCACCGCTTCATGCTTATCAAAAACTTAAGTACCACAATCCAAGTCCCTACATGTTTTTCATGCAGGATAAAGATTTCTGTCTGTTTGGCGCATCTCCCGAAAGCGCGCTTAAATATGATGCGTCCAATCGCCAAATTGAAATCTACCCGATCGCCGGCACACGTCCCCGTGGGCGCAATGCGGCTGGCGAGCTGGATGCGGATCTTGACAGCCGGACCGAACTGGAGATGCGAACAGATCATAAAGAATTAGCCGAACATCTGATGCTGGTCGATTTGGCCCGTAATGACCTGGCCCGCATTTGTGAGCCGGGCAGCCGCTATGTCGCGGATCTGACAAAAGTCGATCGCTACTCTTTTGTTATGCATCTGGTCTCCCGCGTCGTGGGGACATTACGCCATGATTTAGACACCTTTCATGCCTATCAAGCTTGTATGAATATGGGTACCCTCACCGGCGCGCCGAAAGTACGCGCAATGCAACTTATCGCTCACTATGAAAGCGAACGCCGTGGCAGTTACGGTGGTGCTGTCGGTTATTTCACCGGCAAAGGGGATATGGATAATTGCATCGTTATTCGCTCTGCTTACGTGGAAGACGGCGTAGCAACTATTCAGGTTGGCGCCGGTATCGTACTGGATTCCGAACCTTTAGCAGAATGCGAAGAGACTCGTAACAAAGCAAGAGCAGTCATTCGTGCAATTATTGAGGCTCATCAGGCAGAGGAGACTTTCTAATGGCAAATATTCTTCTGCTCGACAACGTGGATTCATTCACCTATAACCTCGTCGATCAATTGCGTAATCATGGTCATCAGGTTGTTATCTATCGCAATACTGTTGCTACTGAAATGATTATGCAGCAATTAAGAATGCTCTCCTCTCCGCTATTGATGCTTTCACCGGGACCGGGTAAACCATCTGACTCCGGTTGTATGCCTAAATTACTCCAACAAGTCATCGGCAAAATCCCAGTGATCGGCATCTGTCTTGGGCATCAAGCCATTATTGAAGCTTATGGTGGAAAAATTTCTGCTGCTGATGAAATCCTACACGGCAAAGCTTCTCTGGCAAAACACGATAATCAAGCTATGTTCGCTAATCTGGAAAACCCTCTACCCGTTGCCCGTTATCACTCTCTCATGGGTAGCCTAATTCCGTCTGAACTGACTATTTCTGCCCGTTGTGGCGACACCGTGATGGCAGTTCGCCACGATAAACATAAGGTTTGTGGATTTCAATTTCACCCAGAATCGATTCTCACAACTCATGGCGCTAAATTGCTTGAACAAACTCTGGTTTGGGCACTAAATTAAAAGGGAGATGAAAATGCAAGCTATTTTCAATAAATTGTTTAATGCGCAAACACTGACACAACAAGAAAGCCAGCAACTATTTGCCGCCATTATTCAAGGAGAATTAAGTGAACCACAACTCGCTGCTGTACTTATCAGCATGAAATTACGGGGTGAACAACCACAGGAGATTGCCGGTGCAGCCCAAGCATTATTGGCAAATGCCCTGCCATTTCCACGGCCGGATTACACTTTCTGCGATATCGTCGGAACGGGCGGTGATGGTGCGAACAGTATCAATATTTCAACCGCCAGTGCCTTTGTCGCCTCGGCTTGCCAGATTAAAATTGCCAAACATGGTAACCGCAGTGTTTCCAGCCAATCAGGTTCTTCTGATTTGCTGGCAGCGTTTGGTATCGCCCTTGACATCAGCGCGGAATGTGCTCGTAGCGCACTGGATGAAATCGGCATCTGTTTCCTATTTGCGCCACATTATCATCTGGGATTCTGTCATGCGATGCCGGTACGTCAACAACTGAAAACACGGACTATATTTAATATATTAGGTCCTTTGATTAATCCGGCACGTCCGCCATTAGCATTAATTGGCGTCTACAGCCCGGAACTCGTTGAACCTATTGCCCGCACCTTACTGGTTCTCGGCTATCAACGGGCAGCGGTTGTACACAGTGGTGGCATGGATGAAGTCGCACTGCATGCACCAACGAAAGTGGCAGAAATTAACGATGGAGAAATTATCCATTATCAATTAAATGCTGAAGATTTTGGTTTACAACGCCATCCAATGTCAGCACTAAAAGGAGGTTCACCCGTGGATAATCGTGAAATGCTCAGTTTATTGTTACAAGGACGGGGTAAGAAAGCCCATGCTGATGCCGTTGCGGCTAACGTTGCTCTGTTAATGAAAATTCATGGACAGGAAGATTTACGTCATAACACCCAACAAGCTCTCGAAACCATTCACAGTGGCCGAGCTTATGAACGAGTTATTGCACTTGCAACAAGGAGTTAATCATGCAAGCTACCATTTTACAGAAAATTGTTAATGATAAAGCCGAATATCTTATTAATCGTAAACAGCAACAACCATTGGAAAGTTTTATTAATGCTGTTGTTGCCAGCAACCGTCATTTTTATCAGGCACTAAACAGTGAACAGACCGTTTTTATTCTGGAATGTAAAAAGGCATCTCCTTCTAAAGGCGTCATTCGCCAGGATTTTGATCCCATTCAAATAGCGAAAATTTATCAGCCCTATGCAACGGCCATCTCTATATTAACTGATGAAAAATATTTTCAAGGCAACTATGAATTTCTTCGTTTAGTCAGTGATACCGTTCACCAGCCAGTATTGTGCAAAGATTTTATTATCGATCCTTATCAGGTTTATCTTGCCCGTTATTATCAAGCCGATGCGATTTTGCTGATGCTTTCTGTTCTTGATGATCAGCAATATATTACGCTGTCTGAACTGGCGCATAGCCTGAATATGGGCGTGCTGACTGAAATCAGCTCAGAGGAAGAGCGAGCCAGAGCAGTTGCATTAAAAGCTAAAGTTATTGGTATCAATAACCGTGATCTGAGAGATCTTTCTATCGATTTAAACCGTACCAAACAACTTGCGCCACAGTTACCGGAAGAAACTATTATTATTAGCGAATCGGGTATCCACCAGCATCAACAAATTCGTGAGCTTAGTCATTATGCTAATGGCTTTCTCATTGGCAGTGCTTTGATGGCCCAACCCAATCTGGACTTAGCATTACGTCAACTGATTCTGGGTGAAAATAAAGTCTGTGGATTAACTCGCCCACAAGATGCGAAAGTGGCATTACAGGCAGGTGCTGTTTATGGTGGTTTGATATTTGCTGAACATTCACCACGTAAAATTAATATCCAACAGGCCCAACAAATTATCAATGCAGCAAATCTCAAATATGTCGGGGTATTTCAAAATCAATCATCTGCATTCATCAGTCATACCGCTCGTGTCCTTTCTCTGGCTGCGGTGCAACTCCATGGCGCCGAAGGCGAAGTTTATATTGAGGAATTACGAAAAACATTGCCTGAAAATTGTCAAATCTGGAAAGCGATTGATATGTCGAAAGATGAATTTCACACCAAAGCCAGAAATGTTGACCGTTATTTACTTGATAACGGCAAAGGTGGAACCGGCCAAAGTTTCGATTGGCAATTACTTGAAAAACAATCACTCGCCAACATCATGCTCGCCGGTGGATTAAATGAAGAAAATTGCCAACAAGCAGCAAAATATGGCTGTTGTGGACTTGATTTTAACTCTGGCGTCGAAAACGCACCCGGCATCAAAAGCAGTCATAAATTAAATAAAGTGTTTCAGCTACTACGCTGTTACCAATAAACAGCAATTTTCCGATTAATTACTGTTTTCCGATTAATTACTATATTTCGATTAATTACTATATACCCTATGGATTTCAAGATGCATCGCGACGGCAAGGGAACGAATCCCCGGGAGCATAGATAACTATGTGACCGGGGTGAGTGAGCGCAGCCAACAAAGAGGCAACTTGAAAGATGACGGGTATATTTCGATTAATTACGATGGACAAATAGAATGATGAGTAAGCTTAACCCCTATTTTGGTGATTTCGGTGGACAATTTGTACCACAGATCCTTATTCCAGCCCTTGAACAATTAGAAGCCGCATTTATTGCCGCTCAGCAAGATCCTGAATTCCAGCAAGAATTTCAAGATCTACTGAAAAATTATGCAGGCAGGCCAACGGCATTAACGTTATGCCGTAATCTGACGAAGGGCACCAAAACTCGCCTTTATCTGAAACGAGAAGATCTATTACACGGCGGTGCTCATAAAACCAATCAGGTACTTGGTCAGGCTCTATTAGCGAAACGCATGGGCAAAAACGAAATTATTGCAGAAACCGGCGCTGGTCAACATGGTGTAGCCACCGCCCTTACCTGCGCACTTTTAAATATGAAATGCCGCATTTATATGGGCGCTAAAGATGTGGAGCGCCAATCCCCTAATGTTTTCCGCATGCGTCTGATGGGAGCCGAAGTTATTCCGGTTCACAGCGGTTCTGCCACCTTAAAAGATGCTTGCAATGAAGCGTTACGTGATTGGTCTGGTAGCTATGATAAAGCCCACTATTTATTAGGAACTGCCGCCGGACCGCACCCTTATCCGACGATGGTCCGAGAGTTCCAGCGTATGATTGGCGAAGAAGCCAAATCCCAGATTCTGGCAAGAGAAGGACGCCTGCCCGATGCCGTATTGGCCTGTGTTGGTGGGGGTTCCAATGCCATTGGCATGTTTGCCGAGTTTATTCCTGAAACATCGGTCCGCCTGATTGGTATTGAACCTGCCGGGCTCGGTATCGAAACCGGTAAACATGGTGCGCCATTGAAACATGGCAAATTGGGTATCTATTTTGGTATGAAATCGCCAATGATGCAGACAGATGAAGGCCAGATTGAAGAATCTTATTCTATTTCCGCCGGTCTGGATTTCCCTTCCGTTGGCCCTCAACATGCTTATCTGAACAGCATTGGACGGGCTGACTATGTTTCCATCACCGATGATGAAGCATTAGAAGCATTCAAAACCCTTTCCCGTGAGGAAGGCATTATTCCAGCCCTCGAATCCTCTCATGCGCTGGCTTATGCTTTGAAAATGATCCATCAAGCTCCTGATAAAGAGCAATTACTGATCGTTAACCTATCCGGTCGCGGTGATAAAGACATATTTACTGTCCACGATATTTTAAAATCCAGGGGGGAAATCTAATGGAGCGTTACGAGCAGCTATTTAAACAACTGGAAAGCCGTAAACAAGGTGCTTTTGTCCCCTTTGTCACACTCGGTGATCCAACCCCAGAATTATCATTGAAAATTATTGATGCACTGATTATCGGTGGCGCTGACGCTCTTGAATTAAGTATTCCTTTTTCCGATCCGCTGGCTGACGGCCCGACAATTCAGAATGCTAATTTGCGCGCTTTCTCCTCAAATGTGACTCCCACGCTCTGTTTTGAACTATTAACAAAGATAAGGGCAAAATATCCTGATATTCCTATTGGTTTATTAATGTATGCTAACCTGGTTTTTCATCATGGAATAGATGAGTTCTACCGCCGTTGCAAAGATGCCGATATCGATTCAGTATTAGTTGCAGATGTTCCTATGTCAGAATCACGGCCATTCCGTACCGCAGCCATGAAACATGGGATTGCCCCCATTTTTATTTGTCCCCCCAACGCGGAAGATGAACTATTACGTGAAATTGCTTCTTATGGCCGCGGATATACCTACTTATTATCAAGAGCAGGAGTGACCGGTATAGAAAAACGAGGTGAAAAACCGTTAAATCATCTAGTCAATAAACTATGGGAATATCATGCTGCACCACCGTTACAGGGATTTGGTATTTCAGAACCTCAGCAGGTAAAAGAAACATTAGCGAGTGGCGCAGCGGGAGCCATTTCAGGATCTGCCGTCGTTAAAATTATCGAAGAAAATCTTTCTCAGCCAGAAATAATGCTGAAAGAACTGACTGAATTTGTATCAAAAATGAAGTCTGCCACGCATAATATTCCTCGTCCTTTAAAATCGCACAGCGATAAGTAATTTCTAGAGATTTGAAGGCTATAATAGCCTTCAAATTAAAAGAATAAAGATAATATGGATATGAAATAATTAAACATTATACCCTATGGATTTCAAGTTGTATCGCGACGGCAAGGGAACGAATCCCCGGGAGCATAGATAACTATGTGACCGGGGTGAGTGAGTGCAGCCAACAAAGAGGCAACTTGAAAGATAACGGGTATATAATTATTAAGGATACTTTGTCATGGGTCCTTTCAGGTGCGTTAATACCATTAGATGTGTTTGGTGATTCTTTAAAATCAATATTTAATTATATTCCATTTCAATACATTACCTATATTCCAGTTAAAATTGCAACGAACTCAATATCTATTTATTTTATATTTAATGGGTTTTTAGTCATGATGTGTTTAATGATGATTTTTAATTTTATTTGGAATTATATGTTAAAATACAATCAAGGATATAATGGTAATGCTTAGAGTTATATTGATTGGCTTTAAAAGTGGATTGTCAGAAGCAAAAAAAAGTCCATTAAATTTATGGTTATCCGCTTTTGTTAATTTTAGTTACTATATAGCACAAGCTTTTTTTTGGTATGCTATTTTAAACTCACAATCTTCAGGTTATATTTTATCTGATGGTTTTATTATTATATTTTTTACTACGGTATGTTTAGTCGATAATCTTTATCTTTTTTTATTTGGCAGAGGAAGCCTCTTGCTGGTTAAAAAAGTCAAGTCATTAAAGTTAGAACCTCATTTAACGCTACCTATAAACACTCAATTTTTATATGTCACTACAAATATTGCATTTGAGCATTTTTTATTATCATTCCTATCTTTAGTATTATTTTTTACTGTACATATTTACTTTGGCACTAATATTTTGTTGGTTTTTTTACATTTTATCATGGTATTAGAAGGAGTCTTAATACTTACTTCAATTACATGGATCATAAGAACAACAATATTTTGGACAACGTCATTAGTTAGTATTAAGAACTCAAATCCTTGTTTTAAAGTATTGGTGAGACCTGAACAATCTTTTCATGGTGTAGTTCGTTTTATTTTAATGTTCATACTTCCGTGTCTATTTATAACGGGTGTTCCAGCTTCAGTAGTAAGTGGAATAATGAGTATGAAATGGTTTTTTATTCAGACTCTGGTCACATTAATTTTAATTTTAATTTTAATTTTAATTTTTATAGCGAAATTGGTTTTTGATATTGGTGTTAAAAGGTATTCAAAATATATAACGTGAGGAAATGAAATGAAATTGGGAATCCAGTTCCGGTTACAAAAAATGGGGCAAAATCTGCCCCATTTTTTTATTAAAAGTGATAACCAACCCCAAACATAAATACCCACGGATCAAGCCGGGTATCAACTTTATATTGCTGGTCACCTGCTTTAAATTTCACATCTGTTTCAATGTTTACCCACCACACAGAGGCGTTCAACATCCAATTCTGATCTAACTCATAATCCAGACCAACCTGCCCCGCAACACCCCAGGAATCTTTCAAGTCCAGACTATGTAAGTTATTATCTTTAACAGCCGAATTACCATTGAATTTTTCGTTAAAGAAAGTGGTATAGTTAAGACCAACACCAACATAAGGGCGGAAACTACTTTCTTTAGAGCCGAAATAGTATTGCGCCATTAATGTCGGCGGTAGATGTTTTACTTTAGCAATATCACCAACACCCGGTAAACTTACCCGATGCTGGAAGGGTGTCCCTGCCAGTAATTCAAAACCAATATTATCGGTCATCATATAACTGAAAGTTAAACCCATCTGGGTATTATTATCCGCACTAAAAGAACCCACCCCCAATACATTATCAGAACCTGTATTAGGTCTTACTGTTGCAGTACCTGTGCGGAAAATAAAATCACCCGCTTCATGAGCAAAAGCGAATGAGGGTACTAAAGTTGCCGCTGCTAATACAAATGCAGAAATTTTTTTCATTATTCATCCCATTCCTGTGATTTAAAGTCAATCAAAATATACTCATATATTAGAAATTATGATCCAAGACAGATCACATCTTTCAAAGAATTTCAGTAAAACCGCATATCTATAATATTATTATTTCAATTAGGAATTATTTTAACTTGATCCAAATCAAAGTTTATTTATTATTAATCAGTTAGTAATCTTTTTACCATTCCGATGTTTTATCTTTCCTCTCATTATATTTCCATTATGTTTTAATAAGGTTAATTTTATGTTTATTTTTATCTTAAGAATATAATGTGAAGAATTTTTTTCTGTCATCAACAATCACAGCTAACCATTAATTTATCCGTATCATCTTGTTTCTACTATCCACGTTTCCCCATAACAAGGTACAATCATCCCCTATGTATTGTTGTTTAACCTGATAGGAGCTGTCTTCATGCCAATCACGGCGAATACCCTGTACCGTGACAGTTTTAACTTTTTCAAGAATCAACTGTTAAGTACCCTGACCCTGGCCGTTCTGGCGGCTCTGGTTACCACCTTATTGGGGCACCTGTTTATTCCTGACAGCGAACAGATGAAGTTGCTGACAGAAGCAGAATTCACGTTTGCCACCTCAGGCAAGGCCGGTATTCAAGAGCTGGTGTCTCAAATGACTCCAGAGCAACAATCAATGATCATGCGTGCGGGAATCGGAACCATTTTCTCAAGCATGATTGGTAGCGTGTTACTAGTTGGTGGTGTATTGACACTGGTTGCGGCAGTTTCAGCGGGAAATCGTATCTCTTCATTACAGGCAATTGGTTTATCAGCAAGCCAGTTACCGAAACTGTTCCTGTTACTGCTTATCTGCACCCTGCTAATTCAACTAGGCTTGATGCTTATGCTAGTACCAGGCATTATTTTGTCGATCGCACTGGCTTTATCACCCGTTATTATGACTGCCGAGCGTTGCGGCGTTTTTGCTTCTATAAAAATAAGCTGGAAACTGGCATTTGCTAATATTCGCCTGCTGGTTCCAGCAATTCTTTTATGGCTGACCGCAAGGCTCTTACTGGTATTTATTATTGATCGCCTAACATTCATTCACAGCGAGATGGCAGGGATTATTCTTGGTGTGTTTAATAACCTCATCTCAGCCATTTTGCTGATTTACCTGTTCCGGTTGTATATGCTGATTACCTCTTCACAACAAAAATCAATATAAAATAGCAATTCAAACAAAACCCCATAGTGATAAAACTATGGGGATAAACAGAATAAGCTGCTATACCCGTCATCTTTCAAGTTGCCTCTTTGTTGGCTGCTCTCACTCACCCCGGTCACATCGTTATCTATGCGCCCGGGGATTCGCTCCCTTGCCGTCGCGATCCATCTTGAAATCCATAGGGTATATATCTGGATTGAACTAAAACACAAAAAAATTCCCTGTTTTTCAACAGGGAATTCTATAGAAAAGAGAGCTAATTAAATATTAATTAGCGAATTTCGGTTAGAACCGATAACCAACACCAACTACCCAAGTGCCTACTTTAATGTCATTCAGTTTTGAATATTCATAGGATGTATCAATAGTCCAATTTGGCATAGGGTTAAACTGTAATCCCAGACCGTAGCCAATAGATGTTTTACTGTAACTCTCTGAATCAACAAAATCAGAGACCTTAACCTTTCCACGTGCAGCACCAACCATACCGTATGCACTAACATAGTCATTAAAACGATATGTAGGCCCCGCCATCAGAGAATAATAATCTATATCAGCTTTACCTACTTTTCGGCCATGGTCATAAAACTCGTACCCCAAATATGTATACGTAAATGAGCTGATAACACCCCAATTATTATCCAATTCGTAGCGGTATTTTAAGTTGAGGCCCTTTGGATGATCGTCAATCTTATCGTCTTTAAACTTTATATGACTCTGAGCATAACCACCCGAAATCGTGCTTTCACCGGCATTTGCCGCAAATGCAAATACAGATAAACCTGCTGCCACCACTGAAGCTACCAATGCTCTTTTCATTGAAAATCCCTAATATTGTATAAAATATAGAAAAGATTAATTACGAGGCGCGATTATTTATCAACAATCAATAGAAAACAACTCAATCCCGTTTGTTGTTAAGTTTCCGTTTAACAAGATAAAGTAATAACCGCTTTCCATCCTGAACAAGATAATCTTTCCATCTTAATCGGATATTTTTTGTGCTTATTAGCATTTCATCACTTCACTATTGAGATAAAAGCAAAAAAATTCCCTGTCTTACAACAGGGAATTTTGTCTAGAATAGATAGTGATAACTAATAAAGGAATAATCTTCAGATTACATGGCTAAACATGGACTAGCAATTTCAACTAAATAGATATATGGACACTAAACCAATACAAATCTATAAATAAGATGTTCTGGCAAAAAGTAGTCAAAAACATATATCCGGTTTCAATAATCCCTGATGAAAATCCGTACTCTGTGTCCTCATTATTTCGATAGCCTTTAAATAAACTATCTAACAAGCTAACAGAGAGTTGGTTCTAACATTACTTTATTATCTTCAGTCACTTAATGAGATTGCACAGATCGCAAAAGTTGGACTGAATTCCCTTTAAAGGAACGACTACATTGGAAACACTATTTAAAATCGATAACCCGCACCAATTACCCAAATGCCTATTTTATAGTCACCTACTTTCGAATATTCATAAGATGCATCAATAACCCAATTTGGCATAGGGTTAAACTGCAATCCTAAACCATAAGCAGCAGAGGTCTTACTCTCTTTATATTCAACGTCATAGCCCAATACAGCAGCATTACCCTTTGCCTCTTCCTTTCCGTGTGCAGCACCAACCAGACCGTATACACTCACGTATTCATTAAAGCGGTATGTAGGGCCAACCATCAGAGAATAATAATCTAAATCATCCGTACCAACTTTGCTGCCATAATCGTAGATATCATAACCCTGATGTGTCAGCGTGAATGACCCAATAACACCAAAATTATCATCCAGCTCGTAGCGATATTTCAGGTTAAAGCCTTTTGGGTTTTCATCAAGCTTTTCACCATCAAATTTCACATGACTTTGAGCATAACCACCAGAAATCGTGTGTTCACCGGCATTTGCTGCAAATGTGAATACAGATAAACCAACTGCCACTGCTGAGGCTATCAATGCCTTTTTCATTGGAACGTCCTAAATAGTTATTGTACAAGTAATAATGATTTTGCTTTGTTAAAATATACTTATCGAAAAACAAAATGTAACGTGGTATTAAATACTTAATATTCCAATCACATTGTTTTTTAACAAGAAATTTTAAAATAAAACAGGTATTCAGGATCTGATATCTCAAATAATAGAAGAATAACGGTCAATAATCATACGTTTAGGAATCAAGAACTATTTTTTCAATTATAATTATCAATGTGATTATTTTATTTATCGTATTCACTTGTTGATCTCAATAACGCTATTATAGCTAAATAATCGTTCAATCAGACCTCACAGTGATAAAACTATGAGGCTGAAAGTTATAAACAAGTTTACGTTGTGTTAATTTACATTGTCTTAAATTTGCTATTTCAAGCTGCTATATTTTTAGCCCCACAAGATGACATAACCCTTTCACTGATTTCCTGCTCAATTTTTATTTCAAAATCAGTAAACAGCGCCTTTGGTTTTACGCTTCTATTACTTTTTTCCAGCGTTACAAAACCATGTTGGCTAAGCGTCTTTAATGTCACTGACAGATTGCTTGGTTTCCTTCCTGATAAATTAGCCAGCTCTGCGATTGTCTCCGGTTTATGCTCATTGATAAGGCGCAGAAGCGCGATATTATCACTGCTAAGTACTTGGGCAAGAGCAATCATGGAAGTAAACCAAATCTTAGGCTCATCAGGTTGAACAACATATTCACCTTTAATAATAGCCAATGTGCGCTTGCGTATAAGTTCTTCATTCATCACGCCAATGAGTGCTTTCATCGTATTACCCTCTTTTTTCGCGTTCAGCGATAATTTCATCAATTTTAGTAAAGAAATCCTCAATTAACTGATATGCAGAAGTAAATTCATATGGAACACCCTTATCTATAGGGTTTCAAGACGTCCAAACCTGAATCCGATTGCATTACTAAAACCTCCTTGTTGTTATGATCTAATCATATGTCTTTGTTTAATGAAATTCAAGCTAGCAAGCAACTGTAAATTATTATCTTTTCATGTAATTCGAGTACCATTCAGGCTTACTTTGGATCATTCGTACCGCAAAATAGAGATCGGGCACCACAATCAGATCGTCATCACTACTTTTCAGTTTATTCTGTCTTATCCAGCGAGTAAGTTCTGTCCGGCGCCCGGCAAGCACCAATGTGATATCTCTTCCTTTCAATTCACTAATCAACTCATCAATAGCGGCAAATACGCTGACATCATCGTAGGTAAAACTCACAGCCGCATCGACAACCAACCAACCCGGACGTTTTTGCGTCTTGTTAAGTTTTTGAATCCTGTCAACATGCTGTAACACCCGCTTTTTAAAATAGCTGACATTGAAATAAGTCAATGGTGAATTAAACCGATACATCATCACACCATCTATTGGCTTAATATCATTGCCATGGTTAATTGAATGAATCATTCCTTGGTCATTCACCCCTAAGAGCTGATCTGTCGGGCGGAATATAATTCGCAAAAACTGTAATAAACCAAGCAGAACGGCGAAACCAACACCGTTAATCAAGCCAACCACCAGCACGGCAATTAATGTAAATAGTGATAAAGTAAATGCCTGATGATTTCTTTTCCTCAGTGACCAGATCCGCCGTAAGCCCAACAGTGACGATGCCGAATAAATCAGCACCACACCAAGAGATGACAACGGGATATAAGCCAGGAAACAGGTCATAAATAACAAAACCAGCAAAATAATGGTCGCTGCGATAACAGAGACCAATTGCGTTTTCCCACCAATCGCATCATTAACCGCAGTACGACTGCTGGCAGCACTGACAGCAAATCCTTGTGATAAAGCAGAAGCAATGTTCGCAATGCCTAAGGCCCTAAGTTCACAATCTGCATCAATCTGATAACCGTTTTTACTGGCGAAGCTACGGGCCGTCATCATAAAACTGACAAAACTGATAACAGCAAGGTTCAACGATGGAATAACCAGCTCACGCATAATGCCTGGCTGGAAATCGGGCATTGGCACAACAGGTAATCCCCCACCGCTGACACTACCAACAATCTGAATGCCATATTTTTCCAGATCAAATTGCCAGCTTATATAAGTCGCTAATACCATTGCCAACAAAGGCCCCGGCCAAGTCGGACGCAAGAAACGTACAGTGAGCAAAATTAATACTATAGCAACAGACATTGCTAACGTCGGTAAATGTGTACTCATGAGCTTGACAGGTAATGCGATCACCCGTTCAATCAATCCCGCCGGAACGCCAGCAAAACCAAAGACTTTAGCTAGCTGATCCACAATGATTGTCAATGCAACACCGTTCATTAATCCTTTCAGGATCGGTTTGGAAAGAAAATCAGCAAACGCGCCTAATCGGAAGTGACTGGCGAGAACACACCATATCCCGGTCATTAAGGTCATGACGATCGTGAGCTGCCAGCGTACATCTTCATTATCAAAAACCAATGGCGCGACAGCCGCTGCAATAACGGCACACGTTGCGGCATCTGGCCCGACAATCAACTGCCTTGAAGTACCAAATAGTGCATAAGCGAACATAGGTAAAATGCATGCATAAAGACCAATAATTGCACTTATTCCCATCAATTCGGCGTAAGCAATAGCAACGGGCAGAGCAACTGCGGCAACAGAAAGCCCAGCTCTTAAATCATGACTAAACCATTCCTTGCGATAATGAGAAAAATTACCCAACCCTGGCATCCAACGCTGTAGTTTTTTCCACTGCATCTGGTTTATGCCCTCTTATTTTTCAACGGGTTTTCGTTATAATGCTGCGTTATATGTTCACTGACAACCGGAAGTTAATTACGCCGCTCTTTATGGTAAAATTGTGCGAAACCGATCGATAAAAACCTTTTTTATTGAACGATATAGCCTATGGATTTCAAGATGCATCGCGACGGCCAGGGAGTGAATCCCCGGGAGCATAGGTAACTATGTGACCGGGGTGAGCGAGTGCAGCCAACAAAGAGGCAACTTGAAAGATAACGGGTATAAAACCATACTGTTGCTGCCAGTCCATCATTATCGGATGATAATCAAATGCCGGAATTACAATAGGTTCAAATATGAAACAACTTTTAGACTTTCTACCTCTAGTCGTCTTTTTTGTCGTATACAAAATGTATGACATTTTCTACGCTTCCGGGGCGTTGATCGCCGCCACCGGTTTAGCTGTCGCTATTACTTATTCCATCTACCGGAAAGTAGAGAAAGCCTCCCTGATCACTTTTATCATGGTTGCTGTTTTCGGTACGTTAACTTTAGCTTTCCATAGTGATCTATTTATTAAATGGAAAGTCACTGTAATCTATGCATTATTCGCATTAGCTTTGCTAGGCAGCCAGTGGTTTATGAAAAAACCACTCATTCAGAAAATGCTAGGAAAAGAGTTAATTTTACCCGATCTTGTTTGGAATAAGCTCAATATGGCATGGGCGCTGTTTTTTACAGCCTGTGCGCTGGCTAATATTTATGTCGCATTCTGGTTACCACAAGATGTCTGGGTTAACTTTAAAGTATTTGGTCTGACTGCCCTGACTCTGGTTTTCACCGTGCTCAGTGTAGTATATATTTATCGTCACCTGCCACGCGAACAGAAGTAACCTTATTCAAATGGATACCTGCCTGCTATCGTCTGTAGGCAGGTATTGTTTTTTCATCAAATAAAGTAAAGTTTTCAATGACACAACAACAATTACCTAACGGAGAGTTAGTCCTCCGCACACTGGCTATGCCCGCTGATACCAACGCCAATGGAGATATTTTTGGTGGATGGTTAATGTCACAAATGGATATTGGTGGTGCAATTCTGGCAAAAGAAATTGCGGAAGGCCGTGTTGTCACTGTCAGAGTAAATGGTATTACTTTCCTGAAACCTGTTGCCGTTGGTGATGTCGTCTGCTGCTATGCGCATTGTCTCAAAACCGGTAACAGTTCGATTACCATCAACATCGAAGTCTGGGTGAAGAAAGTCGCCTCTGAACCTGTCGGTCAACGCTATCGTGCAACCGAAGCGATATTCACTTATGTTGCGGTTAATGAAGATAATACCTCACGTCGGTTACCAGAAGGTAAAACCCAGTTCCAACTCGCTAGCAGTACCAGCGAATAAACATTAATGGAAAAAGGAGCATGTTAATAATGCTCCTTTTTTATTTGCATTTCCCCGACAATCAGGATTGAGATATACCCGTAATTTTAAATTCGACGGTTGTGATATAACCCATCGCGGGTATTTTTTCAAAGCGCCATTTTCTCATCGCTTTTTTCACCTCCCTTTCAAAAACATTGGGTGGATTAGCGCCAATCACTTCTATATTTTTTACCCGTCCGTCTTCATCAATATCATATTTGACTTTCACATAACCTTCGGTGCCCAATGCTGAAGCTCTGGATGGGTAGACAGGTAACGCTTTACTTAATGCTCTTGGCCCATTCTGCGGTTTAACCACCGGTTTATTCTGATTATTATCAGTACGGTTAGCCAATGCATTCTGATTAAACAACGGCTTTTCCGGTTGTTCAGCCCTCTTTTCAACGGGTTCAGATTGCTTTTTAACAACCTTTTTCTTCACTTCCGGTTTCGGCTTCTTCACCTCTGGTTTTGGAATTACCGGCTCTGGAACAGGTTCCGGCTCCTCTGGCTCTGACTCAGGTTCTGGTGCTGCCGGCTCTGAAACAGGAGTTTCCTCGGCAGCTAACTGAATCATAGCAACAGACATAAGTGCAGCATCAGGCTGCTTTTCCTGTATTGCAGAACAAAAAAGTGCGGCAGCAACAGAAACGTGTAAACAAACTGACAACAATATTGGCCAATGTATCCAGCGCATAAGGGAATTCTTGATTAGCAGCATAATAGTCAATCCTCGAATGACTGCTAGTTTAAATGCAAATAGCAATCATATTCAATAAAGATTGTAGGTGAGCGTGAATATAAGGCCAAAAATATTATTTTTTCAATGTATCCATTCGCCATGCTGAACAAACAATAAAGCTCGACGCTGCTTATAACCATCTAATTTACGTAGTGAATAAATACGCAAATTACGTCTTGACTGCCCTTCCAGCCAACGGCGACGGCGGTTGAAATTCTGGCGCAATATCCGCCACCGCCCTACTTCATTCCGACTACGTTTCATAAAACCTACCTATAAAAACATCACGCTCATTATAAGCCTTTAAAAAAGATATCCAAGGCGTATCTGGATAGTACTTTTTATATCAATAATGCGAAATGACCAATATCAAGTATGATGCTTGCAGTATATTTGCCGATTTTTTGGTAAATTCACCAAGTTAATTAGATCGTTTATAGCTTGAGTCTTGAGGAAACCATGTTAAACGCCACCAAAGATGTCTGAACAAAACAGGATTGATTGCCTAATATGACAACCTTTTATTCCGTCCTAAGTTGGCTTGCTATTTTCTTTTATTGGCTGATTGTTGCCAGTATCACCTTACGCATTCTGATAAAACGCCGGCCTGTCACTTCTGCCATGACCTGGCTGCTGATTATTTATATCCTACCCTTAGTTGGAATCATCGCTTACCTGTCATTTGGTGAGCTGCATTTGGGAAAACGCAGAGTTGAACAAGCAAAAGCCATGTGGCCTTCAACAACCGTATGGCTTGAAGAATTGCGCAAATCTCGTCATATCTTCGCTACAGAAAATAGCGAAGTCGCGACACCGCTATTCCAGCTTTGCGAACGACGGCAAGGGCTTGCCGGTGTTAAAGGTAACAAGATCCAACTACTGACAACCTACGACCATTCACTAAAAACCATTATCAAAGATATTGAGAATGCCAAACACAGTATTGATATGGTGTTTTACATCTGGCAAACCGGCGGCTTGGTTGAACAAGTGACGGATGCTCTTATGGCCGCAGCACACCGAGGAGTCAGATGCCGTATTATGGTGGATTCAGCCGGTAGCTGGTTATATTGCCGTAGCCAATACCCGGATATCATGCGCAAGGCGGGAATTGAATTTGTTGAAGCTTTGCGAGTCAATATATTCCGTTTATTTCTACGCCGTATGGATCTGCGCCAGCATCGTAAAATTATCTTGATAGATAATTATATCTCTTATGCCGGCAGTATGAATATGGTCGATCCACGCTTCTTTAAACAAGATGCCGGCGTTGGGCAATGGATCGACATCATGGTGCGAATGGAAGGGCCGGTTACCACGACTATGGGGGTTATTTACGCTTGTGACTGGGAAATGGAAACAGGTCAGCGTATCTTTCCGCCATCACCAGATAACAATATCATGCCATTTGAACAGGCCAGCGGACACACAACTCAGATTATTGCATCCGGCCCCGGATTCCCTGAGGAATTGATTCAACAATCTTTAATGACGGCTATTTTCTCTGCTCGTAAGCAACTGATTTTAACTACCCCTTATTTTGTTCCCAGTGATGACCTGACAAATGCTATTTGCACCGCAGCCTTACGAGGGGTTGAAGTTATTGTTATCGTTCCACGCAGAAACAATTTCTTCTTAATTCGTTGGGCAAGCCGGGCATTTTTTGCTGAACTATTAAACGCCGGTGTTAAGATTTATCAGTTTGAAGATGGATTGCTACATACCAAAAGCGTTTTAGTTGATGGTCAACTCAGTATGGTGGGTTCCGTTAATCTTGATATGCGTAGCCTGTGGCTAAATTTCGAAATTACCGTGGTTATTGATGATGAAAACTTTGGTCATGATCTGACGCTGGTGCAATACGATTATATCGCCCATTCCACATTGCTGGAAATCAATGAGTGGGAACAACGCCCTTTGTGGCATCGGATTATTGAGCGCATTTGTTACTTTTTTAGTCCACTACTGTGATCAATACCCTCGTCTTTACAAGACGGGGGTATCAATCAAGACTTCATCATGTTTTAATTCTTCATCACGACCCACAAATAAATCAATATGGACAACAGATCCTCACAAACTATGGATTTAGATCTCAATAATCGAATGACAGAAGATGAAACCCTTGAGAAAGCCTATGACATCTTTCTTGAACTGGCTTCGTTCAACCTTGATCCCGCTGATATTCTGCTATTTAGCTTGCAATTCGAAATACGTGGCGGCGCAGAATTACTGCCCCTTTCTGATGAGTGGCTTGAACACGTGGATTTCACTCCAAACCCCGATTTTTTTGCCGAAGTCATTATCGGGCTAGCAGAATCTGAAGATGCTGAGATCAACGATGTTTTTGCCCGTATCCTCATTTGCCGGGAAAAATCTCACCTGATTTACCATATTTTGTGGAAAGAGTGAAAAATTAAAGTCAGTTATTTTGATCTGCTCTTTTTTCCGCAAAAAATGAGAGCTACCCGTTTTAATGCAGGTCTGAATCCTGATATAAAATCCCAAAAGTAACTCTCACATTGAATGTCTTACAAAGTTCCTCAATAACTACAATTGATTAACCTTAACGACAATCGATCAATCTTAACTACAATCAATCTTAACTACAATGGATCAACCTTCAAACAAGACACGGCATGGCGGAAACTCCCCTCCATTAATGGCCGAGTTTTAGCACATTCAGGATCTGCCATTGGGCAACGAGTACGGAAAACACATCCTGATGGCGGGTTGATAGGTGACGGTAATTCACCTTCCAGCAATTCAATGTGTTTATTTCGTTCCTTATCTGGATCAGGCACTGGCACGGCTGACATCAACGCCTTGGTATAAGGATGTTGTGGATTATGGTAAACCTCATCATAAGTCCCCAACTCCACCGCATGCCCAAGGTACATCACCAATACACGGTCAGATATGTGTTTAACCACCGCCAGATCATGGGCGATAAAAATCAGCGACAGCCCCATTTCCCGTTGTAATTTTTGCAACAAGTTAACTACCTGAGCCTGAATGGATACATCAAGCGCGGATACCGGCTCATCACAAATCACCAATTTAGGTTCAAGGATAAGTGCACGAGCAATTCCAATACGCTGACATTGACCACCAGAGAATTCGTGTGGATAACGGTTAATCAAATTCGGTAATAACCCAACCTTCATCATCATGGCTTTTACCCGCTCTTTAATTTCCAGCCCTTTCATCTTCGGATGATAAGTGCGCAGTGGCTCAGCGATAATATCGCCAATCGTCATTCGCGGGTTTAAGGATGCTAATGGGTCCTGGAATATCATCTGGATATCACTACGAATATCCCGCCACTGTTTATCATCCATATCCAGCAGGCTTCTTCCCAACCAAGTTACTGAACCACCGGAAGACTTAACCAATCCGATAATTGCACGAGCAAAAGTCGACTTACCGCAACCGGACTCACCAACCACACCAAGGGTTTCCCCTTCGTATAACCTTAATGTAACGCCATCAACCGCTTTCAAAGTTTTTGTTGGTTGCCAGAACCATTGTTTACCATCTTTAATATCAAAGTGAACTTTCAGATCTGCTACTTCCAGCAGCACACGTCTTTCTTCAATCGGACTCATACCAATTCCCCCGGTGCTTTAAAACAAGCTCGCAAACGCCCGTTGCCAAATGTCTCTAACCTTGGTTCACAATTTACACAACGGTCTACTGAAAACTGGCAGCGTGGCTGGAACGGACACCCTTTCGGCAACCGTAATAAGTTAGGTGGATTTCCGGGAATGGTCGTCAATGATACTTCATCACCATCAAGACGCGGAACAGCATTAAGCAGGCCAATAGAATAAGGATGGGTTGGTTGATAAAATACTTCACGGGCCGAACCATATTCCATCGTTCTCCCCGCATACATCACCAACACTTTGTCACAAATACCAGCAACCACCCCTAAATCGTGAGTAATCATAATAATTGCAGTATTAAATTCCCGTTTCAGCTCATTCAGTAAAGTCATAATCTGAGCCTGAACCGTGACATCAAGTGCGGTTGTCGGTTCGTCAGCAATCAACAATTTTGGTCGGCATAACAACGCCATTGCGATCATCACACGCTGACGCATCCCACCAGAAAATTCATGAGGATACATCCGCATTCGCTTAAGTGCTTCTGGCATTTTGACGGCATCCAGCATCCGTATCGATTCAAGGTATGCCTCACTTTTACTCATATGCTTATGCAACATCAATACTTCTGTCAGTTGATCGCCGATACGCATATAGGGATTGAGAGATGTCATTGGGTCCTGAAATATCATTGATATCTCTTCCGCTCTCATGCGATTAAGCGCTTTCTCTTCAAGGTTAAGAATTTCCCTGCCATTAAAAATAGCGGAACCGCCAATTTTGCCATTTCTGGCAAGTAACCCCATCAAAGCAAAAGCGGTTTGTGATTTTCCAGAACCAGATTCACCCACAATTCCTAGTGTTTCCCCCGCTCGTAAATCAAAATTCAGCTTGTTCACTGCGGTAACATCCCCATCCGGGGTACTAAAAGTCACGTCCAACTCTTTAACAATTAACAACGGCTCAGAACTTTTCTGGTTTTTAACGCTGTCCATGTTACCTCCTTAACGATCTTTCGGATCGAGGGCATCACGCAAGCCATCGCCGATAAAGTTAAAACAAAACAGTGTCACCACCAGAAAACCGGCAGGAAACATCAGCAACCACGGGGAAACTTCCATCGAATTCGCACCATCACTTAACAATGCGCCCCAACTGCTTAACGGCTCTTGAGTTCCCAATCCCAGAAAGCTAAGAAATGATTCAAACAAAATCATGCTTGGCACTAATAAAGATGCATAAACCACCACCACTCCCAATACATTAGGAACAATATGGCGCAGCACAATATGACGGGTTGGCACACCACACACCAACGCCGCTTCAATAAACTCCTTACGTTTCAAGCTCAGTGTCTGACCTCGGACAATACGCGCCATATCCAACCATGACACCATGCCGATAGCGACAAATATCAGAAAAATATTCTGTCCGAAGAAGGTCACCAGCAGGATCACAAAGAACATAAATGGAAATGAATTCAAAATTTCCAGCAGACGCATCATGACTGAATCTATTTTTCCCCCCAGATAGCCGGATAATGATCCATATAAGGTTCCGACGACTACCGCAATCAAAGCAGCAGACACCCCAACCATCAATGAAATACGCCCTCCAATGGCAACACGCACCAGCAAATCACGACCGGAAGAATCGGTACCAAAATAGTGACCTGATTCAGAATCAGGCGGCATCGACATCATGGCCCAATCAGTATCGTCATAGGTGAATTGAGCTAACATCGGCGCCAGGATCACAAACAAGGTAATCAAAGATAACAGGCACAAACTGGCAATCGCTGCCCGATTGTGAATAAAACGACGCCGTGCATCCTGCCACAAACTACGGCCTTCAATTTCTAATTGCTCAGAGAAATTTTCCAAAGCTTCGCTGTTTTGTTTATTAACTATCATTGCGTGCTCCAATCTTAATAACGAATCTTCGGATCGATAACCGCGTACAACACATCAACAATCGCATTGAACAGAATAGTCAAACTACCAACTAAAATAGTCAGACTTAACACTAACGAATAGTCACGGTTTAATGCGCCATTAACAAACAACTGCCCTATTCCCGGCAACCCAAAGATCGTTTCAATCACCATCGAACCAGTAATAATGCCGACAAAAGCAGGCCCCATATAAGAGATAACCGGCAACAATGCGGGCTTTAAAGCATGGCGGAAAATAATGATGCGCAATGGCAACCCTTTGGCTCGCGCAGTACGAATAAAGTTAGAGTGCAACACTTCTATCATCGAACTCCGGGTAATACGGGAGATACTGGCGATATAGGCCAAAGAGAGTGCTACCATTGGCAAAATCATATATTTAGGCGCACCACCATTCCAGCCGCCTCCCGGCAACCATTTAAGATGAATAGCGAACCCCAGCACCAGTAACGGCGCTACGACAAACCCCGGGATAACAACCCCCGTCATGGCGAACCCCATAACCGTATAATCCCATTTGGTATTTTGATTAAGTGCGGCAATAACCCCGGCGCTGACCCCCAACACAACTGCCATAATAAATGCCGCAGCACCTAACCTGGCAGATACCGGAAATGCCACGGCGACCAGATCATTAACGGTGTAGTCCTTATATTTAAACGAAGGCCCAAAATCTCCTTTAGTGAGCTGAATTAAGTAATCAAAATATTGTTTATAAATTGGGTCATTCAGATGATATTTCGCTTCAATATTTGCCAGCACCTCTGGTGGCAATTTCCGTTCACCGGTAAATGGACTGCCCGGCGCTAACCGCATCATGAAAAACGAAATAGTGATAAGAATAAAAAGTGTCGGGATAGCCTCTAAACAACGGCGTAGAATAAACTTAAGCATTGCCCGTTCCTATGTATTGGCCCTTAACCCTGGCCTTAAAATAATTTGACACTAAAGCAGCCCTTTCCGGGCTGCTTTACAACGATTATTGTTTGATAATATAAAAATCTTTGGTGTGTAAATTATCCAAAGGATCTTTTCCTGTATAGCCACCAACATAGGGCTTCACTAACCGGGTATTTACATAGTAATAGAGAGGGACAATAGCCGAATCTTTATCTAACTGCGCTTCTGCTTGCTGGTAAACAACAGCACGTTCATCATCTGTTGCCACTTTCAGAGATTGTTTCATCAGCTTATCAAACTCATCACTCTTATAATGAGCCGTGTTATTACTACTATAAGAAAGCATTGAATTCAGGAATGAAGAAGGTTCGTTGTAATCGGCACACCAGCCAGCACGGGCCACGTCATAATTCCCTTGATGTCGAGTATCAAGGAAAGTTTTCCACTCTTGGTTTTCTAAACGAACATCAACACCCAAATTTTTCTTCCAGATTGAAGCTACGGCGATTGCAATTTTTTTATGTAGATCAGAGGTGTTATAAAGCAGGTTAAACTTCAGTGGATTGTCTTTAGTATAACCGGCTTCAGCCAGTAATTTTTTGGCTTCCTGATTGCGTTGTTCCTGACTCCAACCAGTAAACCACACTGGTTTTATTTCTTTAAAACCATCAGTAACCGGCGGTGTATAACCAGAAGCGGGAATATCACCCTGTGCTTTTACTTTATTGGTCACAATATCGCGATCCATAGCCAATTTCAGTGCGGTACGAACGCGGGGATCATTAAATGGGGGTTTTTCGTTATTAATTTCGTAGTAATAAGTACATAAATATGGGCTAATGCGCAGCTCGTTCGGGATCTCTTTTTTCAGTTTCTGGAATAGCTCAATCGGTAAATTAGTATGACTCATATCAATTTCGCCACTGCGATAGCGGTTGACATCCGTGACCTCTGACGAAATTGGCAAGAAAGTAACCTGATCAATAACGGTATTCTTGTTATCCCAGTATGTCGGACTGCGTTCCATCACAATACGTTCGTTAACTACCCAATTTTTCAGTTTATAAGCCCCATTACCGACAAAACTCTGTGGCTGAGTCCATTTTTCGCCATATTTTTCTACCGTGGCTTTATGCACCGGTGACATTGAAGAGTGGGCTAAAAGTCTTGGCAGATAAGGAACCGCTTCGCTCAATGTAAGCTGCAATGTATAGTCATCCAGCGCCTTTACTCCCAAAGTATCTGGTTTCTTTTTACCACTGATGATGTCATCAATATTGGTGATATGGGCATACTGGAGGTAACTTTCATAGGGAGAAGCAGTATTAGGATCGGCCAGACGTTGCCAACTGTAAACAAAATCATGAGCCGTGACAGGATCACCATTAGACCACTTAGCATCTTTACGCATATGCAATGTCCAGACGGTAAAGTCTTTATTTTCCCAACTGGTCGCAGAACCTGGCAAAATTTCGCCATTCGGACCAACGATGACAACACCTTCAAACAGATCGCGTGCCAAATGTGATTCTGGCACTCCTTCAATCTTATGCGGGTCTAACGATTGCGGTTCAGAGCCGTTATTACGGACTAAAACCTGTTTATCAGCTAATTGAACACCATCAGGCACTTTTGCAGCAAAGACCTGACTCGCCATTATCATACTCAGTGCAGCGCTGATGCTGACAGTAAGTAGTCTCTTTTTCGTTGTGTTTATCATCTTTTTCTACTCCAATTTTATACCGTCAGATTTGTTATCAGCCGACGGCCCAGAAATAAAGGGTGGATTACCACCTGCATACAAAAGGAACGATTTTGTTTGCAGGGTCTAGTAACTCTTTTGAATAAAGCTACTGTCTAATTTTTTATCATATACAGTCGCTTAATATCCATATAATCCAATGGGTCTTTCCCTGAAAACCCTCCCACTGATGGGCTAACAAGCCGTACACTCACCCGGTAATAAACGGGAATCAGCACCGAGTCTTTATCCAATTGAAACTCGGCTTGTTGGTATAATTTCTTACGCTCAATAGCATCCTTAGCGATTAATGCCTGTTCCAGATAGCTATCAAAATTTTTATTCTGATAAAAAGTCGTGTTATTGCTGCTGTCTGACAACAACATGTTTAAAAATGCGGTAGGTTCATTGTAATCAGCACACCAGGTCGCTCTGGTCACCTCATAATTCCCTTGATGGCGGCTTTCAAGAGAAGTTTTCCATTCCTGATTCTGCAAAATCACATCCGCTCCCAGATTCTTTTTCCACATGGAAGCGGCAGCAATAGCCTGTTGTTTATTTTGCTCAGAGGTGTTGTACAACAATGTGAACTTCAATGGATTCGCCTGATTGAAACCGGCTTGGGCTAACAATTCTTTGGCGCGTTTATTGCGTTGCTCTTGTGTCCAATTAGCCCATTCTGGCTTAGCGAAATCGCCACCACCGATAAATGTTGGCGTGAAACCATAAGCCGGTATTTGCCCCTGACCCATAATTTTTCCAGCGATAATATCCCGGTCGAGACTTAATTTGATGGCTTCGCGGACTCTAACATCCGTAAACGGCGGTTTTTTATTGTTAATTTCGTAATAAAACGTACAAAGATAAGGACTGACACGAATCTGTTCAGGGATATCTTTTTTCATTTTCTGATATAGATTCGGCGGAATGACGCTGTTGGTAATATTTATCTCTCCGCTACGATAGCGGTTTATATCACTGGTTTCGGATTGAAGGGGTAAAAGCGTCGCTTGATCAATAACTGTTTTTGCATTATCCCAATATTGCGGGTTGCGTTCGATCACTATCCGCTCATTGACCACCCACTCTTTTAACAGATACGCCCCATTACCCACATAGTTTTCTGGTAGCGTCCATTTATTACCTAACTTTTCGACCACATCCTTTTTGACGGGTTTCATTGCCGTATGACTGAGCATACTGACGAAATAAGGCACAGGATGCGTCAGAGTCACCTGTAAACGATGATCATCCAGCGCTTTTACGCCCAACTGATCAGGCGATTTTTTACCCTTTAGAACATCACTAATATTTTCAACGTAAGCATATTGAAGATAGCTGGCATAAGGTGAACCCACTTTTGGGTCAGCTAACCGTTGCCAGCTATAGACAAAATCGTGGGCAGTGACGGGCGTTCCATCACTCCATTTAGCATTATCACGCAGGTAAAAAGTCCATACCTTGTAATCCTGATTTTCCCAATGGGTCGCAACGCCTGGCACAACTTCTCCCTCAGAACCCATCCTCACTAACCCTTCCAGGAGATTAAGAATAATATTGCTTTCTGGTACACCTTCAACTTTATGTGGATCAAGCGAGGCAACTTCGGTGCCATTATTAATAATAATTTGTTGTTTATCCGCAAGTTTCACACCATCTGGAAGTTCAACGGCAGACACGGCGGTAACAGGAAATGCTGATAATAAAAATATACAGGAAATAAACTTATGTAATTTTAATTGTTTAATCTTCATTTTTTACCTCCAGTTTGATGGACCGGTTCATTCCACATATCCCATCAAGGCCGGTATCTTCACATTATTTAGCCCAAAGTAACGGATTAAATATTAAAGGCAACTTATCATATCGATTGTTAAAATATCGCTCTCATATTGTAAAAATCATCCTTACAAACAACTTAGTACGACTTATTACATTAATTGATAAAACATCCCAAAGTTCATTATAACAAGTTGATATATATAGCATTATTAACTTAGAACTTAAATAAAATAGTAAACAAAGCGAGACCAAAGATGAAAATAAACATAATTTTAACAAATTGCAATCAATGCAAATTAAAAACCTACATTCATCACAAAACAGTGGTGGAAGCAACCAGTTACACATCGAACTAACAGGAAAGAATCATTTAGAAAAATATTGGGTTATTTGTATAAAATTCAGGAAGTACCGGTAAAAGAAGGGAGAAAAGCCTATGAAATAGGCTTTATAATAAAAATGATAAGAATATTATAATTTGTAATTTCACTAGAATGAAAACTAACACCTTTTATCGTAAATCATATCAAAGCAACCCTGGGAATAGCGCTCTGATCCCTGTCACAATCAGTTCAATTCCCAAAGACATCAATAGCAGTCCCATAATTCGGGTGATAACGTTAATGCCTGTTTGTCCTCTCCAAGTTTACCGTTAATCATCGACATCGCGATGGTCACAACCAAAATCCTACCGGCAGTACGAAAAGAGTCAATGGAAATGCCAAACATACGCAGTATCGAGTCAGGCAGATCCAGCAGTAAGTCCCCCACAAAGAACCTCTATTGAGTTACGCTGTGTTGTTAAAAACATTCTCATGATTGCTCTCCCAAAAATCATAGAAAACTTAATTTTTTCTTCACCTTATACTGGCGAAGTTCTATTTTCCATCAACCACAACGTATTTTTTAATTTAAAATATCTTATATAACAAGTTGTTAACCCGATATTTTTATTAGATTAAAAATTCAACTTCTTAACGCTATTTAAACCCAATCAATAATAACTATCACTGACCCAAGCTGAAAGGAATCAGCTTGGGGATTTATGTGATTAAGATCAATATATATTTAATACCAAATGGTAACCTTTAGCTACCAAAAAATCACCAAGCTAAATAGTTTAAAAAATACTTATTCATTGATATTAAAAGATTTTTAATATTTCCAGGAGTACTTCTTTATGACTGTAACTCATGTTACTGAACTGAACGAACTCGTTGCCAGGGTAAAAAAAGCACAACGTGAATTTGCTAACTTTTCTCAGGAGCAAGTTGACAAAATCTTCCGCGCAGCGGCCCTTGCAGCGGCAGATGCACGTATCCCTTTAGCAAAATTAGCCGTAGCAGAATCCGGTATGGGCATTGTCGAAGACAAAGTAATCAAAAATCACTTTGCTTCCGAGTATATCTATAACGCTTATAAAGATGATAAAACCTGCGGCATTTTGTCTGAGGACAAAATATTCGGCACCATCACTATCGCCGAGCCTATTGGCTTAATCTGCGGTATCGTGCCAACCACCAACCCAACATCTACCGCTATTTTTAAGGCCCTCATCAGCCTAAAAACCCGTAACGGTATTATTCTCTCACCCCACCCACGCGCCAAAAAAGCAACAACCAAAGCAGCAGAATTGGTTCTATCCGCTGCGGTTGCCGCTGGTGCGCCAAAAGATATTATTGGCTGGATTGATGAACCCTCCGTTGAACTTTCCAATGCATTGATGCACCACCAAGACATCAATCTAATCCTGGCGACCGGTGGCCCAGGTATGGTAAAAGCGGCGTACAGCTCTGGTAAGCCCGCAATCGGCGTCGGTGCCGGTAACACCCCGGTTGTCATTGATGAATCAGCTGATATTAAACGTGCTGTCGCATCTATTCTGATGTCTAAAACCTTTGACAACGGCGTCATTTGCGCTTCAGAACAATCCGTTATCGTGGTGGATGCCGTTTATGATCAGATGCGTAAACGTTTCTTTACTCATGGCGGTTATCTGTTACAAGGCAAGGAACTGAAAGCTGTTCAAGATATCATTCTGAAAAACGGGAGTCTAAATGCGGAAATTGTTGGTCAATCTGCAACAAAAATTGCCGAAATGGCAGGCATTAATGTTCCTGAAAGGACCAAGATCTTGATTGGAGAAGTGAGTTTGATTGATGAAGCAGAACCCTTTGCCCACGAAAAATTGTCTCCACTTCTCGCTATGTATCGTGGCAATAGCTTTGAAGATGCCGTAGAAAAGGCAGAAAGATTGGTTGAAATGGGCGGAATTGGTCACACTTCCTGCTTGTATACCGATCAGGACAATCAGGCGGCACGAATCAAGTATTTCGGCGATAAAATGAAAACAGCTCGTATTCTCGTGAATACTCCTGCTTCTCAGGGCGGTATCGGTGATCTCTACAACTTCAAGCTTGCTCCCTCTCTGACACTAGGTTGCGGCTCTTGGGGAGGGAATTCCATCTCTGAAAATGTCGGGCCAAAACATCTCATCAATACCAAAACCGTGGCGAAAAGAGCAGAAAATATGCTGTGGCATAAACTTCCGAAATCAATTTACTTCCGTCGCGGCTCCCTGCCTGTGGCATTAGAAGAAGTTGCAACCGACGGTGCAAAACGCGCTTTTATCGTAACAGACCGTTTCTTATTTAATCATGGTTATGCTGATCAAGTCACTGATGTGCTGAAATCCCATGGGATAGAAACAGAAGTTTTCTTTGAAGTTGAAGCAGACCCTACCCTGAGCACTGTTCGTAAGGGTGCGGAACAAATGCACTCATTCAAACCGGACATCATTATTGCCCTGGGGGGAGGTTCCCCAATGGATGCGGCCAAAATTATGTGGGTGATGTATGAACACCCTGAAACTCATTTCGAAGAGCTAGCTCTACGGTTTATGGATATCCGTAAACGCATCTATAGATTCCCCAAAATGGGGGTTAAAGCGAAAATGGTCGCCATTACCACAACTTCCGGCACCGGTTCTGAAGTGACACCATTTGCCGTTGTCACTGATGATGCAACCGGTCAGAAATATCCACTGGCTGATTATGAATTGACGCCTAATATAGCTATCGTTGATGCCAATCTAGTCATGGATATGCCGAAATCACTCTGTGCTTTTGGTGGATTAGATGCCATCACTCACGCTTTGGAAGCTTATGTATCAGTCTTAGCAAACGAATACTCTGACGGACAAGCACTGCAAGCGCTAAAACTACTGAAAGAGTTCCTCCCAACCAGCTATCATGAAGGGGCCACTAACCCAGTTGCCCGTGAACGGGTTCATAATGCAGCAACTATTGCAGGGATTGCATTTGCTAATGCCTTCTTGGGGGTATGCCACTCTATGGCGCATAAACTGGGTTCTGAGTTCCATATCCCGCATGGCCTGGCTAACGCATTGCTGATTTGTAATGTTATTCGTTATAACGCTAATGATAACCCAACCAAACAGACTGCATTCAGTCAATATGATCGCCCACAGGCCCGCCGTCGTTACGCTGAAATTGCCGATCATCTCGGTTTATCTGCTACTGGTGACCATACTGTCACAAAAATTGAAAAACTGTTAGCCTGGCTGAAAGAGCTCAAG
This sequence comes from Photorhabdus sp. HUG-39, assembly GCF_963878365.1. Taxonomy (NCBI): domain Bacteria; kingdom Pseudomonadati; phylum Pseudomonadota; class Gammaproteobacteria; order Enterobacterales; family Morganellaceae; genus Photorhabdus; species Photorhabdus sp. HUG-39. Next base: position 71,690 of record NZ_CAWNWY010000005.1, on the reverse strand, counting down.
TCTGAGCTAGGTATCCCGACATCTATCCGTGAAGCGGGCATTCAAGAAGCTGACTTCTTGGCAAAAATTGATAAGTTATCTGAAGATGCCTTCGACGACCAATGTACCGGTGCTAATCCGCGCTACCCGCTGATTTCTGAGCTGAAACAATTGCTGTTGGATTCATACTATGGACGAGAATTTACAGAAACCGTTGCAACAGAAAAAAGCCAATAAGAACAAATTTATTAACTGATTAAATACCACTTAAGGGAGCTGATATCAGCTCCCTTTAACTTACCGCTGCTCTATTCTTAATACAAACTCTCAAACAGAGCACCCGACCGCTTCACAGAAAGCCTATCCATTACACGCTGTCTTTTCTGTTTTTCCTCGCCTCACTAATAGCATCCATATAGTGCTTACGGCAAACAGACACATATTTTTCATTACCACCGATATCAACTTGTTCGCCATCATAAATGACCGCGCCTTCGCTATCAAAACGTAATACACGGTTCGCTTTGCGTCCACAATAGCAAATAGTTTTTAATTCAACTAACTTATCAGCCCACGCTAGAAGATACTGGCTACCACTGAAAAGCTCGCCTCTGAAATCAGTTCTCAGCCCATAACAAAGAACCGGAATATCATCGTAGTCGGTCACCTTACATATCTGTTCAATCTGTGCTTTCGTGAGAAAATGGCACTCATCAATAAGCACACAATGCACTTTTGCCTGCTTATTTTCATTTCTGATCAACTCACCAATATCTGTCTGTTGACTAAATAGAAGTGCATCAGAAGATAATCCAATCCGAGAATTGACTTTTCCATTTTCAAACCGGGTGTCAATTTCCGCGGTAAAAACCAGCGTTTTCATCCCTCTTTCATTATAGTTATAAGAGGATTGCAACAAGGATGTCGATTTTCCAGCATTCATTGCGGAGTAATAAAAATAAAGTTGAGCCATCAACCCTGCCCCTTAACAAAATTTATAAGGCCATAATAGTCAGATGAGTTTACCATAAACTTGAGTTGTGATTATCCATCTCAGTAAGCTACACTGGTTGATATACCGAAATATTTAGCTTAGTGATGTCTTAATGATTCATGACCACCATCACACCAGCCGAGTAATAAAGCGCATTTGAATGACAAATGTTCATGTTTAAATTAAAAAATGAAAGCTAGTCTGATTTGTTGCATATCGTATGCAAATTAATAATGTGCGTGATTTACTTCCAGAAAACGGTAACAGTAAATCAGCGATAACTCATGGATTAGTCATAAGTTTTTTTTAACTTAGTATTATCCTGGTTTATCAGGTATGATAAGAAACAGTTAAAATTACTTACCGATTTAGTATATACCTGGTTTATAAATTAGAGAGATTATCATGTCTCCTCTTTGTTAAAGGTACCCTGAACATGTTATTGGGGAATGACAATCAAAATAGCTGTATAAAAAGCACTATATAACTTTTGTAAAGAAATTACGTTTAAAAAAAAGAGCTATTTTATCGGAATATGAGAAATTGACTATTGCAGAAAATAAAATAGCATTCTATTATTATATCCACATCCGCAATCATCATTAATAATTTGAGACCAGGACAATGAGCGATTTAAAAACCCTAAATAACATCCGTACTTTACGAGCCCAAGCAAGAGAATGCCCACTTGAGTTCTTAGATGAAATACTTGAAAAACTGACCGTCGTTGTTGAAGAACGTCGTGAAGAAGAAAGTCAGGTACAAGCTGAATTAGAGGAACGTACACGTAAATTGGAAGAAGTTCGTAAAATGATTCTTGACCAAGGAATTGATCCAAGCGAATTGCTTCAGACAATGAGCGCCGGCAAATCTGCTGGTAAAGCAAAACGTCCTGCACGTCCAGCTAAATACCAATATGTTGATACAAACGGTGAAACTAAAACTTGGACTGGCCAAGGACGTACACCTGCTGTTATCAAAAAAGCAATTGAAGAAGAAGGAAGAACGCTGGAAAGCTTCTTACTCTAAGTCATTGTTTTTCAAGTTAATTTAATTAAAAACACCCTTTTAAAATAGAAGGGTGTTTTTATTATAAAACAACTTAGCTGACAAAAGAATTAACGTCTATCGTATAAGCGAGATAAGTATCCTTGAGAAGAATTTAGTCGAGTTGCCCGTTTTTTGTATCATTTCTTTATGGTAAAGCAAGGCCAGTTACTCACTTAGCCAATGCATAGATAAATTAATAATCAAACAGACACAACTATTTACTTCTCTCTGGTCACTGTCGTTGATTCAATAGATAAGGAGCCAACGGCTCCTTATCTTATTTAGACTTATGATAGAAACTCAAATACCACTCTACAAACTGCTTCACACCCTGCTTCACAGATGTATTTGGGGCAAACCCTATTTTTTGAACAATGTCACTTGAATCAGCACAGGTCGACAGAACATCACCATCTTGCATGGGCATAAAATTTTTCTTAGCCAGAATGCCTAATGATTCTTCTATTGCTTCAATAAAATCACCTAGTCTAGTTGGTTGACCATTACCAATATTATAAATACAGTAAGGGGCAGAGCTGGCAGATATTTGCCCATCTTCAACCACCCAGCTCTCATTTGGTGTGGGAATGATGTCTTGCAATCTGATTATTGATTCAACGATATCATCTATATACGTAAAATCTCTAACCATATTACCGTGGTTATAAACATCAATAGGCTGCCCTGATAACATGGCCTTGGTGAACTTAAATAAAGCCATATCAGGACGTCCCCACGGGCCATATACTGTAAAGAAGCGCAAGCCTGTCGTTGGCAACTGATAAAGATGAGAGTAACTGTGAGACATTAATTCATCTGATTTTTTCGTTGCCGCATATAGTGAAACTGGATGATCAACTGAATCATTTGTAGAAAACGGTTGCTTTCTATTTAATCCATAAACAGAACTAGAAGAAGAATATAATAAATGCTCAACATTATTGTGACGGCAACCTTCCAGGATATTGATATGCCCTATTATATTCGAATCAATGTAAGCCATTGGGTTTTGCAACGAATAGCGAACACCCGCCTGAGCCCCCAGATGGATAACCCGCTGAAATTGGTGTCGCGAAAAAAGATCGGGAATGGCTATTCTGTCAGCTAAATCTAGCTTTTCAAATTTAAAACCTGACTTATCAAATAATAGATCTAACCGTGCTTGTTTGAGACTCACATCATAATAGTCATTAAGGTTGTCGATACCCACAACCTCATGCCCCATTTGCAATAATCTCTGGCTCACATGAAAGCCAATAAAACCAGCAGCACCTGTGACTAAGAATTTCATTGTATTACTCAGATAACCGGATTAATGGATGCACCACGACCAATCCCATAATAAGTAAAACCTCGGGATTGCAGGCGTTCAGGATCATAGAGATTCCGGCCATCAAAGATAACCGGCGTTTTGAGAGACTCTTTGATTACATCAAAATCTGGCGCACGAAAACTTTGCCATTCAGTACAAATGATCAAGGCATCGGCTCCCTTAAGCGCTGCTTCTTTAGTCCCCATCAATAATAAATCATCACGCTGACCATAAATACGCTGAGCTTCCTGCATCGCCTCAGGATCATAAGCCTGTATTTTGGCTCCGGCCTGCCATAATGCTTCCATCAAAACACGGCTTGATGCTTCACGCATATCATCGGTATTCGGTTTGAACGATAATCCCCAGACAGAAAATGTCTTACCGGATAAATCTTCACCGAAATGGCGCGTTACAAAAGAAGGTAATTTATGCTTTTGCAGTTCATTCACTTGCTCCACAGCACGAAGAATTTTAGGCTGATAACCAATTTGCTCTGCGGTACGAATTAACGCCTGCACATCTTTCGGGAAACATGAGCCACCATAACCACAGCCCGGATAGATAAAATGATAGCCAATACGGGAATCAGAACCAATTCCTTGACGAACATGCTCAATATCAGCGCCAAGCATCTCAGCTAAATTAGATATCTCATTCATAAAACTGATTTTCGTTGCCAACATACAGTTCGCGGCATATTTAGTCAGTTCTGCACTGCGGATATCCATCACAATCATACGATCATGATTACGGTTAAATGGCTCATACAACTCACGTATCAGGTCAACGACTCTGTCGTTGTCACACCCAATAATAATCCGCTCAGGGCGCATACAATCTGCAACAGCGGCCCCTTCTTTGAGAAACTCCGGGTTAGAAACCACATCAAATGGGATATCAATATTGCGTTTACGCAGAGTCTCATTGACAACCGCATTAACTTTATCTGCGGTACCAACAGGAACCGTAGATTTATCAATAATAACTTTATAGCTATCCATATGTTCCGCAATAGTACGAGCAACCGCTGTCACATACTTCAAATCCGCTGAACCATCTTCATCAGGAGGAGTACCGACAGCAATAAATTGCAATTTACCGTGTGCAACACCGGCCTTTGCATCCGTACTAAAATTCAGACGGCCTTCTTCATAATTCTTCTTAACCAGTGGCGCTAAACCAGGCTCAAAAATGGGGACTTGACCATTTTTCAGGTTCTCAACTTTATTTTCATCTACATCAATGCAAAGGACATCATGCCCTACTTCAGCTAAAACCGTAGCCTGAACCAGGCCAACATAGCCAATACCAAATACTGTAACTTTCATATGATACCTAAAAATTTCCACAAGATTATTCTTTAGCTTGATCCTGCAAAGCCACTAACCAATCAGTAAACTCTTTGCCTAAAGTATGATGTTTCATACCATACCGGACAAATGCCTGCATATAACCAAGCTTATTACCGCAATCATGGCTTACACCCTGCAAATGATAGGCTTCCACAGGCTCCCTTTCTATTAACATAGCGATTGCATCAGTGAGTTGAATTTCATCACCGGCACCTGGCGCTGTTTTTGCTAATAATGACCAAATTTTCTCGGACAACACATAACGGCCAACAATGGAAAGATTTGATGGTGCTTCTTTAGGTTGAGGTTTTTCAACTACGCGCTTAATGAGTTTGCTGTCACCGGGTTGAAGATTTTCTCCCTGACAATCGACAATACCATAACTAGAAACTTCTTCATGAGGTACAGGTTCTACTAATATTTGACTAGCACCCGTTTCATTATACCGAACCAACATTTCGCTCAGATTATATCTAGTCAGATCTGTACTGTATTCATCAAGAATCACATCAGGCAGTATCACAGCAAAAGGTTCCTCACCGATTAAAGGCTTGGCACATAACACCGCATGTCCTAATCCTTTAGCAATTCCCTGACGAGTTTGCATAATAGTGACATGACTTGGACAAATAGATTGAACTTCGTCCAATAACTGACGCTTCACCCTTTTCTCAAGGATAGCTTCTAACTCAAAACTGGTATCAAAATGGTTTTCAATTGAATTTTTTGATGAATGAGTTACCAAGATAATTTCATTAATGCCAGCGGCAATACATTCATTAACAACATACTGAATAAGAGGTTTATCTACTAAAGGTAACATCTCTTTAGGAATTGCTTTCGTAGCAGGTAACATCCTCGTTCCCAAGCCCGCGACTGGAATAACAGCTTTCTTTACTATTTTTCCTACTGATAGTTTGTCTACTGATCGTTTTTCTACTGATGGCATTAACCTTTCTCCCGATGTTTTTTGGCTAAAACAAATCTGTCTTCAACTCAAAATCAGTGCCAATTCTTTAATAAGGCATCACTATTACTGATTATTTTGTGTCAATAAACCGCGCACACGAACAGCACACAGGAACCAAGGCATACAAAAGTTCACTGCTTCGTTCAGTTCACCCTTCTGACCACTCAAAAAGTTATCACTTTTATCTGAGCAGTACTAAATCCGCTCTTTGTACTAAAGAGCGGCAAATAAAATAGCCTGATTAGATAGACTTCCAAGCATAATAGGCGGAGTATACCAGCTAATTCTCTTCGATAAACATCACCATTCTGCTTAATTACATTACCGTGACTTGATGTTTAAAATCCATTTTAAACAACATTCCACCTTGGTAATATTCACTCAGAATACATTGAAGAAAGCATCAGATTTATTTGACTATTTGTATTCCAAATCCGACATTGCCATTCAGCGCTATGAGAACAAACTTGGTTCGAACAAATCGTTCTCAATGTCCCAAGAGGAACACCACTGTCTAATTGGATTTGGCGATTACCCGACTTAATACTGGCATGTAACCCCGCAGAAGTGAGCAGAACCGTTTTATTGATTGTATGATAATACCCAAGCAGCAATGGAAATTGCCCTTGTAACCCTGCACCTTCCAGTAACTTATTAATTCTATTTAGAATACCTGCCATATTGGGTAAACGTCGGGAATGGTGGATGATATGCTCTTGTAACAAACTATTAAATATGACTCTAAGTAATAATGCTGAAATCACGCCATACTCTTTTGAACGGCTAATATCTAGACAATAAAAAGCTAATTCATTGTCAGATAACGCCGCCATATCGAGAATTAATCCTGGATTATCAATCATATTTAATTTTCGGTAATTGACTTTACAGTGGGCAATCACTTGAGAAACTGGGGGTTGCAACTGCTTAAGCATATTTAATGCTTCATCTGAATTATGCTTTAGGGTTAACCAATCTTTATTCAAGTTATTCTGTTCAATCGCACCAGACATAAAGACCGTAGGATGTAAATAGGCCAACACCGATTTTTTTATCTCATTAAGATCTGACACTGGTTTTAATAAAACATCTTTTGCACCCAAACGAAGCACTTCATCAATTTCGGCCATCTTGTTAGTTGCTGAAATAATAATAACTGGAATGCTAATACCCTCATTCGTCAATTTCGCAATAAATTCAATGCCATTCATGACCGGCATATCTAAATCACATAAAATAAGTTCAACATGAGCTTCGCGTCCTAGCACCTGTAGTGCGACAGCGCCATTAGATGCGACTAATACCTTAGCGCCCAACGTTCGCAAATACCCTGCCAGCAAAGAACAAAAAACAGGTTCATCCTCCACAATCAGAATTTTTTTGCCTGCCAATGCCTTTTCCATAAATACGCTCCCTTACCTTAATATTGCGACCTTCACCTTTTCTTAGGTACTATCACTCATATTAGTTCAATTAAGTGACTATCATTTGTTCTCTTACGTTTCTTTGCAATAGAAAACCCATAAAAATGGTATTTCACCCTTTACAATTGGAGTTATTTTGACAGAGCTATGTCCTTGTGGTAGTGGAATAGATTTTGCGGATTGCTGTTCCCCTTATCTCCAAAACATAAAATTTGCCCAAACTGCTGAATCACTGATGCGTTCCCGATACAGTGCCTATGTAAAGCACAACGTCGATTATCTAATTACCAGTTGGCATCCTAACTGCCAGGCTGAAAAGTGGCGTTTAGACATAGAGCAGAGTTTTATTGTTACCCAGTGGCTCGGACTACATGTCATTACCACTGAAAAAGGCAAAAATGATAACGAAGCCTATGTTGAATTTTCAGCTTGCTTTCTTGATCAGAAATCCCAAGATAAGCAACTTATTCATGAGCGTTCACGTTTTCTTCGTATAGACCAGCGTTGGTACTATATTGATGGAGTAAAACCTATTGATGGTGTAAAGCCTCAAATTGGCCGTAATAGCCCCTGCCCATGTGGTTCGGGTAAAAAATACAAAAAATGTTGTGGTTAAGACCCATAAACAGAAAACGCAAAATATTTAAGGATAATCCCATTCATGCCGCACCAACATATACAAAAGAAAATTTTACGCACTATTTGCCCTGATGCCAAAGGACTGATCGCCAAAATTACTAATATTTGCTACAAACACCAACTGAATATAGTTCAGAATAATGAATTCGTCGATCATCGTACTGGCCGCTTTTTTATGCGTACAGAGCTTGAAGGCATTTTCAATGATGAGACATTTCTTGCTGATTTAGATGATGCACTGCCGGTGGGTTCTCAACGGGAATTAAATAGCGCGGGGCGTCGGCGTATTGTCATTATGGTGACAAAAGAAGCGCATTGTCTTGGGGATTTGCTCATGAAAAGCGCTTATGACGGGCTTGATGTTGAAATTGCGGCGGTTATCGGCAACCATGCAATATTACAATCGTTGGTTGAACAATTTGGCATTCCTTTCCATTTAATCAGTCACGAGGGTTTAACTCGTGAACAACACGATGAAAAACTGATTGCACAAATTAACCAATACAAACCTGACTACGTGGTATTAGCTAAATACATGCGAGTACTGACACCAGAATTTGTCCAGCATTATCCAAATCAGATTATTAACATCCACCACTCCTTTTTACCGGCATTTATCGGGGCACGTCCTTATCATCAAGCTTATGAAAGAGGGGTAAAAATCATCGGAGCAACAGCGCATTATGTGAATGATAATCTGGATGAAGGTCCAATTATTACTCAGAATGTCATTAACATAGACCACACATACACGGCTGAAGATATGATGAGAGCGGGCCGGGATGTTGAAAAAAATGTTCTGAGCCATGCTTTATATTGGGTTCTTGCTCAGCGGGTTTTTGTTTACGGCAACCGTACTGTAATTCTTTAAAGCTGAATTAGTTGGGGCAACCAACAAACAGGCCGCTCATTTGCTCACAACGGGATCAATAAGGATAAAAAAACAGCATACGGTAACTTATTTTTAAATATATGCTTTACAGCGGCGGCTCATTTGATATGATTCCGCCCGCTGTAATCAACAGTGATACATTTCAAAATCTGGTGGGGTTCCCGAGCGGCCAAAGGGAGCAGACTGTAAATCTGCCGTCACAGACTTCGAAGGTTCGAATCCTTCCCCCACCACCATAAATATTCTTCAAGCCTCCAGACATTAAGGCAAGACCTCAAATTCTCAATCCGATAAATTTTCTCTTAGAAGTGGCAACCGGATTGATTTCTTATACTCTCCATCCCCTAAACCTAATCTGAGTCTGCACATTTCTGAATTGGCTATTAGCACCCTTAAAAGTACTCAACGAAACATGCGCTCCCCCAACCTTAATGTACCCACGATCATATTTCTTATCACATCTTTATGTGAAGCTTAACATTTTGCAAAAATCAACAATAAACCATATAAATCAAATAATTAAAACAAAAACCACCTTCAAGCAGCGAGCTTTCGAATGTGATAACCATCGTATATTTGTGAAATGATGTGTGAAATAATTATAAAAGAATAACAAATTATAACAACAACACCAGGGAACCATCATGAACCAATCAACACAAAAAATAGGAATTATAGGATTGGGGGCTATGGGTATGGGAATTGCCCGCGCGTTAATACGCGCGGGTATTTCCATATATGGATTTGATTTAAACCAAAAAGCCTGTGACCAACTACTACAAGCAGGCGCTAAAGTGGCGACAAACAACGCCGCAAATTGGGCATCAGAGCTGGATGCTATCTTACTTGTTGTCGTCAATGGTGCTCAAATAGAAAGCATACTGTTTGAAGGCGAAACACCGCTAGTCAACCAGTTAAGAGCCGGTACGATCATTGTGCTTCACAGTACCGTTGCCGCAGAACAGGCTAAAAATTTTGCCCATCGTCTTAGCCAATACAATCTAAACATGCTGGACGCGCCTATTTCAGGTGGCGCACTAAAAGCTGAACAAGGCCAACTCACCGTTATGGCTTCCGGTGAACTCGCATTATTTGAACAACTAAAACCCGTATTTGCTGCCACCACCGAACGTCTCTACTATGTTGGAAATGAAATTGGTCAAGGCTCTACCGTCAAAACAATCCATCAATTACTTGCCGGTATACATATTGCTGCCGCAGCTGAAAGTATGGCATTGGCGGCCAAAGCCGGCATTTCCTTGGAACTGATGTACGACATTGTAACCCATGCGGCGGGTAACTCTTGGATGTTTGAAAACCGCGTTCCCCATATTCTGGCTGGGGATTACACTGCCAAATCCTCCGTAGACATTTTTGTCAAAGATCTGGGATTAGTCTTAGAAACAGGTAAGGATCTGAAATTCCCATTACCATTATCAGCCACTGCACATCAAATGTTCCTCGCTGCCAGTAATGAAGGTTTCGGCCAATGGGATGACAGCGCGGTTATCAAAACATTTAAAGGTATCACTTTGCCGGAGAAAAAATAATGACCATTAAATTGGGCGTTATCGCTGATGACTTTACCGGCGCAACCGATATCGCCGGTTTTATGGCACAAAGTGGTTGGCGAGTTGTCCAGCTATTAGATACACCTGATGAAAATACCTCTATTCCACCGGATATTGATGCTATCGTTATCAGCCTGAAAAGCCGTTCCTGCCCGATAGACGAAGCCGTGAATAACGCGGTGAAATCCTGCCGCTGGTTACGTCAGAAAACAGGTTGTCAGCAAATATTCTTCAAATACTGCTCAACTTTTGATTCTACCAGCAAAGGCAATATCGGGCCGGTCACTGATGCCCTGATGGATGAACTACAAACAGACATCACGCTAATCTCCCCTGCCCTTCCCGTTAACGGGCGAACAGTTGTACATGGGCATCTATTTGTCAACGGTCAACTACTTAATGAAAGTGGTATGCAGCACCATCCGGTGACACCAATGACAGATGCCAATCTACTGCGCCTAATAGAACAACAAGCTCAAGGGAAAGCAGATCTGGTGGATCTGGCATGTGTACACCAAGGCGAGCAGGCAATCCGCGTGAGGCTAAATCATTTACAACAACAAAACATACGCTACGCAATAACAGATACCCTCACCATGAATGACCTACTGCCTATTGCCAAAGCGGCATCAGAGCTGAAATTAATCACTGGTGGTTCTGGTCTTGGCGCTGCCCTTGCCAGCACAGACACCGGTAAGCCATTGATGCCATACCAACAAGAAGGGGCAACCCCACCCGCCGAGAATAGACGCACCGTGGTCCTTTCTGGCAGTTGTTCCGTCATGACCAACAAACAAGTTGCTCTATATCAGAAATTGGCCCCAACTAAATCCCTGAATATTGATTCATGCATCAATGATCCACAATATGCCGAAAAGCTGGTTGCGTGGGTTATTCAGCAATCCGAAAACTATCTGGCACCGATGCTATACGCGACTCACCCGCCAGAAACATTACAGAAAATCCAGCAACAATATGGTGCAACTACTGCCAGTGAAGCAATAGAAAACACCTTCGCCAGCGTTGTAAAAAGCCTGCGTCAGCTAGGATTCAATACCTTTATTGTCGCAGGCGGCGAGACTGCCGGTAAGATAGTACAAAGTCTGGACATCCAACAATTCAGTATCGGCGCACCCATTGCTCCCGGCGTACCTTGGGTACACGATCGACAACACAATTATTGGCTGGCATTGAAATCAGGTAACTTCGGCAACATCGATTTCTTCCTGCATGTACAGGAGATGTTTCATGAGTGAACAAGCACTAAGGTTAGAGTTAGTCGAATGGGCTCGTTCAATGTTCTACCGGGGTTATAGCAGTGGCGGTGCAGGTAACATCAGCGCCAAACTGGAAGATGGCACGATTATCATCACACCGACCAACTCCAGTTTTGGTGACTTGCAAGCTAATCGCCTGAGTAAACTAGATGCAGAAGGTAATTGGCTATCCGGTGACAAACCCACAAAAGAAGTTTCCATGCATTTGGCAATGTACCGCAACCGTCCCGAATGCCATGCGGTGGTCCATCTACATTCCCCTTGGTTAACTGCCCTTTCCTGCCTACCCAATCTGGACAAAAGTAACTGTCTACCCCCCATTACGCCCTACTATGTAATGCGGGTCGGAAAACTGCCTCTGGTCAAATATCTGCCACCAGGAGATGAAAGAATCGGTGAAGAAATTGCGAAGCTGGCCGCAAAACACAACGCAATTCTTCTCTCAAACCACGGACCTGTTGTCGGCGGCAAAACTTTACGGCAAGCTTTTTTCAACGCAGAGGAATTGGAAGATACCGCACGGCTCTATTTAACCTTATTGCCACACGGCTTTACGACATTAAATAAAGAGCAAGTGCAAGAACTTGCAACTCGTTACCCAAAAACTGAGTGAACAAACAAGGAATTCGTCATGGCTAAATTCGCGGCAAACTTGAGCATGATGTTCAATGAGGTACCTTTCACAGAACGGTTTGCCCGTGCAGCCAAAGCTGGATTTAAAGGCGTTGAATATCTGTTTCCTTATGAAGTCGCAGCGGAAGAGCTTGCTGCCCTATTAAAACAGCATCAATTAACACAAGCTCTATTCAACATGCCCGCCGGAAACTGGGCGGCGGGAGAAAGAGGAATAGCCTCTATACCTGGCCGTGAAAAAGAATTTGTTGAAGGTACACAAATAGCTCTGAAATATGCACTGGCTCTGAATTGCAAGCAAGTTCATGCTATGGCCGGGAAATTGCATGAACAATTCACACCAGAACAACAACGTGAGTGTTATATCAAAAACATTCGATACGCCGCTGATGTCATGGCAGAACATAACATCAACGTATTAATTGAGCCGATTAATACTCGTGATATGCCGGGTTACTTTCTGACAACTCAGCATCAGGCTGAAACATTACTCAAAAAAATTGATCGTCAAAATGTTCTTATCCAATTGGATCTTTATCACTGCCAGATCATGGAAGGGGATTTGCTACGCACCATTGAACGTCTATGGGGAAAATTCAGTCACATCCAGATTGCCTCCGTGCCCGAACGCCATGAACCCGATAGCGGCGAAGTGAACTATCCGTGGCTATTTAACAAACTGGATGAAATGGGCTATCAAGGGTGGTTGGGCTGTGAATATCACCCCGCTGGTTACACCGAAGATGGTTTGGATTGGTTGACCAAAGCACAGAAATAATCAGGAGAAGATATGCTTCCATCAGAGCGTAGAGACTTTATTTATCGCTATGTACATGAATATCGGACAATTTCTATCAGTACACTGGTTAAACTGATGAACGTCTCGCATATGACAGTACGGCGGGATATCCGCACTCTGGAGGAGGAAGGAAAAGTCGTTAGTGTCAGTGGTGGTGTGCAACTTAGTGATGTTTTACGTCAGGAATTGCCTTGGAATGAAAAAGCCCGGCTTCATCATCGTCATAAGCGGGAAATTGGTCAATATGCAGTATCTATGGTTGAAGATGGACAAGTGGTCTATCTTGATGCTGGCACTACCACGTTTGAAATTGCCAGAGTCCTGGCTGAGCGTTTTAACCTCACTATCATCACGAACGATTTTTCCATTACCCAATATCTGATGAACAAACCCCAATTAAATCTGTTCCATACCGGGGGGCTGGTAGATAAAAGAAATTATTCCTGTGTTGGCCCTATCGCCGCCATGCTGCTTCGCAATCTGAATGTGGATATTGCCTTTATTAGCACCAGTTCATGGGATCTAGAGCATGGTGTCTCCACGCCACATGAAGAAAAAGTGTTAGTCAAACAGGCAGTATTGGAAATCGCCCGCCGCCGTGTGTTGGTGTCTGATAGCAGTAAATATGGCAAATACGGCATGTTTCGGGTCTGCCCGCTTTCGAGTTTGGATGATATTGTCTGTGACAGCCAGCTTCCGCCGAAAGTGCAGCAACAATTACGAGAACACAATCTGATATTACATATCGTCAGCGTACAAGGGTAAGAACCCTACTATACCCTATGGATTTCAAGATGCATCGCGACGGCAAGGGAGTGAATCCCCGGGAGCATAGGTAACTATGTGACCGGGGTGAACGAGTGCAGCCAACAAAGAGGCAACTTGAAAGATAACGGGTATATACCCTATAACCTATAAGTAAATAGCCCAACGCTATTAAACAAGGAGAGTCGCAATGAAAATGATAATCACTGGTGGAGCAGGTTTTCTGGGTCAGCAACTAGCCAGCGCTTTACTAAACAACAATCAAACATTAAATTTCGACCAACTCATATTGACCGATATTCAATGTCCTGTTTCACCCGTTAATGATCCCCGCGTTCAGTGTCTAGCACTGGATTTAACTCAATCAGAAGCCGCGGAAAAGCTGATCGATGAAAACAGTGCGGTATTATTCCATCTCGCCGCCATTGTCAGTAGTCACGCTGAAAGCGATTTTGATCTCGGTTTGCAAGTTAACTTTGATGTTACTCGCAACTTATTAAACGTTGCACGGGCTAAAAATCCAAAATTGAAATTTATTTTCACCAGTTCCCTGGCCGTATTTGGCGGAGAATTACCATCAACCATTACGGATCAGTGTGCGGTTAATCCTCAATCATCCTATGGCGCACAGAAAGCCATGTGTGAATTGATAATTAACGACTATTCCCGCAAAGGATATGTTGATGGCCGAGTACTTCGTCTACCGACAATCAGTATCCGCCCAGGTAAACCAAACAAAGCAGCATCCTCTTTTGCCAGTGGCATTATCCGTGAGCCTCTGCACGGAGAAAGCAGTATCTGTCCAGTTTCCCGCGATCTTACTTTATGGCTTTCCAGCCCTGAAACCGTGATCCGCAACTTTATACATGCAGCTCAAATTCCGGCGGAAAAATTTGGTCTTTCCCGCACAGTTAATTTACCGGGTATTAGCGTCACAGTTCAGGACATGATTGACGCACTGGCCGAGATTGCCGGGCAGAAAGCGGTGGATCTCATCCGCTTTGAACCAGACGAAAACATTAACCGTATTGTTGCCAGTTGGCCGGGTCACTTCGATATCAACCGTGGCTTATCACTGGGTTTTCATGTTGATAATACTTTCAGTGATGCAATCCGTGCTTTTATCTCCAATAACCTATCCCAAGCTGGAGGCTAATTATGGAACACTACATTCCGGTCATTGGTCTGGGTGTTGCCGTATTTACGTTGATCTTTCTGGTACTACGTACCCGTGTTCATGCTTTATTAGCAATGCTAATTGCCGCAGCGATTGCCGGGATTACTGGCGGCTTAACCGCAGCAAATACCATTGATGTTATGACTAAAGGTTTTGGCTCCACACTGGGCAGTATTGGGATTGTTATCGGTCTAGGGGTCATGATGGGACGGGTGCTAGAAGTTTCCGGTGCCGCGGAACAGATAGCCTACAGTTTTATCAAATGGTTAGGTAAAAAACGCGAAGAGTGGGCATTAGCGATTACCGGTTATATCGTCAGCATTCCGATTTTTGTCGATTCTGCTTTCGTTATCCTCTATCCACTGGCAAAGGCTCTCGCAAAAAAGGGAAAACGTCATCTGCTAACGCTTGGCGTGGCACTGGCCGGCGGATTGGTTGTTACCCACCACACTGTTCCGCCAACACCGGGGCCACTGGGAGTTGCTGGTATTTTCGGTGTAGATGTCGGCGCCATGATGTTAACCGGTATGGTTCTGGCGGTGCCTTGCGTTATTGGCATTGTATTTTATGCCAAATGGTTAGCAGTAAAATATCCTGAATTTCAACCCATTGATGAAGCCGAAGAAGCTCAAGATCTACAAGCAATCCACCAACGCTACATGGAAGAGAAGGCGAACAAACCACTACCGAGCCTATTTCTTTCCCTGTTGCCGATTATTATCCCTATTGTTTTGATCTTCATTAAAGCCATTAATGGCCTGTTATTAAACACTGAAACTTTTACTGGACAAGAAAACAACTTCTACTTTCAGACATTCGATTTCCTTGGCGCACCCATTATTGCCTTAGCCATTAGTGTATTATTGGCGGTTTATACCTTGATGCCAAAAGCCAATAAACATGAAGTCATTGACCGTCTGGAAGAAGGTTTACAGGCTGCCGGTATTATTTTATTAGTGACAGGAGCAGGCGGTGCGTTAGGCGCGGTATTGCGTGAAAGTGGTACCGGCACCATTCTGGCGCAATATATAGCCAATCTACCACTAACACCGGTGCTGATTCCATTTATCATCGCAACACTGGTTCGCTTAATTCAAGGTTCCGGCACTGTGGCAATGATCACTGCTGCTTCTATTTCTGCACCAATTATTAGTCAAATTCCGGGGATCAACATGTTGGTTGCCGCACAAGCAGCAACGATGGGTTCGTTATTCTTCGGTTATTTTAATGACAGCCTATTCTGGGTCGTTAACCGCATGATGGGAATTAAAGATGCCAAACAACAGATGATCGTTTGGTCAATACCAACCACTATTGCATGGGCGATTGGCTTGTGTGGTGTCATCATCTTGGATCTGGTGTTATAAATACCAAATCATTAGCAAAACTATCATTTAGCCTCTTTATAAATGGGAGCGAATCCCCGGGAGCATAGATAACTATGTGACCGGGGTGAGTGAGTGCAGCCAACAAAGAGACAACTTGAAAGATAACGGGTATATTTTATATTGGAGATTCTTGCGGTGTTTTATATCGAGATAATGTTGATGAAAAATCACTTCCCGCACTTGTTACCTTACCAGTAACGACATTGACGGGTGATGACAATATCCCCGAACAATTATGGCAAGCAGCAAAATTATCTCCAGCTTGTTTAGTTGTTAATCGCTGAGTGAAAATAGATGATTTCAGCATATCCCGTATATATTCGCTTATTTTCCGACTTCCAATAGCTTTCCCTGCCTTTTTATCTTCTGAAATCAATAAATTATTCAGTGCCTGTACCTCTGCATGCAAACCAGCAATACCCGCCATCGTCGGTAATATACGGTCGTTGTTGATAATATGATTTCTGATCAAAGATTCTATTACTGGATGCAAAGGTGTATTTACCCTACCATACATATCTCTTATCCCTGAAATAAAGGATTCAATGTCAATAATCTTATAAGCTTCGGCCTCATCACTTTGTTGTATTTCCCATTCTCCTTTACCTTTCACTATCGATAATTTTGGACGTTTAATCAGGTTAATACCCGGGAATAACTTTCCATCGGCTAAATTTCTATTATTATCCTTAAAGTTGACAAATTCATCGTCATAATGACCATTATACTCGTATCCAGCATGAGCAGCGAAATTCTCCAAGGATTTCTTTGCATAAAGAAATTTTCCATCAGAAACACCATTCGATTTTAAACCCGGTTTTGAGAAATTACGCTGCTTCGCTGGTTTCAATTTTCCAAATTCACTTGAAGAGCTAAGGATTAATTGCGTTTTTTTACTAAAACCATCAAATTCAGGAATCTGTTTTTGATAAGCCGACATAACTGCTTTTTCATCAGGAAGTTCCAAATGTAATGCATCCAATAACCTTTCATCCGCAGTTTTACCTTTGCCAAGTTTAACTGTTTTTTCACGTATATCATTTTTGAACATTTTTAAACTCTCTATAATAATTGAAATTGGATACCTGAAATTATCATTATGACAACTGGGTATTTAAATTATCAGGATTCAACTAAAAAATACGCTTAATAACTGGTGAAAACATTCGTCTCGGTAATGCTATTAATCTAGACATTGCTCCTCCATTTCTCTGAGTAGCTATATTTCGATTACTACCCTGAGGAATATAATTCTGCCATAACGTTGGATTTTCGTCCCACGGCGCAATAACTTCCTTACCATCCCGATAAAAATGAATTCTTCCCGCCAATCTCTCTCTATTGCGATAAGCATAACGCAATTCAGACGCGGTAACTGACTCGCCTGGCCCTGCCTCCAGAGGAGTAGAACCTTTTGTTTTATTAACAACCTGTTCGATATTCAGGCCATCAAGAACAAAGTGTATTTTTGTTCTCCCATTACGGGCTGCCATTTCTATACCAAGCTTGCTTCCTCTTTTCCAAAGTAATCTAGGTTCAAAGGTAAGCCATGTTTTGTTATAACAAACATGATAATAGTCAGAATTATACTTGCTAGTTATTTCTTTAAATATTTTATACATGTTAAATTTCTTATTTTCACCTCCTATTTTAAAATAATCATTCCATAAAGGATATCTCCCTTTTTGCTCTTTAATAATATTTTTCTGTAAGCTGTCTTTAACCTTAATATTTCTTGCATATTTTTTAGGATTTTTCACCAAATCTTCTGATTTTTTAGGTAATATCTTAGTGTCTTTAAAAATAACTCTAGATACTTCGTTATTATAAAAATCTATAATCATTGGCGTACTATCAGGATTATTTGAATCAAAATTAGGATTAACATCTCTTATATACTTTCCCCTTTTAGCGGCAAGGCCATAAAACAGATCGCCATTTTCTTCACTGTAATTATCTTTCGCTACCCTAGGAGTATTATTCATCATCTGATTTAGATCCAATCCTGATCCTAACGGATTATTATCTATTTCATGCTGATCAATAGAATTCCCCAACGGTATTGAAGTTTTTTTCTTTTCTTTTTCACTATATTCACGTCTCATATTATCACCTTATAAATGATTATTAAAACAATTTTATTACAATTATTAAAATAATAGATCTCATTCTGGCTTACCAAATGCGATATTATAAATCATCAAATTTAGATTTTAACTTTTCAATGTTTTCATAAAAGTCATTAATATTATACTCTGTTAAATAGATATCAATCCGTTTATCTTTCTTAATTTTATCTAATCCAACATTAGATATCTCTTTATGTATATCAAAAATTTCGGCAATAAGTTCCTGTTGTTCATTTGCAGATAATAGATTAAATTCATGACTTAATAATTTCTTTAATTTATTAAGAGTAACGGGATCTTTTCCTCTAGCACTTAACCAATCTGCTATTTTAAGAGGCGGCAATGCCCCCTCTCCCAAATCTGACTGATATACCCGTCATCTTTCAAGTTGCCTCTTTGTTGGCTGCACTCACTCACCCCGGTCACATAGTTATCTATGCTCCCGGGGATTCGCTCCCTTGCCGCCGCGATGCATCTTGAAATCCATAGGGTATAGATATATCCCACTGTTTCCTGATCATTGGATGGAATATCAATTAAAAACATATGCCCAAATCGATGATCATTAACCAATGCAACATAATTTTTTGCACTACTGAGTTGATCAACTCTTTCAGAAAATTCATTGCCATCTATTTTTCCTGCCTGAGCCACTTTTACTGGATCAATAGCATATTCCCCTTCAATCATTAATTTAAATATATTTTGGGCAGATAAACCACAAACTGGCTCAGTAGGATCATAAGGATTTACCCCAACGATTTCTTGATAGATTTCAATGCCACCTAACTCAGAAACAGTTTCATCAATCGCCTTAAATATAGCGACTAAATCTCTATCAACGATTTTATTTTGCCAATTATCATTCCAGAGTAATTTATTTCCTTTTAGATCATTATGTAATACAATAATATCATCTATCAATTCTACGGAACTCAGATTATGCTTTTTTAGTTTTAATATATCCTTGGACTCCGACAAGCAGATTGAAGGTGCTATTTCCAGATGATCATCCGTTGTTATATTTTCAGGTGTTTTATCTTTTTTGGCGCGAGTTTCTTGTCATTTTATTATGAGTAATTAATTAGATGATGGTTTTTTCACTCCAATTAATGCATCAGAATTTTCTTTAGCAACAATAATACCTATACCATTTACCTTAACGACCGCTTTATGACTTTTTACCCATGTTGAAAGAATCTCTTTTATCTTAGATAAATAAGTTAAACAAGTAATACCCGAAACCTCAAGAATAATTTTTTCATTTTCTTGATTATCATTATTGCCTGTGACAGATATGTCCAGTTTAATCGTTAACTTCACTTTAGCCAACGCAAAACGCACATCTTCTGTTCCCCCCAAATCAGTACATAATTTTTCTAATAACGCCTGACTTATTTGTGAGCTAACCGGATTCAATTTTTGATCCACAGAATGAGAAATTTCCATAACTGTCTCTATTGTATTAGTAATATCTTGAAGTTTTACCGGTGCGGTAATGGAATATAATAAGGAAAGACGTGGGCGATTGCCAAGCGCCTGCCAAAAATTACCTAAGCTATTTAAATTTTCCTGTGGTGGAATGACTTTGGTGTAAGCACCAGGAATTTTAGGTAATTGACGATGATTAATCAATGCATTCAAAACAGATGTCATTATTTTTGCCGCCTGATTATCAGGTTGGCTATCAGGACTGCTACCATCAACTGATGGTTTGTTCGAATGCCAGTAAGTAATTAAATAATTATAATTAATATTTACCCATCCCGGTAACAATAAATTAGTCACAGGATTATAACGCTTTGGTTCAGCAGAGCGTAATTGCAAATCTTCATGTACATCATAAAGAAATACACTGATTGTCGGTTTAGATGGAATTGAATCTATATCTGGCAAATCAAAACGAATATCAACATTATTTAAATATCGAGATAAAACATCTTTTAATGCGTTATTAACTTCGACAATAGCATTATTAGGCTCAATAATATCTTTCATATCGACTCCAAATTTGATCAGTATTTAAAAAATCAGTCTACCCGTCTTATTTAATTCGAGGGTAACGGCTCGTTCTATATGTTGATTATCAATTTTTTCACTATTATTGTCCGCGGCTAATATTGATGCCAATAAGGCAATATTTCTGATATTAGCCCCCGTCAAATCAGACCGTTTAGCCAAATGTGCAAAATCAATTTCGTCGGATAATTTCAGTTGTTCAGGCCAAATAGTTTGCCACATTCTTTTACGTAATAGTTCGTCAGGATAAGTAAAATGGGTAATAAAGGTAAAACGACGATTAAAAGCGCTATCCAAATGACTACGATTATTGGTGGCTAAAATTACCAATCCCGGATAATCCTCTAATCGTTGTAATAGATAAGAAACTTCAATATTGGCATGTCTATCTTGAGCATCTTTGGTTTCACTGCGCTTGCCAAATAGTGCGTCGGCTTCATCAAAAAACAGCACCCCAGAATCCGTCTCAGCCAAATCGAAAATGCGGGCGATATTTTTTTCCGTTTCACCAATGTATTTATTCACAACGGTAGAAAGATCAACTTTAATCAAATCAACACCAAGATGCCCGGCAATCACTTCTGCGGCCATTGTTTTGCCCGTACCCGATTCACCGTGAAATAGTGCACTAATACCAGTACCATAGCCTATTTTCTCCTGAAAACCAGCACTCAAAATCTGGTCACGATAATTAATTGCCGCGATAATTTCTTTTAATTGTTGAGCTAATTCATCAGAAATCACTAAATCATCAAAATTACGTGTTGGTGTTATTCGTTTAGCCAGCTTGCCTAAGTTCTGTTGAGCGCGAAAACTTAACGCCTTACGTAAATCTATTTCTTCTAACTGCTCCTCTGGTTGTCGGAGTATTTGGTATTGATAAGCTTCTTTAAGAATTAACGGCAATGTTTCTGCGGTAAATGAGAAACGCTGACACAATTGAATAATATTAATTCTTTGAGCGGTATTATCCGGTAAACATTCTTTTAACATAGATTCTTTATCCACCAGCGTAGCTACCGGCATCTCTATTTGCACCATTGGCAGATGTTTAATCCATACTAATGCGTCTCCCGGCTCTACTAAACAAACCACCCGTAATCTTGGTTGATTTAATAAAACGAATAATACGTTATTCAATATTTTCTTTTCCTCTGCGAGCAAAGAAAAATTGCGAATTAATAAACAAGCATTATGTAAACGTGTTTCTCTCACTGCATCTGCTAGCAAACTAGCTATTACAGTTGAGTTTTCTTCCTCTGGTAATCGAGCTAAATCCAAGGTTAAAGTGTTAATTCTGTGAAACGCCATAATATTGCCGACCGCTAATTCTCTGGCACTATGCTGTTTTCCTCTAAGTATCACCAGCGGGCGAATCTCATCAGTTTCATTCAATAATATCTTTTCAAGTGAATGACAAAGGGTTGGTGGATACCAAAGGTGCGAAACAGGAGAATGCCAATAAGCACAAGTTATTAGGGACGGCAAAATTACCCGTTGGCCTGATAAAAAATGCCAGACAGCGCTGTGAGTTAAAAATTGCGTTTGAAGCCAAATAGGCTCCTCGTAATTATTGAGTCGCAATAATTGATTACTAATTAACGGTGTTTGTGGCAAAAAACTGTTTCGCAGTAATTGCCTATCACTTTGGCATTGGCTAAATAATTCAATTACTAAAGCAAAACTAGGCCATTGCTTTTTACTGTTACCGTGCAGAGCAGCAAATAATGCATGATAACGGCTGTCAAAATGTGGCAATAAACCTAATAATAAGGCATCACGCTCAAATTCCGTCAGTTCAAAACGTTCAACCAATAAAGACAATTCATCAATGGATGGGTTTTCTTCAATTTCAGGCAGGTTAATAATATCATCCTGTTTAATTATCCAATGCGGAATACCTAATGGTGTTGCTAAATGTTGTCTTATTTCATCCTCAGTCAGTAAAAAACTCTCCGGTAAGGAGTCATATTTATCTCTATTCTGATAATAGTAATGTTGTAATTGCAGATCGATACGTTCCAGATGGGGATAAATCCAACGTAATTCAGCCATCATATATACCCTATTGATTTCAAGATGGATCGCGACGGCAAGGGAAAGAGTTCATATAAACCTTTTAAATGTTTTGCCAGTCAATTCGTAAAGGAAGATTTAGCCAGGGAAGTTTGGCGATATTTAACGGCCACGGCCAGTCGGCTAATAGCACATCAAATGGCTGATACTGTACCGTGATTTTAATTTCCAGTTCATTTATCAACAATTCACCCGGCCGCTGTAAAAATAGTTGACGGATATCATTACGACTCAGTTTTTTCCAGCCCGGAAGTTGAGTAATAATCACATCTAACCATTGTTCTATTATCAACTGTTTTTCTGGTTCAACAGGGATTGATTGTGTCTCTTCATCAATCATTAACCCACACAGAACGTTATTCAATATTTTTCTCTCTACTTGCATCTCTTCACTCCCCCAAATAAGATAATCCAGAGAATCAATCGCCCTAAATTGAGCTTGATGATGGATAAAATTTTTCTCTTCAAGTAGACCCAGATGATTAAATAATGCGGGTAACATCGGCCATAGAATCAATATTCCAGCATTACTGACTTGATATAGCGGTAATAAACCCGGCTCAGAACATGGTCTATTAATTACTCGACGTTGATTGTCTTTAACGCACACGTTATCTGGTGTTAATAATATTGGCTGATCTTGCAAAATTAATTTTTGATTTGCATTATTTGGAATAAAGCGTTGTGACAGATCGCGATATTCCTCAACAGGAAGATGTTTTTTACACATTTGCCAAACAGGAGCTAATTGCCACAGCGGTGCTAACCAAGCCAAACCTACATTGTTATATAACGCTGGATGTTGCAATAGCTGGAGAATATTTTCTGTTTTAATTTCCCCCTTCTGAATTGCTGCCGCTATTAATGAAAGCTGATGATGATTTAATGGCGGTAAAATTTTCTGAGTCTCCGTCGCTAATCTCTGTAATAACTCAGTCAACAAAGAATTAACTGCGACTGTTTGTTGTAAAGTGTGTTCTCTAATAATCTGATCTTCACAGCTAAAGCGATTAACTAAATCTTCATATTCCTGAATCGAGAGGTGTTTTTTGCACAGTTTTGGAATCCATTCTATTTGCCAAAGCAGCTTCAACCATGCATTTAATAAGGCACTTTCAGCGACTATATTTTGGCGAAATAATGTAATAATAGACACAATATCAAGCATACTGTTATCACGTTCAGCCATGATATATGACATCACTTTCATATCTGGTTTAGGTATTTCCTGCGTATTATGTCGCTGTATATATCCCAAGGCATTCAATACCAATTGCCAAGAAGAAATTATCTTTCCTTGATGCTGAGATTTATCTATATCCTCCAACAATTTGTGATTAATCGCAGTTAATAAAGCAGGTTGACTGATAGCTAAAAGTCGCTGTAAACCATGCTCAGATAAGCAACTTTTTGCCAAAAATAATGTTAATTTGCTCTCCATTCGCATTAATTGGTTAATTAAAACTTTAATATTAACGTCAATGTTTCTGTTATCTGCTATTACTTTTTCAGGATTTAATTTAACCTCTTTTTGATATAAATACTGGATAAATTCCTCAATATCAGATAAATCATTACTATGTAATAAAGAGGATTTACCGGTATTCTGGGGTATTATTGAATTTTCCGAAGTGGTTTTTTCCTTATTATTTTCCCGATATTGACCCAATGCTTTATTTAGCTCAGTATTAAGTCGAATAGGAAACAGAGAATTAAAATTATTTGAATTAATTTCACAAAGATTCAGCGTTAATTTATCTAAATAGATATCCTGATTAATAGAACGTTTATTAAGGTATAAATTAAGTAATTTATGCATACTGACTTGATTAAGCAGAGAACCATGTAATAATTTTTTAGCTACCTGTTGATTATTAGCTTCAATAGTAATAGTAATTCGATTTAATAAATTTTGTTCCGAAGTCATAAATAGCATTCTCTTTACGATTAATGGATAATTTAAATTTTTAATTTTTAATTTTTTCATAAATATTAAAGTTTCATAATAAAAGCAAGAATATAATAAGGAACTGTTATTTTATTACTATGGGAATGTCTACCTGTGTTTTTCACATCAATGTCATGATTATGTGTTTCTGGACTGTTTCCGTTTACAACACCTTTAGATGTGGTCATCCCTGTTGAATAATAGAGATATCTATTTCTAGTATTATTTGAAGAAGCTACCGCTCTCTTGTCTGAAGATATCTCATAAGCTCCATATTGAGCCATTATATTTGTATCAATAATTATTCCACTAAGATGATCGTGGTTAGGTATTTGACCAATAGATAACGATTTCTCATTTGTTTTGCCATTGATATTTAATGTAGCCTCATCAGAATTAAAACTAAATGATTTACCATCTTTAGGTCCTGAAACTTTAGTATTACTTTGCCCTTTAACACCAGAAAAATCCCCGCCTAAAATAAATCGATCGATCAAATTTGGTGTACCATTATTACCATCGCATAATGCCCATCCCTCAGGAGCATTACTGCCAGAAAACATCACAATCATTCCTCTGGGGAGTATTTTGTTAGGATCAATACTGACACCTTTATCATCAACCTTAATACCATTGCCAGCTTTAACTGAAACACCATTTTTATCAACATTAATACCATTACTAGCTTGGACATCTAATCCCTCATCTCCTATTCTTACTCCCCAACCAATTCCTACAGATATCCCAATAGATTCGACTTTGATGGTTGTATTTTTTGTCTTTACAGAGACACCATCAGCATCAACATTGATGCCATTATTAGATTTAACTGAAATACCTTTGCCATCAACAGTAATACCATTAGCAGCCTTGACAGCGACATCATCTGTATTTACAACAATACCATTACCTTGACCAACAGATATTCCATTCTCTTTATTAATCAAACCACTACCAAGGTCTACAGATAAAATATCTTTTTCTAGTATTAATGGAGAAAAGTCTTTACTGGAGATAGGACCCATCTTTAAATTAAGCGTACCATTATCATCCAGTTTCAATCCTGTTCCTGGCCCAGTTTGTTTCGGTACTTTCCCGACTGCTTTGCGACCAATATCAGCAATATCAATTAAATGTTCATAATCAGTTTGCAATGGAATGCTACCTGCTTTAAAACGTTTTTTTAAATCATCTGCTGAAAGATCTTCTACTTTATTATTAGTATTTTCTTGATTACTCTCTGAATTGGGAAAATCGTTCTTCTTTTCCATTTTTATCACCTTATATATTCGTCTCTAATAACATATACCCGTCATCTTTCAAGTTGCCTCTTTGTTGGCTGCACTCACTCACCCCGGTCACATCGTTATCTATGCGCCCGGGGATTCGCTCCCTTGCCGCCGCGATCCATCTTGAAATCCATAGGGTATAGTAATAATTAAAGATAATGAATTTAATAATACAACAAACATCTCTCTTTACGTATAAATCAACCTTTGTCTTTGTCACGATAAATATTATCTTTAACTTTAGGTACATACAGCAACTGATTACTCTCAATAAATTTAGCATTCCATTCTGTTTCAGACTCACCAATGACCTCAGTTCTCTGTTGTTCAGTGGCAATTCTCATATTCCCTATACCTGTTAATTCAGAAGGCAGACGACCTAATGTTAACATTTCTAAAATATGGTATGCTTCATCCCCTAAAGCAGAACCATTATTTTGCCAACGCTTATAGGTGCTGGCAAAATTCCTGAAATGGTCCGGTGATAACCAATGAATAATCATGGAAACATGAGCAGGAAATTCAGCTAAAATCTCAGTTTTTACCCACGATTCCAGTCCATGATGATCAACGTTGTTATTCTCAATTAACTGGCGATTAATGACTACGCTGACGACAAATGAAAAACGATCAGTATGCGCGTATTCTGCACTAGAGAAATACCAGCGGTAACGCCATGCATTTTCCTTTTCTGGAAAAGGTTTGGTATTTTTATCTCGTTTAATTAATATCTTACCCTTAATATGATCGAATTTTTTTACCCACGCTTTAAGCATATAGTCAGATGGAGAATTCATATCAGCGGATATTTTTTTGGCTGGTTCATAAGGGGTAATTTTATATTTTAGTGTGATTTCATCCCCTTCTTTGATCATAGCAGGAAAAGGGCTTTGGGGACTAGATGTGATCCAGAGTTCATCGTCTTCTTTATTTTTTTGATGTATTTCATCGGCATAAACCAGTTGATAATCCATATCTTCCAACCACACCAGGCTATTTTGCCAGACTAGTTTTTTGTCAGTAAATGCCTGTTGCACTCTGTTCAAATTGTGTTCCAAAGCAACACTGTTATGGGTGTCAAGATAAAATGATTTTTCTGTAATCTCAGTGATCACCTGGCCCCGTAATGTGAATCCGTTCTCGCCTTTAATAATCAAGTCAATCATTTGACCATGTAATAACTGCCCTGCTGTACTTTGCTGAATAATAATTAAATGATGGCTTTTAGAATCAGGATGATTTTTAATTTCCAGATTATCAGGTATTTGTTCACTGTTGAATGCCTCATCAGGTTTCACGGGTAACAGCCGGCGATGCTCAATTAAATAGAAAGGAAGATCAGCTAAATCAGGCGGTTCACTAAAACATTTTCTTCCCAAGCCTAACCGAGCTGCAATTCGTTTTTGCAGCGCCGATACTTTATCAATGCGAATATTATTACGATGGTAGGCCAACTCTGGTTGTTGAGCCAAGTAACCGCGCTGAGTGGATAAAAAATCCTGTCGATTGAGAATAAGTGGTCTGGCGGCTCGCTGTGTACCAAAATAGCCTAACAGATATTCAAGAATAGCCAGCTCTTTTGCATAGTTTCGCTCATGGATGCCATCATCATTACCAATTTGTACATCATTATTCAGTTTCTTAATTAAGTCGGGCATTATCTCCTGATGAACGTTCTGACTGACGGTATTAACCTTGAAAGGCCATTGTGCACCGTATACCGTATTTCCTCGTTGTTTAAACGCCAATAGTTTTGGCAATAAGGCAAGTTCTGCGCAACCGTTAGCTAATATTTGTTCAAAAGGCAGAATAAATTGATGTAACTGTCGTTGTTGTAAGGTATGTTTATTAGTCTGCAATCCATAACAAGCCGGTAATTTATTACTTACCGGATAATAATCCAACACTTTACGGTGCTTACCCCAGTTTAATAATTCTGGTTGTGTATTAATCAGTGGTTCTGTAATGATCTTCTTCTTTATCTCTTCGCTAGAAACTACAACTTTCACACCACCTTTGGCAATAAGAGTCAATGGGCTGTCTGATGAGGTAATCAATCCCAAGGGATCATCACCCCATAATCTGGGATAATATCCTTTCGCAATTTGCCAAGACCAATTATCTTGCAGTAGCGGAGAAATAATTTTCTTATTATCTTTATTTTCATCTAATTCCAGCCTAATAATACTTTGAACTCCCTTGATAGCCAATAATCGGTTAACCAAATGGCTTAGATTTAATATCGTCGCACCACTGTAATCTTTGATCGGGGGTAATTCAGGTATCCAACCGTGATGTAAATAAGGCCCGTCAAAAATTTCTTCATTATTGTAACCCATTTCTTTCATTATCTGGGTGGTATAACGTAGCGGCTTTTCCTGCACCGTTTGTTCCGCTGTCATATAAATTTGAGCAAATACGTCAGCGATATCTTTAACATCATTATCAAGCTGAATATCCATCTTCAATGGCAAATCAATAGGTTCTAACCAGATAACCCGACTCACCCATTCTCCTAAATTACGATTATCTTTCAGGAAAACGTTAAGTTTCTCCTGTGCCAACTTATTATCGATCTGAGTTTCCCGGCCTGGGAGCAAATAAAGCCAATAATTTCCTCTTAATGTTAACTGTTCACTATCTGAATCTGCGATTTGAATAAATCTGTATTCACGTTTCTTTTTGCTATACCAGTATGTATAGCGTTGATCGTTAGGTTCACATACCAGTAGTACATCATTAAATAAAAAGTAACCATCAACCGTGTTGTCACTATGCAAGTCCAGCAACGCCCGGCGATAATCCGCCAACGTAATTGGACCACAAGTCAGCATCTGTTGCGGGCCAAACTCTTGGGGGAAAATACCGTCGCCGGGTGTCTGTTCCTCCTTTCTGGGCGTCAGAAGATCTAAAAGCGGCAGCGAATGACGGTAAGCTAAATCTGATGCACCATAACAACAGGCTTCTAATAAGGTGATACCGGGATCACTTTCACTGATATCACGCCAAAATTGACCAGACTGTTGTTCAATAACAGCCTTAGCCTGAGCAAGTAAGGTATCAAAGGCAATATCGTCTTTAACAACGGGAAACAGAGCATCCTGATGACTCATTGATTAACTCCTTATTTGAGGAATGTTTATCTGACCAGACTAAAATCAACACTTCATTATCATTAGCTTCGATATTTGTACCCACGGCACCCGTAACTCGATTAACTATTGTTATGCTTAAATTGGTGACGCGTTCTACCAAAGGGGATTGTTGGATGGTGGCTAATAACTGGTAGTAGTCAATGTGATTACCCATCGTCACACCGATAGCAGGATTCTCTCCCCACGGCATATACGTTCTGCTTAATTGCTGTTGTAGCTGGTGATAGCCGTAGTCAGAATTAATGCCTGAGATAAAGGTCACTTGGTAATCCACATTAACGTCAACATAAGTAGGATTGTTGATTTCAATGGTTACCCAAGGGCTACTTAATCGATTTAACCATTCGACCATCTCGGCCAATCGCGCCGGGTTCAGTGCTGGGCGTAATGCATCGTCGTTATCCTTGTAACGGCTGTCTGGGATGACTATCAATTGTTGCTTTTCCGGCGCCGGGAGGGTGGTTAATTTACTGCCTGAATGGTGTCTGACATCAAGTAGGCTAACAAAATGATCTTTTAGTAAGGTGACCATGTTCCCCCAACTCAACACTCGGTTACGATGGGACAGCCGGACAGGAATTCGCTTTAAGAAGGCTTGCTCAGTTTCTTGCGGGCGACCGTTCCAGGAAGCCCAAGGTTGCGTAACACCGCTGATTGCCGGAATAGTGTTTGCCGGCTGTTTTATGCTGCCAACGGCCAATCCATTAATAAAATGTTCCTGCTCAACAGCTTCTGCGTTAGCTAAGGTGACAGTGGTAGCGTTATACAGCAAACCTTTAATACGTGGGTAATCTTGGGGATCAGTCTTATCCGTTATCTCGGCTTTCAGCCAGTACCGCCCTGACGGCATCAGAGCGGCCTGATTTGAGGCATCTTGTGGCAATAAAGTGCGCCAGATACCCCGGTCGAACAGGTTATCAGTTTGATCGTCAACGAATTTATCCAATTTACTCCAGGTATTGCACTTGTCGAGATAAAACCAAGATAAAGCCTGTTTTTTTACCCCTTCTAATTGCCAATAAAGAGATAAAGTTTGACCCGGTAGTACTCCGGTAAAGCCCAAATAGAATGCATCATGAGTAAATGTCAGTGTTTCTGCTGCTTCACCCCGGCCAAAAGGCGTCAGAGGGTAAACAGTAAATTGCTTAGATTTAACTTCAACGTTGAATTGAATCTGCAACGCACTGATTTGTGGGATATAGGGTAAATTTTTATCTTTGGGATCTTTCCAGTATTGGGTATGCATAAAATCCTGCTCGGCGAGTTCTATACGCACGGATGCAGGCCAATCATTGGGATTCGAGCTGTCTGTAAGGGGAAAATTCATTGCTGGCAAGGTAAATTTTAAGCTTTGTCCTTGTGGTTTCTCCTTTCCATTGAATAATGATTGCGCTTCATTAAGCTTTTCTCTCTTTTGAGGCGTGACTAAGTAACCCTGTACTTTAAATGCACTATTATCGAGCTGGGTCTCATATCCTCCATACCATGTTGAAAAGTTTTGTTGAGGCAATCCTACCCATTGAGGGGTAATCGTCAAGGTCGCGTTTTCGAAGTTATACCATTCAGGAGCAACCAGATTAAAACCAGAGCCTAATAACGGTGATTGACCAAAAGGAAAACTAGTCGCATTCGTTTGTTCAATACCGCTATCAGACGCATAGTACACACTACGGTTGCCGTTAATGTTGATGTTGATCTCGATGTCTTTGATCTTCGGCAACCTCGGTCCCTGTTTGGTGCTCAGTTTTAGTACCGGTACATCAAACGTCATATTATCTAAAGCATCAGGTGGGCTAATGGGGTCATCGTTAGCTGATAAGCTGAGTTTGAGGTTAGCCTTTTCTTTTTCTACTAATAATGAAAGCCAGTGATCTCCCGAGCTAATCTGAGCGGTGACTTGATTAGAATCCCCCGCCCACTCGCTGTCTAATGTCACTTTAATCGTGCGCTCTCCCGCTGACATCGTCAATAAAGGCGAAGTAATTAAGTAGCCAGACAGAACCGGAACATCATTAGGCGTTGGGCTAAAAAGTCGAATACCGTTTTCAGGCAATGCAATGTTATCTGCAAGATTTAGTGGTATTGCCGATTTCCAGCCATCCCCCTCTTTTCGATACCAACGCAGGTCGGTTAATTCTCCTTGATTTGCTAATATATTCGATTCAGACACATACTGTAATGGATTGCCAGCGCTATCATGTCCAGCATCAAAGCGGGTGCCTTTCGGAATAAGATATTCAACGCTACTCGAATTCAGCGTGATACCAATTGCAACCTGATCTGCTTGAGCATTTCTCGGTTTTAAGCCTAACAATTGTCGGTAATAAAGATCACGATGACGTGCCGGAAAGGTATTGAATAATATTTTAGTGGTTTCTAATAGTTTTAAAAAAGCCAGTAAAAAAGCCTGATGCGCTGGTAAAAGGCCATTGGCTTTATTCGCATCTTGGTAAATATCCGCTAATTGCTGAGGGTTGTTTTCCTGAATAAAGTAGAAGCTACTCCAAAGTTTTTCTTTCTCTTGTTCAAAAGGGATTTTTTCCGTATATTCCTGAAGCCAATTTAATATATCCAGCGTACTTCTTTCATCAAGTTTAAAAGTAGTATCCGATACCATAGCAGTAAGTTTATTTTCTAATTCTGTCTGCCCCATATTTATTCCACCTGTTATTTGAATATAACTTTAAGATATTTTCAGGAGATGATCATTATTTAAAAATAAATTAAAAGGTTATTTATCCGGCACTGACAGCATATTGACTGGCAATAAATCGGCCTTTACCCATACTGGGTGCTGTTATATCCGGGCCACTCTGTGGATTATTTGCCGGCTGTGATGGAGTAAAACGAGCAATAAATTGTTGCCCAACAACAATCACCGTGGCAAGGCTACGGCAAAAGTTTATTGTCTGGCTAGCATCCAATTGAGCAATGGTGACCATCCCCATGCCAGGTACCGGGTGGATAGGAGTAATATATTGCGCTTGAAGCTGTATCTTTTTTTCATCACCCACGATGACAATCTTTTTGCCTTGGATTTTGGCGTGCCCGCTGCCCCTGATAATTGCTGGCCCCACAAGAGTGACCTGTCGGTTACCGAACAAGGGTTCGAATAGCAAGGTGTCGCCATCAACCACCAGTTGTTTGCTCATAAGATCACCTCTATCAGCCCTTCACCCATCTCAAGAATACCTTCAATTTGCTGGCTAATTTCGCTGCCTCTCAAGGCATAATTCACCTGAACTTGTAAGGTATTCGATAAATCGGTTTTCTGACTCACTTTAATTTCAGTCATTTCTGCACGGGGTTCATAGCGCAATACTCGCTCTTCAATACGCGTTTGAATGCTAGCTATCAATTCATCACTAATATTTTCAAACAGATAATCATTGAGACCACAACCGTAATCTTCACGCATAATCCGTTCACCGGGTTCAGTCAGAAAAAGAATTTTCATACTCTGGCGAACATGTTCTGCCCCTTCCGCCATGATGATTCCAGTCTGAGAAGAAAATTGAGGCGGAAATGCCCAACCCCGACCATAAATATCGGCTAATATTTTGTCTGCCATTTCACTACCCTATTATTGTGTTAAATTAATTTTCGCACCTTTAATATCGACGCCAGATTTTCCAGCGGCTGACAGGGATTTTTCAGCCCGGATATTAATTTCCTGTGCATTCGCTATTATATTTTTAGCAGAATTAAACGTGATATCTTTATCCTGTTGCAGAGATAAAATATTTTTTCCACTATTAAATGCGAGCGTCTGCTCTTTATTATCGAAGATTAACGCCTGCTGATTTTCCCCCTGTTTAATCACTAATGTTTTTATTTGATTTTTTTCACTCGGTTCTAACGGGGATTTGTTTTTGGGATTATGCATAGCGCCTAATATCACCGGAAAACGGGGATCACATTCAAAGAAACCGATTATCACCTCATCCCCCGCTTCTGGGTAAAAACAGAATCCGCTTTCATGACTGGCATAAGGTTTACCTAAGCGGGCAAAAAGTGTGCCGCCGGTTAAGCTTAAGGCGGGTACTTTGACTGGAATACGATCCAGCGACTGGCTGTCTGGTTGGCATTTTTCCACGATACCAACATGTAACTCTTTAACCGGCGGTACAGCCTGTTCTACATCTGATTGCACGCCTAACGTTAACCGGGTACGCCAACCTTGTCGCTGGTTGATGGTCTGGCTAACACCGGTGATAATCGCCTGTCCATCCATCCCTTGCCCGAAGCCAGTCAACGCCAAAACATCACCCGGACAATAACGATTATCCCCTTCGACTTCAAAACTGCCGGATACATTATGGCTTCGCCGATTACCCATGATGCTTTGAGTAAATTGTTTGGTTTGTTCATTATCCAATGGATAGCTGAAAATCCATTGCCACTCTTGATCGGTCAGCGATTTCAAACTGTCCGTAGCAAGTTGACCGCGACCAAAGCCACTATTTTTTGCCTGAATCGCCTGAGACAATTTTTGTTGGCTAATGTCCCAAGACTGCACACTTACTGTTTTAGGGCTGCGCTGATTATCCCATTGCAGATTGGCTTCAAACAGCACAACACTCTGGTGGTCACCGCGCTGGCGAATGGTGTGTACGGTTGACTGATTAAGTGATTCCGGTGTTACCAACGTAACGGTATCATGGCCGGGGAGCAGCCAAGTATTCGTAGCAGTAAGTCGGCTTTTTAAGAATGTCCAATCATTGCAACGAAACTGCACCATTTGCTCATGTACCGTTTTAAGTTGAGGCGCCTGTTTTATCGTGACAGGCACACCGGCCTGGCTGAATAGCTTCTTGATAATCGCCTCATCACTCTGTTTACTGAATAGCTGCGAGCGGAAACTATGGGTTAATTTTTGCAATGGATGTTTTGCCGTCAGAATCACTAGACTGTCCTGACCTTTAAGCTTCAGTGTCTGCCGGACGATGATCCCTTTAAACAACACATTTTTTTGTATCTGCACAATAAGTTCATGATTCGGGCGGCAACCTGCCAACTCAGCTTGCACCTTAGCATCAAAAATATGGTTGGTATCACCGATGATAGCCAAAGTGACGTTAGCCGAAGGAATGCCATTGATAGGGTAATTTACTGACAGGCCGATAACCGTAAACTGATTGAGTGTTTTACCGCCTACTTTAACCGCAATCGGAGGTATTTTCATGCTTCCCTCCGTGCTTGTAGCGTCTGTCCCGGAGTAAAATCATCAAGATTATCCAGACCGTTTTGCCAAGCCAAAGAGAGATAATCGATACCACCCGCTAAAGCAGCACCAGCGCCCAGCGCGATTAATGGCAGGGAGAGCATATCAGTTACACTAACCGCAGTGGCTGGCGGCGATTTTAACTGTTGTTCAGTGGTCTGAATAACAAAGCTCTCATCCGCCACCAGCGATAAAGTGGCAATTGCCCGCAACGGCGTGGCATCCCGATCAAATAAGGTGTAATGAATACTAAGACCACTGGCCCGGCAGGCAAAATAGCCTTTGTTTTCCCAACGCATTTTGCCCCATTTGATTTTAAGAAAGTGTGGAACTTTGGTACCGGCATCAACGGCACAGAGGGTTTTCAAGGTCGTCAGCTGGGTTTCTATCGGAATATTATTGCCGGGCATGGAGGCATCAAATAACAGATCTAATGACAGGCCAGCGGGCTGAGACGACATATAGTGGTTGCTTTGGTGGATATGGGTAATGCTTTCATCGTTTTTATAATTGGCTTGATAATTGAACTGGATTGCATCGGGGTTATATATAACCGGTAAACTACCCACCAATATTTTACTTTCCCGATCTTTAAAAGCCGTCAGCGTGAGTTTGGATAGGCTACGTTCAATTAAGCTCATAATGGCCTCCTGTTTCACATAATGCCTCTAGCACCTCCCGTTTCACCTTCTCAATCAGGCGAGCCTCATCCAACGCTTCTTGGGCTAATGTTCGCGGAGATGATAAATCATCCGCAGAATCGGTAACTTTAGCCTGAATAATCAGTTCTTTAATTTCTACAGTCATGCTTTCACTCCTAACCAGCGCATATCCTGGTAACGTAACTCCAGAGAATTGACCAAAACGGCATTGCTATTGGCATCAAAATCACCGGTAGACCAACGAACCGGTAACGCGTTACTTACGGTCCAACTTGCCACAGGTAAAAAATTTTCATTCAGCAACATAATGACCACATCAGCATAAACCGCTTTTTCTCCACGCAAGACACGATCAAATATCAGAGTCAGCGGTGTAATCGTCATAACACCACGTTCCAGTACCAAACTGCCGTGCTGGATCTTCTCGGCCAGCCAAACATTTCTGGCATTTTCCCCGCCCTGGCTGTGTTGGGTGGTTTGCAGTTCACGGCTGAGCCCCGATATGCGCTGAAAAGCAATATCAAGTGGACTGGGAATATTGTTAAACAGAAAACTGGCGATAAAACGGTGTGATACTGATGGGGTATATAGATTGTACATATTTTGCCCCTGTTTAATTTAGTCCTGTTGTCCCGGTACGCGTATCAAACGTCAGACTGAGTTCAATAAATTCCGCCGGAACTAGCAGAGCCAGTTTGATTTTCATAATCATTTTCCCGGCCCGCAAATCCGCTTCACTCATTGATTCGTCAACACCAAGTAATATGTCAAATGCCTGTTCTTCCTCAGTACCCCGTAGCCCACCTCTCAACCACAACTGATGCAGCCAGTTGTAAGTTTGGCCTTTAAGTTTCATCCAAGTGATAGCGTTATTAGGTTCAAACACAAAGGCTCGGCCTAATCGGGTGATATGCGCTTCAATATAGGAGACCAGACGACGGATTTGGATATAGCGCCAAGGGGAGTCGAAAATGTTATCCAGAGTTCGGCATCCCCAAACTTTAATTCCTTTGCCGGGGAAGCTGCGAACCAGATTCAACGAAGCGCCATGCTGATTAAAGAGCGCATCAGATTCAATAAAAGAGCGTACCGGGCTGACTACCTTAGCTAGCACTACGTTGGCTGGCGCGGTCCAGATATCTTGCTGATTATCATTACGCTGGATAACAGCCGCCACCGCAGCAGTAGGCGAAAGGATGATATGTTTACCACTTTCTTGGTATGTGGTTTTCAGTCCCGGCCAATATACCGCGCCCCATTGCCGATCACTTGAGGAAAACTGCGCCAAACATTTAGCGGCCAGTACCGGATCATCCGGGGCATCCAGCAATCCCATGATGCCGCGCCGACTCTTGCAAAGGTTGAGTACTGATTGCCAAAACTGTAGCCAAAGATCTCTGTTGGCACCGGATTCACTCATCTGACTAAAGCGGATAACATCAGGGACGACAATCAGCGTGATAGCACTCTCTGCGGCAATCGCCTGTTTAAGCCAATCCTGTTGCAGTGCGGTGATCAATGATTGAAAATCGTTCAGTGGCGAGTCTAGCGACAATACATAGGTTTGTTGGCCGCCATTTTCAAAAAAGTGACGTACAGAGTAGTACATTAATCCTGACTCTCGAAATGTTAGGGTAAAATCGGTCAGGCTGTTCAATTTAACCGCGGTTTTATTGCCCGCACTTCTTGGAATGTAACCAATAAAAACCGGCATACCAACAAATGCATCATCTGGCTTCTGGGATATTAGGTTCTCCGTTACTGTGACGCCAGGCTGTTTTATTTCCATTATCGTTTCCTCTACAGGACAGGCGCGGCAAACCGCGCCCCAGTATGGTTACTGTGCTACTTTTTGCGAAAATTGCAGGATAATAAATTCAGCCGGACGGACCGCCGCCATCCCAACCTTGACGATCATTCTTCCTTGCCTAATATCGCTCTCGGACATGGTGATACCTTGGCCAATTTGCACAAAATAGGCTTCCTGTGGGCTATTGCCAACCAGCGCCCCTTGTTGCCAGAGTTGATGGAGATAGTTGTCAATGGCTGACCTTACTCGTTCCCAAGTCGGTTGACTATTGGGTTCAAAGACGGCAAATCGCATGGCCTGTTTGATATCCCGTTCCGCCGCATTAAAGAGACGCCGTACCGGAATATAGCGCCAGTTGTCATCATCTTTCAGGGTACGTGAGCCCCACACGACAAACCCTCGATTATTGAAATAGCGGATAGCATTGATACCTTTTTGATTCATGGTACCTTGCTCATCTTCGGTGAGCCGTTCTTCTACATCACTAATGCCACTCAGAACAATATTAGCCGGTGCTTTCCAGACACCACGACTGGCATCAGTAGCACAATAGACGCCGGCCATCACTGCACTGGCGGGAATAGTTTTGTTTACATTCTTTATTGCAGTAATAGCCTCCTTATAGACATTCGGGTTTTTCTCTTTGAGTTCCGTCAAATTGGTAACATTGTTTGCTTTTGCATCCTTATAACCTAAAACATCTATAAGACTCTCTTCCGTTTGCATAAGTTGTGAGACTTTCACCGCGGGATAATACGTTGCGGTTTGTGAGGATACGTTAGTGCTGATAGCGAATGCTTTATCCTGATTATCAGCAATAAGGAAATAGCCCTCATTTAATAATGAAGATGTCAGGCTGTTATATATCTGACTCTGATAACCAGAATCCTGTTCAGAACAGACGATTAAGGTAATTTCTAAAGCCTGCTTAATTAATTCTGGGATTAATGCCAGAGTCGTATTATTGGTATCAGCTATTGGTAGGATATAACAAGGCCCACCGCCATTTTGAAAATAAAGCTTTAAAGCATCACTGCTTGTCGTGTGGTTAACTGTCACCTCGTAAGTGTAATCAGATTTTTTTTCTTCTTCTGGATCATTATTAACCTCTCCATTTTCGTTTTCGGTTGATATATCACCTTCAACTTTTTCAACTTTCTTAGATTTTTTAGCGGCAGGTGGAGGTGTTGATTTAATCGTTATTGACGTAACACAACCCACATGAAACTGATTAGTGAAATCCAGCCAGCTACTAATACGTGTTATTTTTGGCGTCGTACTGGTTTCTTTCGGTAAAAAACGCCCAATAAAAACAGGGATTGCGGTGCTTCCTTGACTAACAGAGAGCGCCGGTGAGGCATCTTCTTCAATATAGACGCCAGGATAAGTTGGTGCTATTGGCATACTGCCTCCAATTATTGTCCGATGTTCTGCGTAAACTGCAAAATAATAAATTCGGCTGGACGAACAGCGGCCATACCAATTTTAACGATCATTTTGCCTTGTTTAATATCGACATCAGTCATGGTGATGCCTTTACCAATTTGAACAAAATAAGCTTGTTCAGCTTTATTGCCCACCAATCCGCCTTGTTGCCAGAGAGAATAGAGATAATTATCAATCGCTCGGCGTACAACTTCCCAAGTTGGTTGGCTATTAGGTTCAAAGACCGCAAAGCTCATGGCATTTTTAATATCTCGTTCCGCGCTGTTAAACAGACGGCGAACAGGGATGTAACGCCAATTATCACTGTCCTCAAGTGTTCTGGCTCCCCAAACCAATGGGCTACTTTTAGGAAAAGTACGGATCATATTCAACGCTTTATCTTTGTTATATTGTCCTTGCAGATCATCAGTCACCGGATATTTAGGTTGTAATCCTCCTTGAATAGCAACGTTAGCGGGTGCTTGCCAGACACCTCGATTGTTATCGACACTGGCATAAATACCGGCCATCACTGCACTGGGTGGAATATCAACGCTAGCTCTTTTCCCTTCTTCATTTTTTTCTCCCCACTCAGCGGTCAGCCAAGGATAATAAACTGCGCCATAGGCGGTAGCGGTATAAATCTTAAGTACTTCATCGGGTTTTTGGTTCAAATCTATTTGAGTGACTGGGCCATCAAAAATGGCAAATAAGCCTTTGCCCGGTAGGCAAAGTGTACCTACAGCAGTAGTAATATCCTCTCCGGCAGCAACCAGCAATGTGACATCATCCAACTTTGGAACTTGGTTTACTAAATATTTAGTTTTAACGAGATAACAATATCCACCGCCGTTAATAAAATAGGCACGCAGTGAAATATCAAGCTTATCACTAGGATTAAATTGTCTACCTCTTAGAGCCAGATATTCTAGCCAACTATTAACACGATGATAGTCATCTCCTGACCTAAAAAGATTTTCATCTCCGACAGCAAAAACAGGGACCGCCGTTGCACTTGTACGAACAGAAAGCGCCAATGAAGCATCTTCTTCAATATAGACACCCGGATAGGTTGTACTCATTGTCATAATATTCGCCTTTAAACAGTACTGCATTGAATTGATATGTCAGACTATTCCTGACACCAAACAGTATATTAATGGAATTCAACAGTCACCCGATCGGCTTTCAAACTCATTTCCTGCACCGCAACTTCATTACTGGTCGCATCAAAACTGGGTGCCGTCAGTTTTTCTGGGAAAGCATTAGCAATATTCCAAGTAATTAGCAAATTTGAACCTGTTTCATCGGTGAGACTAATAGAAATATCTTTCTTCTCTATCTGATTAAGCGAAATAGAATTAATCCAATCGTACAATTTAGATTGCCCTTTAAAAATACCGCGCTTCAAGGTAATTGTTGGCCTCTGACGCTGACCGGGCATTTGTAACCAATTACCAATTCCATCACGATATTCAATGGTGTCATAGCTAATATCCAATCCCGATACACTTTGGAAAGACATTTGCTCATCACCAACGGTCACGACAAAACGGTGAGTTGGAATGGGGTATTGAACAGCAATTTGATCGGCAGTTGTAGACATTGTTATTTCCTTAAGAGTTAAATTCATAACCGGGTTAGAATACACATCATTTTAGGTACGCTACCGCCCTTAGGTATCATGCCTAATGCCTTACTTGTGTATTCACCGTGCTTTAATATCCAACCCCTCATTCAAGAATGAGGCGATCTGACTACTGGTTAACGTAAGTTAATACGTGATAAACATCACACTGTTGGAGCTTTAAACTATTCATCGAAACAGTAATACCCCCATACCGCCAAATAAAAGTTAAAAATAAAAAATAATTATTTTTATCTCTATTTTTACTTACAATTCAATATGATAAAATAATATCATTCAACTCATAGGGTTATTATTTGTAGACATCTATATTATCAATTTTCACAAAACGAGTTTATAAACCACAAATAATACCTAAAAATATTTTATCTATATTTCTAAATCTTCCTTACTTCATGGACAATAGAGTTAGAATCACTGCAAGTATAAATAAAACTAACAATTAATTATCATTAGTTTTATTTCTTAATAAAAAACAGAAAAATAACCCATATGAAAAAATAAAATAAAAATTTTTAAATTATTTATTTTCTTGCATTACTCATGCAGAAGCTATATAAATTCTAACAGGCATAAGCCTAATTGAGCCCTCCTGGCTATAGAGAATAGACAAACACTAAACAGAGGCAGAGAATGCGTTATGTTGAAAATAACTAGAGATGTTTATTTAGACTGTGACTCAAACAAAATAATTCATGGTAAAAATATATTTATCATTACAGAAAAAGAGAAACGCCTGCTACTCGCACTGTGGGAACATGCCTCACAAGGGAATACATTAAACCGGGAACAACTTATCCCTCTGGTTTGGCCTGAACGCAAAAATGGAGTAGCAGAAACCAATTTATTGCAATTAATCTGTAAGTTACGCCGCACATTACGCTATTGTGATCTAGGTGAAGCCATACACACGGTGTACCGACAAGGTTATCGTTTTATCCTGCCACTTCAAGATGACGAACAAGATAATCGTCAGCTCCAAAATACTCAATTACCTATTCCCATCGCTACACCGCCAAAGCCATTTTATTGGCGTTTCACCAGGATGATTGTTATGTTTATCACCGCAATCATTTGGATATCAACTATCCTATATACAGCTCCTTTTCTGGCTAAGAGATAATGATGATTTTTATTTAAAAAATGATTAAATCCCCATCAATGGATGGTCCATTAAATTAAACAGCATACAAGCGGGTTTCATCCACTTCTTTACGGCTCATTTCAGCAAGTTATGGGCCGCTTTAATAAGAAAAGATCATGATTCATGATATTAAGTTATCTATTTTTTATCGGTGTAACTCCTTCGTCATTAATTACGACTACCGCTATCGGCAATAAATCCGTCAGGAATACATGTCCCCGCCACTGTCGGGATTTTCGTATCTCTTTGACTGATAACAGCCATAATCATAGCTACATCCAGATGTCAATCGGCTTGTCCATGAATTTCATATTTCCACCCCAACCAGAAATTAAGATCCCGTTAAACGTGTGTGAAAAAAGAAAAGGCCACGCAATGCGTAGCATGGAATGTGTATTAACCGCTTTTACGTTTACCTTATTCCTTTTACGTCACTGATAAATTTCAATATTTAACTGCTCATAGAAAGTGTTAAGTTAAATGTCACAGGTGAAATCACCTGATTATATATGCCAACAAATAACAGCAATAATAAGGAAACCAATATGATATCAACAAATTTCAAAATATTCCTAAACCCTAACCAAGCTATCGAAGCTTATAAAAATGGGAATATAGCCATTCCTATTCGATGGAGAAGTATAGCAATAAAAAACAACGGCCAAGCAGCAATGAGGGTTTTAAATTTCTGGGCATCCCCATTTGGGGAGTATGAATTCTATAATTCTATTGATGTCTGGCCTGGAGAAACTAAAATACTCAACGCGCCTCCTAACGCTGTTTATTACTATAGAATTACAGCCGTCAATTTAGACGCAACTCTAACCACAGAAGCTGAGTTTAATTGGATATAAAGATTCTTAAGAGTTAGCTATATATCTCTCGTATATAAGAAGATTTAGTTCAATATAGCTCAAACTTCACTACGCAGAAAGTAACATCTTCATTCTCTGCTAAATACTTATCAACTACCGAGGATTACTCGGTAGTTGAAATTGAATGCCACATCAGACATTATCTGAGAACGTGGAAGTGGACTTTATATATGAAAAACTCCGCAAGTAAGAGGCTTGGAATTCAACATAATATATACCCGTCATCTTTCAAGTTGCCTCTTTGTTGGCTGCACTCGCTCACCCCGGTCGCATAGTTTGCTATGCTCCCGGGGATTCGCTCCCTTGCCGTCGCGATCCATCTTGAAATCCATTGGGTATAGTTAACGCCAGTTACAGTAAAAACGCTTGGTTTCACCTGTCTGCTTTAATATGGCACCTAGTTTTTCTACGGTTGGGTTTTCCGATTCATAATAGTAGACATCGTATTCATAATTATCGTTATCTGCATCATGATCATGCAAGAAAGTTCCAAAATCATAAGTTACATTATCAACTGAGACATAAAAATTCTTCTTGAGTACTTCTTTAACTTTCTGATAATTAGCTTTATCAAAATATACTCTCAAATACAATCCGCTGCTATTATAGTAGAACATTAAAATGCTTTTAATATCTATTTTATTTTGGGTTATATTTAAAGTACCGAAAGTAGATTCTCCCTTACCAAAGGCTCCCTTGCCACTCATATATCCCCAGTCCTGCCCAGTATCATACTTACTAGTCCCCAAGGTAACATCAAAAACCATCATATTGTTATCTGGCTCTAACAATGACCAATCACTACCCATTATATCTTCCGGCGTTGGTTGCCAAGGTAACCAATGCCCATGCTTATCGCACTTCTCAATATAAATCAGATTATTGCCTTCACTGTTAGCGTTCGATTCAGGAATAAGGCGTATGCATTCATTAGGAGAATCCCAATCACCACGACGTGCTTGATTTCCTAGATACACTTGAATAATCGCCCACGGACAAGAATTTTCTGGGGCAACAACATGATTACATTTGTATTGATCAGGGTTTAATGATTTATGCTCAGGGAGTTTATTTTCTATTTCAGTAACTTCTGGCTTATTAATTTCAGACATAAACACCTCACTTAATTATTTATTAATAAAGGTAATTTCATCTTACTGCCAAATAGCCATAAGATATTATTCAAATTAGATTCTTACTTCAATAGAATATTCTTAAGTTTACTACTGCATAGACGGTAAAGCACCGCGAGTGCTAAGCCTAAACTATTAATAAGAGTAGTTAGTGATTACGATATTTCCTGATTTATTTCCAATAGATTGATATTGTAAAATTCCATAAAAAAACCTGCCGGAGCAGGTCTATATGCTTTTCTTAGTAAATGGGTTCATGCGCTTACATGATTAAGCAGCCTTAATTCCCGCTCATTTAGACACTGGAAAGAATCTTCTACGATATGAACTAGCTTATCCAAGAGCCTATCAATACGCGAATGTGCATCTGGCATCACCACGGCCATGACCTGATAATGATTTTCATAATACCAATGTTGAGCATAAACCAGATAATTGTCACTTTTCCTGTTGTGTAGCATCACATTTGTCGGCCACGGTTTTTCATTCAGGGGAAGAATATGTAACTTCCATATTCCTGATTCCATAGCCTGCATGTTGCGCTCAAAACGCCCTTGGCATCCAAGCCAACCAGACACCTCTTCTGCACCACTCAAATATTTAACCAACATGGTTGCGTAATCATGAGCAGCCGCATTGAAAAGTAGCTCTTCCGCCACGCTGACGTAAACCATATACCTAACCCCACACAGGCAATGAAATACCGAGCTTTTTATGCGAGAGATTCACCAACTCTTTGTAACTTTCCGCGTCGGCTTTCGGTGTATATTCACCTGCATTAACTGGCAAGTACTGCTTTAACATTGTTGCAATACGCAATAAAACGTTTCTATTATTTGCAAAAATCCTCAACGCTCTCTGAGAATGCGTTTGGAATAGCTTGACATGCGGTCCCCATGCAGGCGAAGACTCCGCAAGAATATAACTTAATTTCAAGAGATGGAGTTGACTCGTGGCGATTTTTGCAGCGGATTCGTAACGTTCGACTACATCACGAATATCTATATCTGGTTCGATCCCGTCACGGTCAATGGTTTCAAGTAATTCAATACCAATTTGGGTATTTTCTTTCAGGTAGGCAAGCGCCATTTTAGATTCAGAGAAATATGACATTACCTCTTGAGCAGTCAGCATTTTTTGCCCTGCTCTGTCTTGCACCAATTGCGTAATCGGAGCAGAAAGATACTCTGGCAATTTTGCTAACTGATTAACGTCTGGAAGTGGAGTTAGCAACGTTACTAACGTTGTCATTCCTACTGTCATGTGACCCCCTTTGATCTGTCTGTGGGATAGATATACCCGTTATCTTTCATGTTGGCTGCACTCTCACCCCCCGGTC
The DNA here is from genome assembly GCF_963878365.1 of Photorhabdus sp. HUG-39. Lineage (NCBI taxonomy): Bacteria > Pseudomonadati > Pseudomonadota > Gammaproteobacteria > Enterobacterales > Morganellaceae > Photorhabdus > Photorhabdus sp. HUG-39. Next base: position 27,589 of record NZ_CAWNWY010000005.1, on the reverse strand, counting down.
ACATAGTCCGCTATGCTCCCGGGGATTCGCTCCTTTGCCGTCGCGATCCATCTTGAAATCCGTAGGGTATATATAGGAATACAGTATACATATCGCCTTCCGCACTACCTTACACTATTCTGCATGCTTGCTTATCAAAGCACAATCAGATTTATAAGAAGCATTCTTTGCCATCCCATTTGCAACACCAAGCTTAGAATTTACCAACCAGACCGGGACATTATCTTCCGATTTTAGATTACTCCCCATCACTCCTTTTTAAATTTCAATCACCCATCACTATAAAGAAGAATAATTCTCACTCGTACCATGCGAATAATAAGATGGTCAATAGCATCAAGAAAACCCTATAGCAATATTCCTTCTTCACTGAGAAAAGTATCATCTGGTTTTTCACCCATATAGCCAAATATCTTCATCGGAATATCTGTAGTAATATTTATCCTAACAGCTATTCAGTTAACGAAAACAGTTAACAGTTACGCTATTTCCTGATTTATTTCCAATAGATTGATATTGTAAAAATTCCATAAAAAAACCTCGCGATTTCAGCGAGGTTGATTAAATAAAAAACCGTAGTTAAGCGGCGTGTGTGTATAAAAAATCCCGTAAGGGCTATATTTTTAGGTTAATTCCGGCCTGCCTAAGAATAGCGTTAGCTGTATGTTTTGAAACTATTGTGTATGGAACACTGAAATTTTTGTTTGTGATATCGCTACGCCAGATTTCATGACTGCCTTTACCTTGCCTAATAAAATAACAGCCATGAACTAATATATCCGTCATCTTTCAAGCTGCCTCTTTGTTGGCTGCACTCACTCACCCCGGTCACATAGTTATCTATGCTCCCAGGGATTCGTTCCCTTGCCGTCGCGATGCAACTTGAAATCCATAGGGTATAGAATTTCTTTAAGTTGTGGATATAAGCCAGATCCCATGTCAGAGCGCCATCCTTGAATCATAAGCTTGTTCCTGAACGAAACTAATTTTCATTCCATCAGGGTTACTACCAAATTCATTCAGCTCGTATAGTTCGGGAGCTATCTCCCACACTCGCTCTGTTAATTCATCGTATGACTTAGCTTCCGTAACAAGGCCAAGCTCATCACATTCCGCAATCCATACGTCATCATGTGTGATTTTTACAACAAAACTAGTTTGTCGATCACCGAAATGTGCTTTGTAAACTGTGTTGCTCATGATGCCCCCTTAATGCTCGCTATTGGTTAATAATAACCCACATAATAATGTAAGAAAAGGTGATTATTTAAGCCATCACTAACGCATCGTTAAAATTGCTGCGGCTGTATCTGTAATTTCAGATGAACCGTATTTTGCGCCGACTGCAAGAACGTTGATATAACAATCTGCCTCGGCTGCTGATACACCGAACTGATTCAATCACAGAGCTAACGTTCAGGTGGTATCCGGCAAAGTCGTGCCACCAGCTTGTACCAGAATCAATGCGCGGTTTGTTACCTTAATCAGCCCGTCGTTGATTTTCATCAGTTCGGGTTTTGCACTAGCCATTAGCTTTAATGCTGTTGCGGTCTGACTTGCGCTGTATTCTGTCGTGCGCCCCATGTGCTGAGCCGCATCATCAAATTGCTTCAATTGCGCACCTATCAGGTGTGAAAAGAAAAAACCACGCAATGCGTAGCCTGGAATTCAATGTAATACAGCATAATTTGCTGTTTGCCATTGCTGTACAGCCAGACTAACACTCTGCCCGCCAAACTTTTAGTCTGTAGCGATTGTGATCGAAGATAATCACCGGTGTTGGATTCGTCATATTTTCTCCTAAATTTTCTGCGGTCATTAGTCAACAATAAGAACTTAATATAAGGCCATGCCATTATTGTCATATCGGGAAATAAGCCGCATCGGTATTTCCTAGCCAGTAGTTAACTAAGCTGTAAATATTTACATAGGCCATTCAGGTTTTCGCAACACACCAACACATGAACAAAATAAGCGATTGCCTAATTCCCCTATCCTCTTAATTGGTGTATATAAAGATCAACTCTTTTTTTCAAAAAAATACGATTTTTAATGCCCAGACTCTATCGCCATCGATATAACAACGTATCGGGCAGGATATTTAATCCCCATAACAATAACATGACATTTATTGAAAAAAAATAATCTTACATTGGTTGCCATAAAATGAAATGGAGTTGAATATCTGGTTATAATTAGATAATCACTCCATGTGAGAAATATTCTATTCTCATTATTATTCAATATGTTATATTAATTTCAATCTCATTATTCCTTTTTAAATATCCTGCGTCAATTCACTGTAAAAAAGAGTAATTCTCATTCATGCTATGCGAATAACAAGCTCTCAGGGATTCATTCCTTTGCCGTCGCGATGCATCTTGAAACCCATACATAGGGTATAAATTATATTTTACACTGATATGCCCACCATTTATTCCTTATCTTCCACAGCAAGATAAATTATTTATAGATGGGACAATCCCCTTAATTATCTGATAACAAAGTCAAGACTTTATTATCACAAAATGCCGTTCGTTTAATTTTTATTGAACTTCAACAATAAACAACTAAATAATTCCAAAAAAAACAGTCAACAATCCTAATAAAATTATATTAATTAATAATATTCTTATTTGTTTTTAATGAGAACTTATTTACAAAGATAGGGATAAATGAGTACTAAGATGCGGAAAATAATTACCAATTAATCAATAAAGTAACTTTGTGGTGTTAAATAAATTCGTAAAGTCATGGAACTATCTGTCTTGTTAAACTGTCATAAGCCGGTTACTCATTCCCTTACAATTAAGGAGGGAAATAATCATGGTGCTAAAACAACTCATCTTAGCCACTCTGATTTTTAGTTTATTGTCAACTGATGCACTCGCAGGAAAACCACAAAACTATCTCTACACTTCATCCGATGAGCTCGATCAATTACGTCCTCTGTTAGAACGTCAAAATATTGACGGTGTACAAGTTGTTTATGCCATTTTATCTCCAGCAAGGCACAAAATATCAAGGCGGTTTAGTTGCTCAAGTTGATAATCCCGGTGAAGGCAAAGCACAAGGTTATGGTTGGGTTGCTATTCAATGGAATACAGCGTTGCGCAAACGCTATCAGGATCTGCTTTCCGAGCATCAGTATATGTCTCGCTTTTTTAATTTCGCGTCGAAAAATAAGATCGGTCTCGGTGGCCCCGATATCGTGCCATATCAATCTGCTCAGATGAAAAACGCTTATCCCTTTTTCAATCGTTACAAAGGCAAGCTGGATTTGGTGACAATGGCAGTCCAAGAACCCACACTGACCTACACCAACCCAAAAACTAAAAAACCCTTCACTGAGGAGGAGTTTACTAATTTTGCTGAAAACTATTTGGGGGCTAACATTATTTTTTGGAGTACCACAACACCATGGCTAAAGCAGTAAAGCAAAAGCCATGCAGATTTGTGCATGCACAATGGGCCGTGCCAAACACCAGACGCGGATGAATATACCCGTCATCTTTCAAGTTGCCTCTTTGTTGGCTGCACTCGCTCACCCCGGTCACATCGTTATCTATGCTCCCGGGGATTCGCTCCCTTGCCGTCGCGAAGCATCTTGAAATCCATAGGGTATGATAATGTCGAGCTTGTAGTACAAGTTGCGCCAAAAGGCGAGGAACGGTCCATTTTTCCTCACCACGACCAAACATTCACTCGGAATATTCAAATAAGAATTATAAATATAAATTTAAATTTATCATTTAGGTACAGTGAAAAATCTTTATGATTATCTCCGCATAATAACAACGCGGAGCTTACAATAATCCTCTCCGCGTAGATAAATTTTAACTCATGTCATTAACTGAATCGATAAAACGATTAAGAACACTTGAGTGTGATTTAGACTTATAAATATAACATTGATTTGCTGCACCAGGTTTTTCAATGGGAACAAAACTCAAAGCATCTCCTCCTTCCAATTCATCAGGATGAGAATCTGTAATAAATATATAATCTCTGGAATAAATGAAATTCATGCAGCATCCCATATTATCCATCTGACGCATATTTACTTTTCCACCACTTTGAATAACTTCTTCTTCCAAGTTTTTAATGAAGCTACTTTTATAAAGTACAGGATCGCATAGCCAAGTATTACTCTTTAGTAATTGCATCACATCGCCATTAGCAATATCTAATAACTCTTTTCGGCAGCAAATTCCCAATTCAGGCCCTTTTATTTTGCGAATGAGAAGAAAACGGTCACTTAGTATCTTTTCTGAGCTCAGAATGAGAGTATTCCCGTCATAATCCACTATTTCTTCAATGTTATCATAACTAAACCGGAATATATTTACCTGTGAGCTATTTCTGTCAGCTGCCTTATATAAATAAATAAGATGTTTGTTTTTCCCCCAATCGTAATAAATATTAACTATGTTACATATACTACCACTGATATGTTTTTTAGTTATTTCTTTTTCTTGTAAATAAAGATCTTTAAGATCATTATATAATTCTAAACCATCTTTAGTCAGACTCATCCCAAATTTCTCCCTTTTGAAAAGGCGCTTCCCTAATGTTGCTTCGAAGTCTTTGATTGATTTAGCTACTGGAGGAGTTGTACGGTTCATCACTCTTGCCGCTTTACTTAAAGAACCATTTTCCACCACTGCCATGAATGCTTCTAATTTACGAGAAAAAAACATAATTCACCGTTCCTATATAACTTGTGGCTAAAATAATTTCTTTGAAATAGCCTTCACCAAATGACAGCTAAATCAAGTTTGATACTGTGAAGGCATAAATTTTGTACAAAAAAACAAATACTTCTCAAACATATACCACATAAAAAAAGCGTATGTTCAATACATAGGTGGCTCAATAAACTCTATTATTCATGTTTATCATGGTTCAAAAATTAATCTCAACCAATCAACCATTAGAAAATATAAACATTACTAACGAGCTCAATTTTCTATCAAAGATTAGGATAGGGTTCTACATTTTTCAGTAATCAATTTTTGTAACACTAGAGATAAAAACGGTCTAACAGGGGCTCTTTCTCACCACAAATTATTATATTTTTCACAGCAAATTATAATATTAGGGGTTCCGTTACTATTTCGTGCTGACCATTGTCAATAGTTACTTTTTAAAATCCATCTGTTACTATTGTTCCTGTGTCTTTTTACTGGATGGCTGTAAAAGATGAAATTTATCTCTTTTAATATTAATGGATTACGTGCCCGCCCCCATCAGTTAGCTGCGATCATCGAGCAACATCAACCCGATGTTATCGGTCTACAGGAAACAAAAGTTCATGATGAAGCGTTCCCTTTAGGAGAGGTTGGGGAGCTTGGCTATCATGTATTTTATTACGGCCAGAAAGCCCATTACGGCGTTGCACTGTTAACGCGCCAGATGCCTCTTGCGGTGTATCGTGGTTTTCCAGGGGATGATGAAGATGCTCAACGCCGTGTTATCATGGCAGAAATAGAAACCCCACACGGGTTATTAACCGTTATTAATGGCTATTTCCCACAGGGAGAAAATCGTGAACATCCAGTGAAATTTCCGGCAAAAGAGAAATTTTATCAGGATCTGCAAAACTACCTGGAGCAAAACTTAACCCCTCAATCACAAGTGATTATCATGGGTGATATGAATATCAGCCCGACAGATATGGATATCGGAATTGGTGAGAACAACCAAAAACGCTGGTTAAAAACAGGTAAATGTTCTTTTCTGCCAGAAGAGAGAGATTGGATGGATCGCCTGAAAAATTGGGGCCTGGTTGATACATTCCGGCATCTCAATCCTGAATGTAATGACCAATTTTCCTGGTTTGATTATCGATCCAAAGGGTTTGATGATAACCGCGGATTGCGGATTGATTTACTGCTTGCAAGTAAACCCTTGGCGGAGCGCTGTATCGCAACAGGCATTGATTACAAAATCCGTGAGATGGAAAAACCGTCAGATCATGCCCCAGTTTGGGCAGAATTTGAAATTTGATATTCCGTTAACACCGAATATCAATCGTTTTTTTTAAATAATGCAATAATTGCTGCGCTCTATGGCGCAGCTGTTTTGGCATTTTTCGTTGCTTTTATTTTTTTCCCCTTTTTATCTTTCACTGGGAGTGGTGGTAAGTCACGAAAAGCGGTTAAATTACGGTTCTGTTTGGCCTGCAAAATTAATTGCTGCAATGTCTCCTCAAGTGGCCCCATGAAATCTTGATAGCGGAACTGTTTTTCACTGATTTGCGTTAACCGAGACTCCCAATGAGCGGTCATATCCGGTAAAGCGGCCATATCAGGCAATACATGGATCAACGCCCTACCCGCAGGTGTTGCATGAATATGACGCCCTTTTTTATAAAGAAACTCCCGTTTAAACAACAGTTCGATAATGCCAGCCCGCGTGGCTTCCGTTCCCAACCCATCTGTTGCACGAAGGACTTTTTTCAGCTCTTTATCCTGTACAAAACGGGCAATTCCGGTCATAGCAGAAAGGATAGTCGCATCAGTAAATGGCTTTGGCGGTTGAGTTTGGCGCTCTACCACCTCTCCTCTTTCACACAATAATTCATCACCTTTAGCAACAACGGGTAATGGCGTTCCGTCATTCTCTTCATCACGCTCTTTATTACCAAGTAACGTTCTCCAGCCTGCCTCAGCAAGAAAACGGGCTTTAGCAATAAATTTTCCACCCGCAATTTCCAATTCAATAACACATTTACGGAATATGGCATCTGGGAAAAATTGCATCAAATATTGTCGGGCGATCAAACCATAAATATTAGACTCGTTATCCGTCAGATTTATATGGCTACTTCGAGCTGTAGGAATAATTGCATGGTGAGCATCAACCTTTTTATCGTCCCAACAACGATTCTTTCTATCTATTTCCAGTAACTCTTGTGGCAACAGATTTGTTGCGTGAATAGATATCGCATTAAGCACTGCATGACGACCGGCAAAGTGTTCATCCGGCAAATAACGGCAATCAGAACGGGGATAAGTAATTAGCTTATGTGTTTCATACAATCGCTGACAAATATCCAACACTTGTTGCGCATTTAGGCCAAAACGTTTAGCGGCTTCAATTTGCAAAGAAGATAATGAAAATGGCAAAGGAGCAACTTCAGATTCCCGTTTATCCTGATAAGAGATCACATAGGCTGGTTGACCGGTTATTCTGGCAACAACATGTTCAGCCAGAGGCCGGTGTATCAATCGCCCTTCTTCATCTAAAAAATCGATACAAGATTCACTTGGTTGCCAGATAGCGATAAAACGTTCATCTTTCGGCGTAACAATATGCGCTTTCACCTCAAAAAAATCTTTGGGTACGAAATGCTCAATCTCTTCATCCCGACGAACGACTAAACCTAAAATAGGGGTCTGAACCCGCCCGACAGATAATACCCCCTGATACCCCGCATTGCGGCCAAGCAAGGTATAAGCACGGGTCATATTAATGCCATAAAGCCAATCAGCCCTAGCTCTAGCAAGAGCTGAAACACATAGCGGAATAAAATCCCGGTTATCTCTTAACCGATCAACAGCTCTGATTACCGCTTGTGGATTTAGATCACTTATCAAGCAGCGGCGAACATTTTTCCGCCTCACAGCATCCAGTTTCAAAAAATCCAAAACCTCATCCACCAACAGTTGCCCTTCCCGATCTGGGTCACCGGCATGCACTATTTCATCGGCTTTTTCCAACAATGTCTGGATAATGTTGAGCTGTTTCTCAACAGAAGGTCGCGGTTTTAACTGCCATTTTTCAGGAATGATTGGAAGATCAACCAATGACCAACGAGCAAAACGACTGTCATAGGCATCAGGTTCCGCCTGTTCCAGTAAGTGCCCAATACACCAGGTAACAAACTGGTTATCTCCACAAGCGATAAAGCCATCACCACGGCGATGCGGTTTTGGTAAAACATCGGCAATCGCCCTGGCTAGACTTGGTTTTTCTGCAATAAAAAGCCGCATGGATATTATTCATTAACCTCAATGAGTACTCTGCCTGACTGTTGCTCAGACAATTCACCAATCGCGGTCAGTTCGATGCCATGACATCGTGCAATCGCTTTCACTTCGTCCATAGCTTCTGGTAGAACAGCCAACAGCAGGCCACCGGATGTTTGCGGATCACATAACAGTTTGCGCTGAAGTTCTGTCATTTCACCAATAAGATGACCGTAACTATCAAAGTTACGCCCGGTTCCCCCCGGAACACAACCCTTTTCAATATAGGATTCCACTTCCGGCAGTTTAGGCACTTTTGCAAAATGGAGAGTAGCCTGAACCCCCGATCCGACACAAATTTCACTTAAATGCCCTAAGAGGCCAAACCCGGTTACATCGGTCATTGCTGTAACGCCAGCCACCTCAGCAAAATCTATCCCCAATTTATTTAAGCGGCACATGGTTTCTATCGCAATTCCCTGATGTTCAGGTAACAGCAAGCCTTTTTTCTCCGCCGTGGTCAATACACCAATGCCAAGTGGCTTTGTCAGAAATAGCTGGCTTCCCGCTTTCGCGGCACTGTTCTGTTTCACTCGGCCAATATTAACGATACCGGTTACAGCCAAACCAAAAATAGGTTCAGGTGCATCAATAGAGTGCCCTCCCGCCAGTACAATCCCAGCCTCTTTACACGCAGCCCGGCCACCTTCAATCACCTGACGGGCAATTTCCGGCGCCAATTTATCAATAGGCCATCCCAAAATAGCTATCGCCATAATAGGTTTACCGCCCATCGCATAAATATCGCTGATAGCATTTGTTGCAGCAATGCGCCCAAAATCAAATGGATCATCGACAATCGGCATGAAGAAATCTGTCGTACTGATAATGCCGGTACCATTGCCAATATCATAAACCGCAGCATCATCACGGGTTTCATTACCAACCAGTAAGTGAGGATCAAGAAATTTTTCCTGCTCACTATGCAGAATGGTTTCCAAAATTTTTGGTGAAATTTTACAACCGCATCCAGCACCGTGGCTGTATTGGGTAAGACGAACTTCTGTTGACATAACAGACCCCGGTTACAAGTAGCTGACAAAATTGGTCATATCAGGCGCAGTAACCTTATTTGGTGCTTTTAGTGCAGGCGTTCCAAGGTAGAGAAAACCCACTATTTTGTCATGTTCATGACAACCCAAACCAGCACGCACGGTATTATCATCAGTCCATGAACCCGTACGCCAGATACCACCAAACCCTTGAGCCACAGCCGCCATTTGCATCGCATGTACAGCACAACCCGCTGAAACCACCTGCTCCCATTCAGGTATTTTGGAATTCTCAGCCACTTTTGCAATAACAGCGATGATTAATGGCGCGCGATAAGGCGCATTTCTCGCTTTTTCTTCCGCCTCAGCGCCAAGCTGACTATCAATGGCTGCTTGATGGAGTAATCGACTGAATCGCTCAATACCTTCATCCTGCATGACAATAAAGTGCCACGGACGTAATGCACCATGATCAGGTGCTCTCATTGCCGCCGCCAGAATATGCTGTAATACTTCACCTTGAGGCGCGGGGGTTGTTAAACGTGATACTGAGCGTCTGTTCAACAAAAGTTCTAGTGCATCCATTTTTTCTCTCCTAAGTAATGTATTTTGGTATAAGCTAACATTTTCTGTTTATTTGTTAACAAATAAAAGCCCTAAAGCCGTCTTTTCAGGCAATATGCCACTATTTGAAGCTGACATTTACCTGCCTGATCATTAGGATAGCTTCACTTGATCCTATTTTTGGAGATGATATGCGTATTTTATGGAAGTTGATCGCAAGATTATTTAAATGGAGTTGGCGACTATTAAATTTTATTCGGGAAGTCATTTCAAACCTGATTTTTATCATGCTAATTCTGATTGTGGTTGGTGGTTTTCTGATTTACCAACAGACAAACAAAACGGCAGATAGTTATCAAGGAGCATTATATGTCAATCTCACCGGTATCATTGTGGATCAGGTCTCCAGCCGTACTCCATTGACTCAATTAGGCCGTGAGTTGTTTGGTACATCCAGCAATAAATTCCAGGAAAACTCCCTGTTTGATATTGTTGATAGCATTCGCCAAGCAAAAACCGATAACAAAATCACCGGTCTGGTGCTGAAACTTGATGATTTCATCGGCACCGACCAGCCATCTATGCAGTATATCGGTAAGGCAATTAATGAGTTTAAAGCTTCCGGTAAACCGGTTTATGCTATCAGTGATAGTTATAATCAGTCACAATATTATCTGGCTACCTTTGCCGATAAAATCTACCTATCGCCACAAGGAACGGTTGGCCTTTATGGCTATTCAACCAATAACCTGTATTACAAATCCCTGTTGGATTCACTGAAAGTCACCGCGCATATTTTCCGGGTCGGGACGTATAAATCAGCCGTTGAACCAATTATGCGTGATGATATGTCCCCCGCTGCCCGCGAAGCTGATAACCGCTGGGTCAACGGTCTGTGGCACAACTACCTCAACACTGTCGCTACCAACCGCAAGCTTTCTGTTCATCAAGTATTCCCAGGTGCTGATGAGATGATTGCTAACTTACGTGCTGTTGGCGGAGACAATGCACAATATGCACTTAAATACAAACTGGTCGATTATGTTGCGCCACGCAATGTCATTGAAAATGACCTGATAAAAGCCTTTGGTTGGGACGAGAAAAACCGTCACTTCAATGCTATCAGCATTTATGATTATGCACCGCAATTGATAGAAGGCAGGTTATCATCTAAAGGCAATATCGCCGTTATTGTCGCACAAGGTGCAATCATCGATGGGCAGCAGACTCAAGGCATGGTTGGCGGTGACACAACCGCTGCTCAAATCCGTCAAGCTCGTCTGGATGATAATATCAAAGCCGTTATTCTGCGGGTAAACAGCCCTGGTGGCAGTGTAAGTGCTTCTGATGTTATCCGCACTGAACTGGCTGCGCTACGTGCAACGAATAAACCTGTGGTGGTTTCTATGGGGGGAATGGCGGCCTCTGGTGGCTACTGGATCGCGACCCCGGCTAATTACATCATCGCAAACCAAAGTACGTTGACGGGTTCTATCGGTATCTTCGGTGTCATTACCACTTATGAAAACAGTCTGGAACATATTGGTATCCATACTGATGGCGTTTCTACCACACCACTCGCGGGTATTTCTGTTACTAAAGGACTCAGCAAAGAGTTCTCAGCACTGATGCAACTTAATATTGAGAACGGCTATAACAACTTTATTGGCCTTGTTGCTACTTCACGCCATAAAACACGTGAAGAAATCGATAAAATTGCTCAGGGGCATGTGTGGACGGGTAATGATGCGAAAACCAATGGATTGGTCGACCAATTAGGGGATTTCGATGATGCGGTCACCAAAGCGGCTGAATTGGCGAAATTGGATAACCCTGATCTTGACTGGATGCAACCTGAAATGTCATTCAGTGAGTTGCTGATGAACCAGTTAACAACAACCGCACAGGCTATCGTGCCGGAAGCAGTTCAAGCCTGGCTACCCGCTCCATTGGTGCAGGTAGCTCAGGAAGTGAAACAACAGAGTGAGTTCTATCGCCATCTGAATGATCCACAAAATCGTTATGCATTCTGTTTAAATTGCGGAGATGTTCGCTAAACAACCTATACCCGTTATCTTTCAAGTTGCCTCTTTGTTGGCTGCACTCGCTCACCCCGGTCACATCGTTATCTATGCGCCCGGGGATTCGCTCCCTTGCCGTCGCGATGCATCTTGAAATCCATAGGGTATATAACAATGCATGATTCTAGTAATAACTCGATTAATTTAGCCTGACAGATGCCCTGTCAGGCTTTTTTTATTCTGCAATACTCCTATAATCCTGCTGATCTTTTTATGAGGTACAGTCATGCAGAAGAAATCTATTTATGTCGTCTATACTGGTGGAACTATTGGGATGCAACGCTCATCTCAGGGATACATCCCCGTTTCCGGGCATTTACAACGCCAATTAACAAAGATGCCTGAATTTCATCGACCGGAGATGCCGACATTCACCATCCGTGAACATCAACCATTGATCGATTCTTCGGATATGACCCCAGAAGACTGGCAATTTATCGCTGATGATATCCGAGAAAATTACCATGATTATGATGGGTTCGTGATCCTGCATGGTACGGATACAATGGCATTTACGGCATCTGCCCTCTCCTTTATGTTTGAGAATCTAGGTAAGCCAATCATTGTCACCGGGTCACAAATCCCACTGGAAGCACTGCGCTCTGATGGGCAGACAAACTTGTTGAATGCGCTTTATCTTGCCGCTAATTACCCGGTTAACGAGGTCAGCCTGTTTTTCAATAATAAACTGTTTCGTGGGAACCGGACCGTCAAAGCGCATGCCGACGGTTTCGATGCTTTTGCTTCACCAAACTGTTCTCCATTAATGGAAGCCGGTATTAATATTAAAACCTTCAATACAGATTCCACCTTTGCTAGTCACGGTAAATTTATTACCCATCAGATTACCCCTCAGCCCATTGGCGTAATCACCATTTATCCCGGCCTTTCCAGTCAGATTGTGAATAATATTTTGATGCAACCGGTTAAGGCTCTCATCCTGCGCTCATATGGCGTCGGAAACGCACCTCAACACCCTGAATTATTAAAAGAGCTAAAACAGGCAACAGAGAGAGGGATCGTGGTCGTTAATTTGACTCAATGCATTTCTGGCCGAGTAAATATGGAAGGATATGCAACGGGCCATGCTCTGGCTGAAGCGGGGGTGATAAGCGGCTACGATATGACTTTTGAAGCAACTTTAACCAAGTTGCACTATTTACTCAGTCAACCCTATGACAATGAAAAAATTCGTTATTTAATGCAACAAAATTTACGCGGTGAATTAAGTTATGCTGATAAATAATCAAGGAAAGAGATGAAAACGGCCCTATTACTTATTGATCTACAGAACGACTTCTGTACCGGCGGTGCTTTAGCCGTAGAAGAGAGTGAACAAGTCATTGTTGCGGCAAATCAGGCAATGGCTATTTGTCTGAAACACAATATCAGCATTATTGCCAGCCAAGACTGGCATCCTGCTGAACATATGAGCTTTGCCGTAAATTCCGGCCAGAAGATCGGCGATATCGGTCTATTAAACGGTATTCCGCAAGTATGGTGGCCGGTACACTGCGTTCAAAATCAGCATGGCGCTGATTTCCATCCACAGCTAAACAAGCAGGCAATTGTTGAAATTTTCTACAAAGGAGAAAATCCACAGATCGATAGTTACAGTGCTTTCTTTGACAACGGCCGTCAGAATAAAACCCGGCTTGATGACTGGTTGCAAACACAGCAAATTGAACGTCTGTTTATTATTGGGATCGCCACTGACTATTGTGTGAAATTTACCGCGCTAGATGCGCTGGCATTAGGTTATGAAACCTGGGTCATTACGGATGGCTGTCGAGGGGTTAACCTTAGTCCAAATGATAGCCAATCAGCCTTCAAAGAGCTAAACGAGCGAGGCGCTATATTGATAGAACTTGATCAACTAGAAGATACTCTTCTCTGATATCAATCCAAGGTCAGGCTGAGTTTTACACACTCAGCCTTTTCACACCTAATTTGCCAAAGATTATGGCTTGAATGTTGCCACCATTTTAGACTGAAAGATCGCTTTCAGTTCTTGTTTACTCTTCATCACCAACTGGCCGTCAGTACCAATCGTCATATGTTGCGGATCATGGTTATGCCTTGATTGCCATAGCATAATCATTTGCAAACTATGCTCTTTCTGCTCTACCGTTAGAGGCTCACCATCCTGCCATTTACCCAGTTCTACTGCCTGAACCAGGCGTTGATATATTTCTGGTGTCATTACAGATAACAGATCATCCAGTTCCATTGATATTTCCTCATTATTTTCCAGAATTAGCTGAAACGATTTTTTACGTAAACTAAGATTATGCTCGCAATAATAAAAACGATTAACCTACTGTTTTTTCGCCTGTATTTTCATCAGTAAAGCTTAATGCAACCGAGTTGATACAAAAACGCTCTCCTGTCGGCTGCGGTCCATCAGGGAACACATGCCCCAAATGAGCGTTACAATGACCGCAACGAACCTCAATACGATGCATATTGTGACTATCATCATCAAGATACTGCACTGCATCATGAGTGGCAGGCTGGTAAAAACTCGGCCAGCCACAACCAGAATCAAATTTAGTGTCAGACATAAATAACGGCTGCTCGCAGCACAAACAATGATACACGCCACTTTTCTTATTATGTAGCAATTTCCCTGAGAATGGCGGCTCTGTCCCGGCATTCTGGGTTACGTGACGCTGAATATCGGTTAGTTCTTTATAAAGGGAAACATCAGGATTCTTAGTCATAACGACCACCTTAATAATAAGACTCATGCTCTCAATAATAATTGATTAATAATAACAAAAAATTAACATTACATCAGTGGAATTTATTTTAAGTGGTTAACTGAATCTGTCTATACCCTATGTGACCGGGGTAAGTGAGTGCAGCCAACAAAGAGGCAACTTGAAAGATGACGGGTATATCCTACTATTTGTGATGTGACTCGCATATCTAACCAATTAACTTTCAATATCTGTCTGTGCCTTGATAATGATGGGCGGCTCGATTGCCAGTACCCTATAGCAAGCGTCTAAATGATGAACTCAAAGCTAATGTTTTTCAGCTATTGACACGATTCCGCTTGACGGCTGGCAAGGTTTTGGTAACTTTAGTAATAATTTTTAATTCACTAAAAAATAGCTGGTGGAACACTATGACTATCAAAGTAGGTATCAACGGTTTTGGTCGTATTGGCCGTATTGTTTTCCGTGCTGCACAAGAACGTTCAGACATCGAAATCGTTGCAATCAACGATTTGCTCGACGCCGAATACATGGCTTACATGCTGAAATACGATTCAACTCACGGTCGCTTCAACGGCACTGTTGAAGTAAAAGACGGCCACCTGATTGTTAACGGCAAAGCTATCCGCGTTACAGCAGAAAGAGATCCAGCTAACCTGAAATGGAATGAAGTAGGTGTTGATGTTGTTGCAGAAGCAACAGGTATTTTCCTGACTGACGAAACTGCACGTAAGCACATTGCCGCTGGTGCGAAAAAAGTTGTTCTGACCGGCCCATCCAAAGATGACACGCCTATGTTTGTTATGGGGGTTAATCACAAAACTTATGCAGGTCAGGAGATCGTTTCCAATGCTTCCTGTACCACTAACTGTCTGGCACCGCTGGCTAAAGTTATCAATGATAAATTCGTCATTGTTGAAGGTCTGATGACCACAGTTCACGCAACAACGGCAACTCAGAAAACCGTTGACGGTCCTTCTGCGAAAGATTGGCGTGGTGGTCGTGGCGCTGCTCAGAATATTATCCCATCATCTACCGGCGCAGCTAAAGCTGTGGGTAAAGTTATCCCTGAACTAAATGGTAAGCTGACTGGCATGGCTTTCCGCGTTCCTACGCCTAACGTATCTGTTGTTGATCTGACTGTACGTCTGGAAAAACCAGCCACTTATCAACAAATCTGCGATGCAATCAAAGATGCGGCTGAAGGTGAACTGAAAGGCGTGCTGGGTTACACCGAAGATGATGTCGTATCTAACGATTTCAATGGCGAAAAACTGACTTCTGTATTTGACGCAAAAGCAGGTATCGCTCTGAACGACAACTTTGTAAAACTGGTTTCCTGGTACGACAACGAAACCGGTTACTCTAACAAAGTTCTGGATCTGATTGCTCATATCTCCAAATAACTGTGAAAAGAGCTGCCTTTCCCCGGCAGCTCTTTTATACCCTATGGATTTCAAGATGCATTGGGTATATTATCGCCGTGAGTAATTAAAAACTATATGTAACACCTGTCCAAACAATACTTGAATATGACTTATTAACCATTGGGCTATCTTTAATTTCACTCGGTAAACGCTCAACGCGCCCCATCATAAATACAGACCATTCCTGGTTAAATTTATAATTAGCAGATAATTCCAGATAGGGAGTCCAACTATCATCTGGAGTATATTTTTCTAGTCCGCTATGGCGTGATTCACTATCTTTAATACCATATTCATAACGATTTTGTTTTTTACTATTCCAAACCACACCTAATCCTGGTTGTAATGACCAATCATCACTTTTAAATTCATATAAATAACCTAGGTCAATCGTTATGCCTTTACTTTTACCCAAAGTATCCGCAGCAAAAGAGCTACGCAACGTTCCCCAATCTTCAATATGACGATAGCTAAAGCCGCCCATCATAGTATCATGGCGACGATCCAACTTTTTCATCTGCTTATCTTCATTATCTTTTGGGCGAAAATTTTGAGGATAGTAATAGACATCTAAAGATAGCTGATCTTTTGGTTGATTCCACAAATAATATCCGGCGGCTAAAGTACGAAAATAGAAATTGTCACTTTCATAATTAACCATTGGAACAAACAACACTTTATCTTTATTCTTTACCCCCTTATAAGGTGATGCCTCAGCTAAAACAGAGGCGCCAATTGACCACTGTCCCGCATAAGCTAAAGATGAAGAAAGACAAAAAGTGACGACTGTGGCTAAAATTTTAGCTTTGTTGATCATGATTAACTATTTCCTTTAAAACAATTATGCGATTAGCTATATCAAGTGTAAAAGATCATTTCCCTCATTTCCAAGTAATAACGTCCTATTTTGCCTTAAAAAGCACAATATGTTTAGTGCCCGCCTAATTATTCTGACAAAAATAGACAGATTAGAGAAAACAAAGATATATTAATTTAGCCAAAACGGTAACTTATTTACTGCAATAATACCAAACGGTGACGACTATTTGACACGCTACCTAGTATTTAACGACATCATATAGATACCGGGACCCGATTTGCCAATGCGCACAATAATTCATAGCCAATCGTTCCAGAGCTCTCCGCCACATCATCCACCGGCAAATTTTGCCCCCACAATTCAACACGACTGCCAATTTGGGCCTGCGGACAAGGCGTTAAATCCACCGACAACATGTCCATTGATACTGTACCTAATACTTGGGTCCTAACGCCATCGACAATAATCGGTGTTCCCGTCATTGCACAACGGGGATAACCATCAGCATAGCCACAGGCGACGATACCGACGCGCATAGGGCCTGACACTGTATATTTACTGCCATAACCTATTTTGTCTCCTGCCTTGAGATTCTGAATAGCAATAATCTCACTTTGCAGACTCATCACCGCTTTCAACCCAATATCGGCAATATCTTTCCACTTTCCACTCGGTGAGGCACCATAAAGCACGATACCGGGACGTACCCAATCTCTATGAGTTTGTGGATACCACAAAGAAGCAGCTGAATTAGCCAAACATTGAGAAATATCCAACCCCTGACTCACCGAATTAATAACGTTAAGTTGTTCAGTAACACCGATCTCCTTATTATCCGCATTCGCAAAATGTGACATTAACGTTATTTGCCCAATTTGCCGGATACCTCTTGCTAATGATAAAACCGCGCTATATTGATCCACAGGAAATCCCAATCGATTCATACCGCTATTGAGTTTGAGGTAAATATTGATGGGTTTACTCAAATTGGCTGCTTCTATTGCTTCAAGTTGCCAATGGCTATGCACTACCGTTGTCAACTGATATTCATCAATTATTGGCAAATCTTCCGGTTTGAAAAACCCTTCCAATAGTAAGATTGCCCCCTGCCACCCCTGCTCCCGCAATAAAATCGCTTCATGAAAATCAAGTAAAGCAAATCCATCAGCCTGATCAAGATACCGCCATATACAATGCAGACCATGCCCATAAGCATTTGCTTTAACAACAGCCCAGATTTTACTATTACCGACCTTATTACGAATAATCGCCAGATTATTTTCCAATGCATCAAGATGGATCGTTGCCGAAATCGGACGTGGCATATTCTATTTAGCCTCTCAGTTCAGTGTGTAATTGATGGCTAAATGGCACCAATTTTGTATTAAAACCATTAAAATAACGAAATACTGATAAATCATCAGATGCAATGGCAGGCTTTTTACCCGAAATAATATCAGCCAGCAATTGACTGGAACCGCATGCCATTGTCCATCCCAATGTACCATGCCCTGTATTTAGGTAGAGATTGTGATATTCAGTCGGCCCAACAATTGGCGTACCATCTGGTGTCATTGGACGTAATCCTGTCCAAAAATGAGTCTGAGTAATATCGCCACCGCCTGGATAAAGGTCTTGCACCACCATTTTCAATGTTTCATAACGTGCTTTAAGCAGATTCAAATTGAAACCGACAACTTCTGCCATTCCACCCACACGAATACGGTTATCAAACCGGGTAATCGCAATTTTGTAGGTTTCATCCAATGCAGTAGATACCGGAGCCCGTTGTGCATCGACAATAGGCATAGTTAATGAATAACCTTTCAGTGGATATACTGGAATTTTGACAAGACCTTTCAGTAATTCAGTGGAATAAGCTCCCATTGCAACAACATAGTTATCTGCTGTCATAACACCATCTTCGCACTGGACGCCGGTAATCCGATGCCCTTCCACCAATAACTGTTTGACCTGTTTATTAAACAGAAACGTTACGCCTGCCGCTTCTGCCATTTTTGCCAACTCTTTAGTAAAAAGCTGACAATCACCCGTTTCGTCGTTCGGTAATTGTAAGCCCCCCGTCAGTTTGTCAGCGACATGTGCCAATGCCGGCTCTACTGTCGCTAGCTTATCTGCCGTTAATAAATTGTAAGGAACACCTTCCTGTTCAAGAACGGCGATGTCATTCACGGCATTATCAAACTGCTTATTGGTGCGGAATAATTGAAGCGTGCCCCCCTGCCGCCCTTCGTATTGAATACCCGTATCGGCCCTCAATTGTTTGATACAGTCACGGCTGTACTCTGCCAGTCGTACCATCCGGCTCTTATTTATCGCATAGTGACTTGCATCACAATTACGCAGCATCTGCCACATCCAGCGTAACTGAAACAACGATCCATCTGGACGAATAGCCAATGGAGCATGACGTTGAAACATCCATTTAACCGCTTTCAATGGAATACCCGGCGCTCCCCATGGGGTCGCGTATCCCGGCGAGATCTGCCCGGCATTAGCCGCACTGGTTTCCTCAGCAGCACTTCCCTGGCGATCAATGACAGTGACTTCATGACCTTGCTGTACCAAATACCAGGCACTGGTTACACCAATAACACCACTACCTAAAATAAGGATTTTCATCATGGCCCCCGGACGATTTAAAATTTTAGGCAAGCATAATATGCTGGTTATAAAAAACCAATATAGAACAATCATCGGTCACGTCAATAATCTACATTTATGATTTAGGTCACAATTAGATTACATTTATGCAACAGGCTTATTTGTGATTTATACATACCCAACTTATGAAAATTAATATTAAAATCATAAAATTAAGATAATAATTACGATATGAAACACATGCTAATTATTTCATATCAAGTTATTATTCTGAGTTTTTCGGTGAAAAAAATGAATCAATTAAACAACCACAAGATACCAACAACCATCAATTAATCAAAATAAAAACCCAATAAAAAACCAAAAAATCAGAATAATATTCTGAAATAGAGACATTAACAATTGGCTTGAGATTGAATGAGAAAAAAGAAACAAAACGCCCGGTACAGAGTATTCTGCACCGGGTCAATTTAAAATAATTTTGATTTGAAACGACTAGATCGGATAAGGCCTGGGATTAAGTAAAAATACTAACGAGATATCAGCGACGCACTTCAGACAAATCACTTGGCATCGTACTTTGCATACTGTGCCAAATGATACCGCTCTCTTTACCATAGTTACGTACACATTCCATAACGTTATCGTAAGATTTATCACGACATAATATCACCAGTTGCTGATAAAAATTCAGCGCCAATTTACGCGCCTCAGGATTAGAGAAGTAATAACGTCCTATACGGGTATATAGCCCTTTCAACCCATTGATAATAAGGCCATAAATTGGATTACCTGAAGCAAAAGCCAAACCACGGAAAATATCATAATCTAGCATACTAAACGACTCTGAATTATCTTCCACATGCTCTTTTTCTGCCAATACTTCCAATGATTTCCCCGGATTGTGCTTAAAAGCCGTGCGAATAAATATCGCCGCAATATTCGTTCTCACCGCCAGTAGGTTATCAATCAACTCAGGAACGCGATCGTGATCAAGACGGGCCAGAGTCTCTAAAATATTAAGACCCGATGTTTCCCAAAAGTTATTCACTTTTGTTGGTTTGCCATGCTGAATAGTTAACCATCCATCACGAGCCAAACGCTGCAATACTTCACGCAGGGTGGTCCTTGTCACACCAATTAACTCAGATAATTCACGTTCTGCCGGAAGAATGGAGCCTGGAGGAAAACGGCCGTTCCATATACTCTCAATAATATACTCTTCCGCAAAACCTGCGGGACTTTGAGCCTTAATGACCATATTTTTATTATTCCAACGTGATTTTTTCAACTAATAATAGACGAAATTATATCAGAATACGCAACTTCAATATAGCTATGTAGTCTAGAAAGCGTAAAGGCGGCCATGAAAAAAAAGCGTACTAATGCTTAGTTATATACCCTATGGATTTCAAGATGCATCGCGACGGCAAGGGAGCGAATCCCCGGGAGCATAGATAACTATGTGACCGGGGTGAGTGAGTGCAGCCAACAAAGAGGCAACTTGAAAGATAACGGGTATACCTCATTTCCCTTAAAACATTCTGTATAAAAGCGTACTATTGTTTAAAGAACACAATTTTACGAATTTAGAGGAACTTTAATTGCAATGGAAACCAGTATCCTAAAAACAGCGGTAAAAAACTTTCTCGGCAACTCGCCAGATTGGTATAAGCTAGCTATCACCATCTTTCTCATCACCAACCCATTGATATTCTTCTTTATTAATCCATTTGTCGCAGGCTGGCTGCTTGTTATCGAATTTATCTTTACTTTAGCAATGGCACTTAAATGTTACCCGCTACAACCAGGTGGCCTGTTGGCAATTGAAGCGGTCATTATCGGCATGACCTCACCTCAACAAGTTGGTCATGAAATTGCTAATAACTTGGAAGTTATACTGTTGCTGATATTTATGGTCGCAGGAATTTACTTTATGAAGCAATTACTCTTATTTGCTTTCACCAAACTCCTGCTCTCCATAAAATCTAAGCGTATGCTTGCCTTAGCATTCTGCCTAGCCAGCGCATTCCTGTCAGCATTTCTTGATGCCCTAACCGTGATCGCGGTAGTTATTAGTGTTTCCCTTGGTTTTTATTCTATCTACAACAACTTCATTACTGAGCAGCATGATGTAATTAATACTAAATATGACAATGGTACTGATATAGCAAAAAAGAAACAAACTCTTGAACAGTTTCGCGCTTTTTTGCGCAGTCTGATGATGCATGCAGGTATAGGTACTGCACTCGGTGGTGTAATGACGATGGTAGGAGAACCCCAAAATCTGATTATCGCCAAAAACGTTAATTGGGATTTTGTCACCTTCTTTATTCGCATGGCTCCAATTACCCTACCTGTCTTTATCTGCGGGCTGCTAGTCTGTTTTCTGGTCGAACACTTTAAATTGTTCGGTTATGGTACAGAATTGCCAGAACGCGTCCGACAGGTATTGGAAGATTACGATAAAAAAACCAGCGCAAAACGAACACGTAAAGAAAAAGCACAGCTTATTGCTCAAGCGCTAATCGGTATATGGCTCATTGTCGCACTGGCATTTCATCTGGCAGAAGTTGGTCTAATTGGCCTTTCAGTCATCATTCTAACTACGTCGTTCTGTGGTATTACCGAAGAACATGCACTGGGTAAAGCATTTGAAGAAGCACTACCCTTCACGGCATTACTAACCGTTTTCTTTTCTATCGTTGCAGTCATTGTTGATCAGCAACTGTTTACGCCATTTATTCAGTTCGTATTACAGGTTTCTGAAACTTCCCAACTTTCCCTGTTCTATCTGTTCAATGGCTTACTCTCATCAGTATCAGATAACGTGTTTGTCGGTACGGTTTATATCAATGAAGCAAGAGCGGCTATGCAAGAGGGCCTGATTTCACATAAACAATTTGAATATCTGGCTGTTGCGATTAATACCGGCACAAACCTGCCTTCCGTTGCCACACCTAACGGACAAGCCGCATTTCTGTTCTTGTTGACGTCGACATTATCACCATTGATTCGTTTATCTTATGGCCGCATGGTGATAATGGCATTACCTTATACTATTGTCATGACACTGGTCGGTTTGCTGTGTGTAGAATTTCTGCTAATTCCAGTCACTGACATGATGGTTCATTGGGGATTAATTGCTTTGCCATAACCAACCCATGCCGTATTGAGCAATGATTACGCTCAATACGGTTTTATTTTTCCCCGGAAAAGCCAGATTTACCTTAATTGACTTTTTTTGTTACCTGTAAATCGGCAAAATAGGCGCTCAATTGTTTATCTTAATCTGCATGGAAAAACGGAAATGATGCGATTTTTGAACCACTGTTCTCAAGGACGAAGCGCATGGCTGTTAATGATTTTGACTGCCCTGATACTAGAAAGCTCGGCATTATATTTTCAACATGCGATGAAATTACAACCCTGCGTGATGTGTATTTATGAACGGGTTGCTCTGTTTGGTGTGTTGGGCGCTGGGATATTAGGTGTAATCGCACCAAAAACGCCGTTACGCTGGCTGGCTATTATTTTGTGGGCCTACAGTGCCTGGAGTGGCCTGCAACTCGCATGGGAACATACTATGATGCAGTTGCACCCTTCTCCATTTAATACCTGTGATTTCTTCGTAAACTTCCCTTCATGGTTGGCGTTAAACCAATGGCTTCCTTCTGTATTCGAAGCTACAGGTGATTGTTCAGTAAGACAATGGCAATTCCTGACCTTAGAGATGCCACAATGGCTAGTCGGTATTTTTGCTGCTTATTTAGTTACTGCTGTACTCGTATTAATCAGCCAATTTTTTATTCGTAAATAATTACCAACTCAGACAGGTGAAAATGATTGTCTGATGAATCAAATATATACCCTATGGATTTCAAGATGCATCGCGACGGCAAGGGAGTGAATCCCCGGGAGCATAGGTAACTATGTGACCGGGGTGAGCGAGTGCAGCCAACAAAGAAGCAACTTGAAAGATGACGGGTATACTCGCAGAATTATGCCCAAGGCTCCTATAACCGGAAATCCGAACGGCATGTTCTGCACATATCAAGTTGGTTAATTTCTACCTCAAATTGATGCACAAGAACCTTGCAACAATGCCCTTTCATCACAACGCTTACCATTTACCAACTGGCAAACAGGTATTTGCGCACCATTTAATTGTATTGCGAATGCAGGCATACCACCCACATCAGAACAAATTGCTCTGGCATTGTCCCTAAGAGCAACTTCTGGTTGAAAATTTTTTGGTTGAAAGTATTGTATCCCCTGATATTGGGTGGATGTTTTCCCTGTCTGGCGACTACAACCAGCTAATACAGCAAGACTAAAGAGTACTCCTAATAAGACTGTTTGGCATCCTTTCTTATTACTGGCGTTTAACATATCTCTTCTCCAGAAAACGATTCAGGGAAAACAGGAACACTATTAATTGTTAATTAATGTGCACTGCTGTTAGAAAGCAGGTTTATTACCATTACACCAGCAACAATAAGAGCCATACCTAAAATAGCCGCCCAATCCAGCTTCTGCTGATATAAAAATATCGCGGCAACAGAAACCAACACAATACCCAAGCCAGACCATATGGCGTAAGCGATTCCTAATGGCACAACTTTGACTACCTGAGATAACCCCCAGAAAGCGATACCGTATCCAACAATGACCAGTATAGAAGGGAATAATTTACTAAACCCATCAGAGGCTTTTAATGAAGCCGTTGCTATAACTTCAGCAACAATTGCCATTGCTAAATATACAAATCCATTCATATCTTTACTCTCGCTATAGTAGAAAAAATAAATCGACCAACATTAATAGACAAAAACGGATTGAATCTATCACAAACGCTTTAAGGTGTAACGTAACAAAATTGATATATTTCGTTCCTTAAATCCAATTCAAACCTTATTTGCTACCTGTTCAACAGAAGTACTGTACAGGCAGGAAAATCGTTGGAGATATTTTACAAGGAATATAGAAAAGCGCTAATGATAGGTTATCGCTTTGAGATTTAGATCAGACTCATTCGTACGATACCCTTTAGGATTTCTAAGAAAACATAGCGCGGTAGAATTAAAAACCGGTAAAAATATAAGTTAAAAATAATCCTATACCTTATGGATTTCAAGATGGATCGCGACGGCAAGGGAGTGAATCCCCGGGAGCATAGATAACGATGTGAGCGAGTGCAGCCAACAAAGAGGCAACTTGAAAGATGACGGGTATAAATCATATTTGCCATAAATTACACCTAGTTAATTTACCTTATGTTCAAGTTCTCATTCTGGGTTGTTTTCCTTTGATTTCAATAAAAGAATTGTAATGAATCGTTAATTGCCTTATATAAATGTAAATATTGTCGGCTTGTCGTCAGACTAAATATATAACAAATTCCTCTCACTATTTCTATCCTTTATCACAGAAAAAACCGTATATTAATCAATATAAACAGACAAAGTCAGATTGAATCTATACATCACCTAAACTCCTATGAATTCTCACTCTGTAGGGATTAGCAACCCATTTATCATATATTGAAGATAATCCGATTATCTGATTAAGTTATGTTACCTAACGTTGAACCAACATGTTAAAAGCTACCACAGGAACAAATAGAGTATTATGAAAAGAAACATTCAACCCGGTTTCTGTGTCGTACAGCAACCTGGAGGATTGAGTTTTCAAGCAAGTCTGTTATTCAGCCATTCAAATAGCGAAGCGGCCCGCTATTTTATGGAATTAAATTCAAATTACCGATTCCTAAAACCGGGACAAATCCTGCTGGTGGCAGATCCAGACGCTTATAATCCGCCGCATATCATACAGCTATTGAAACAATCTCAGTATGAAGTCAACCAATCCGTTTCAGCTCTGCCTAATGAATATGCTGTGTTTTTGCATCGTCATTTTGGCCTGTTTCACTATGTACTTGATCAAGGAGGAACCTTGGTTGGTACCGCATCATCACTGGGTAACACTTATTTCTCCCAAATCAAAAAAAATCTGTCAAAGTTACAGAAGCTTTATCAAAGAGAATATCGGTTAAATGGGCTAAACCGAAAATTTGCCAGTCCCGAGTTTTATGTAGAAAGACAACTGATTATGGGCAACTTAAAGGGATTATTAAATAAAGTTGGCCGACTCTCTTTGAAAATCGACCAACATCCTAATTTAAAACATGCGCTAAAATTATCAACCAAAGCCATTGCTCACCAATGGGATAAAGCAGGGATTGGCGCAATAAAGGGATATAGTCAAACAATTATACAAAGTGAAAAAATGGTTAAATGGATGAAATATGGTGGCCGGGTTGCCATTGGTCTGGATTTTGTTGATACCACCGGACAGGTTATTGATGCCTGCAACTATGGGCAAACAAGACAATGTGAAAAAGTGGCCGTCAAGGAATATAGTAAATTTTCAGGTAGAACAATCGGAGGAGCAGTCTTTGGTTATGCTGGTGGAATTGCCGCAGACGCAGCATGTGTTGCTCTTGGTGCTACAACTGGGGGATTAGTTGCTGGAATTTGCATGATGGGTGGTGGTCTTGCAGGTGGTTATGCCGGTAGTAAAGGTGGAGAATGGTTCCTTGAACTTATTGTTGAATCTTCAATGGGACTTTAATATGAATAGAATCACTTTCATCATCTTGGTTATTTCTTGCGCTTCTTTTATTGGTTTTTTCATTATATCAGCAGCTATTTACAAAATAAATCAAAAAAAGATGGATAAAATTATTGAATTATATATGGAAAAAGGTTTTTGTTTATCATCAGGAGCATACATGGGGCATTTTATGGGTATTCACGGTCAATTTTATACTGCCGCATTTTTCTATAAATTATTAACAGGAAAAAGAATAAGAATAAATAGACCTAATAGTAAATATATGCCACAAGAGTCTTACGATTTCATTCAAAATTTACCCCCCAATTTAACTCACTGGATAAAAATATGTTTCATTACCATCAATATAAGTGTTGCATTTTTTATTATATCAATGGCAATATGCCTATTTCAAAAATACGCTTAATCATACTAAAAATTCAATGGAACTTTAATGTGAACATAATCACTCTTATTATTTTAATTATATTTTACATCTCTTCAACAATTATCCTTCTTATATCAATAGCCATTTACAAAATAAACCAAAAAAAGATGGATAAAATTATTGAATTATATATAGAAGAAGGATTTTATTTACCAACAGGCATAACAATACAACGCTTCGGAAGGATGCGTGATCAGTTTCAAGTCGTTATGTTCTTCTACAGGCTGTTAACTGGAAAAAAAATGAAAAAAAATCATCCTGATAGCAAATATATGCACCAAGAATCTTATGATTTTATTCAAAATCTACCCTCCAGCTTAACTCATTGGATAAAAATATATATCATTACCACTTATATAGGTGGAGCATTATTTTTTACATCAACAATAATAGTCTTAATTCAAAAACATTATTCATTGTGCTAAATGGATATGTGTGGCTGTCGGTAGTGTAGTAGGTGGAGTTGCCGGAAGCAAAGCAAGAGATTTCTTAATCGATAAAATAGTAAGTGAATAACATGAATATCTTAATTAATACAGTTAACTTTATCATGCTTTCTTTATTTTTAGTTAGTATGTTTTTGTTACTATCTTTATTCGTTTTTTATGGAATAAATAAAAAATCCTTCACAGAAATTATAGACGAATATATACAAAATGGGTTTTTTATCCCACAAATTATATATGTAATATCGTTTTCCGGTTTCTATGGGAGTTATTATCTATCATGTTTTTTCTACCAGATAATAACTATAAGAAAGACTATAATATCTCGTGCTTTTATAGGCAATTCCATCCCGCAAGAAGCATATGAGTTCGCAAAGAGTATACCTAAAAAACTTGCATCAATAATGATTATCTATTATCATTTATTTTCTGCCTCTATATTCTTATTCATTTTAAGCTGTCTACTTCTCTTGTTATACAAGTATTTAACGAATACATAAAACACACCCTATTAATTAAAATACCAATGGGAAATTAACATAAACAGTTCAACTCTTATCATTATGACTATCCTTTACATTTCATTTTTTGTTTTTTTAGTTGTCTCAATCATTATTTACAAAATAAATCAGAGCAAGATGTATAAAATTATTGAATCATATATAGAAAAAGGGATTTATTTATCAGTAGCTGTAAAGCTGGGCCGTTTTTTGGGTGTTTATGGTCAGTTTCAAGTTGCTATTTATTTATCAATTACTAATCGAAAAAATGAGAATAAATAAACCTGATAGTAAATACATGCATCAATAATATTA
>NZ_CAWNWY010000004.1:0-235603 GCF_963878365.1 Photorhabdus sp. HUG-39 | reverse complement strand
ATAGCTGGATGAATCGCTTTCGCCGGATACTGATCCGATGGGAAAAGAAGGTCGAAAACTATGAAGCTATGTTACATTTTGCGTGCGGGATTATAGTTTGGAACAAAACCCTATTGGGATAGGCTCTAATTGTAGCTTATCAACATTAAATGCGATTACAGACTGGCAAAAAAACAGGCATGACTGGACAATTGAACCCGATTGGATTGTTCAGAGCCCAGGTGTTGTTACTGCGATTGATATTATAATTAATGCACTTTCGGAGCCCGATGATTCTATCATTATAATGACACCTGTTTATGGGGCATTTTCGCGCTCTATACTCGCCAATCAACGCTCCGCAATAACTGTTCCTCTTCATAATATTAGAATCTTCAATTAAAAATATGCTCCATATCTGTCATTTTCAGAATGATGACTGCGTCAACTGACAGAGCTAAACCCTATGGATTTCAAGATGCATCGCGACGGCAAGGGAGCGAATCCCCGGGAGCATAGAGAACTATGTGACCGGGGTGAGTGAGTGCAGCCAACAAAGAGGCAACTTGAAAGATAACGGGTATAAACCACCCAGGTCATAATTCCGGTAGTTAGATATGGTCGAGTTGCCCGAGGGGATCTCACCCATAGGCTCTCACGCAACTGGACGTGAAATAGAGTAGAGCGCCAGCGAGTTACCATTTGCTATGACACTTTTCCGAACGCCTCCTCTCCAAACCGGACATGAGACTTTCGACCTCATCCGGCTTTCCAGTATCATTTTTCCCGATTTTTAGTTGGACGAAACTTGTAAATCTCCTTACGGGCAAACTTTATTGTCTCTCCACACCAGTCACAACGCCTGAGCACATGCCCAGGCGGAACTCCATGCCCACTGGAAGTTATAGCCACCAAGCCAGCCGGTGACGTCTACCACTTCCCCGATAAAATAGAGTCCTTTTATCTGATTAGCTTCCATCGTTTTGGATGAGAGTTGGTGAGTGTCGATACCTCCCATTGTCACTTCGGCGGTGCGATAGCCCTCTGTACCGTTGGGTTGTACCCGCCATGATTGGAGGTTTACCGCCAACTGTGTTTGCTGATTTGGGGTTAGTTGTTTAAGAGCAATATCTGGGATTTGGCCGAGCGTTTGCAGGCACTCTGTCAACCGCTTTGGTAATAATTTTGCCAAAGTATTTTTTACGCTTTGGTTTGGATGAGAACTCCGCTCTTTCTCCAGAAGGGCTTCCAGATCATTATCTGGAAGTAAGTTAATACTCACAAACTCTCCTGATTGCCAGTAACTGGAAATTTGTAAGATTGCTGGACCAGAGAGTCCTCGGTGAGTAAACAGGATATTTTCTTTGAATAGAACGCCATTTTCGGCGGTGACAATGGCGGGAACGGACACACCAGAGAGCATATGAAGTTGCTCCAGTAGTAGTTTATGCAGAGTAAAAGGTACAAGGGCGGCGCGGGTTGGCAAGACTTTCATGCCGAACTGTTCTGCAATTCGATACCCAAAAGGCGTTGCTCCAAGACCTGGCATAGATAATCCACCGGAAGCGATAACAAGTGAGCGTGTACTTACTTCTTTTCCGTTAACGAGGATAACGAAACCTTGCTCATTTTTTTCTACCTGGCTAACTTCACTGCGCAGACGAATAGTGACCTGACCGGCTTCACACTCTTTCAGCAACATATCAACTATCTGTTGGGCGGAATCATTACAGAAAAGCTGCCCTAGTGTTTTTTCATGGTAAGCAATGCCATGACGCTGAACCAGTTCGATAAAATCCCATTGTGTGTAACGGGCCAGAGCAGATTTGCAAAAATGGGGGTTAGCAGAAAGATAAGCTGATGGTTCTGTGTACATATTAGTGAAGTTGCAACGTCCACCACCGGACATCAAAATCTTACGCCCGGCTTTTTTACCATTATCCAGAACGAGTATCCGTAAACCGAGCTGTCCAGCCTGAGCTGCACAGAACAAACCTGCTGCACCGGCACCAATAATCACCGCATCAAATTTTTCCACTGTTTTTCTCTTTATGACTAAATAATTTAGTGGGGAATTTCCCCTAATATGTTGTATTTTTGATAAGTTTGTAGGGAAAAAGTCCTTTATAACTTAAAATTGTCAATTTTTTAAAAGATATGTAATTTAATGATATATAAGGAGTATTCCTATTTCTTATTGTTATCTAGTTGTCATGAAATCAAAAAAAGTTCATATTTCACTTCCCCCGCTAGCATTTGTCACTGATAATGCGCCGCGTTCATGTCCAACTAACTGGCTTAACGTTTATGCTACATCTTTTTACTGGCCTGGATTTTCACACCAGCCTAATGTTAGTACTGGCACTACTGTTTGTGCTATTTTATGAAGCCATTAATGGCTTTCATGATACCGCGAATGCGGTAGCAACAGTTATTTATACCCGTGCTATGCGAGCACAGTTCGCCGTTGTTATGGCTGGGGTATTTAACTTCTTTGGTGTTCTTCTTGGTGGATTAAGTGTCGCTTACGCGATTGTACATTTACTTCCAACCGATCTTCTTCTCAATGTCAGTTCTGCTCATGGCCTTGCTATGGTGTTTTCCATGTTGCTGGCTGCGATTGTCTGGAACCTTGGGACCTGGTATTTCGGTTTACCTGCATCCAGTTCTCATACCCTGATTGGTTCTATCATTGGTATCGGTTTGACCAATGCGATCGTAACCGGTTCTTCTGTGGTTGATGCGTTGAATGTGCCAAAGATGATACAGATTTTCCTGTCGTTGATCCTCTCTCCTTTAATCGGATTGATCATTGCAGGGGCAATCGTGTTTCTACTGCGCCGTTACTGGAGTAGCACCAAGAAACGTAAACGTATTCATCTGACTCCCGCTGAACGAGAAAAGAAGGATGGTAAGCGTAAACCTCCTTTCTGGACACGCACTGCGCTGATTTTATCTGCGGTAGGTGTCAGCTTCTCTCATGGGGCGAATGATGGTCAGAAAGGTATCGGTTTGATTATGCTGGTGCTAATTGGTGTGGCTCCAGCGGGATTTGTCGTAAACATGAATGCCAATGGTTATGACATTGCCCGTACCTACGATGCCATTACTCACTTGCAGCAATATTATCAGCAGCATGGCGCAGCGTTATCCCATGTAATTGAACTGACTCCCTCGGTTGCTGTTGCGGAAGATGAATCGGAAGGGCGATTCCATTGTGATATTACGCGTGCTGTTGTTGTTCTTGATCAGACAGAAAGCCTATTAAAGGGCATTCAGAGCTACAGTGAGCTGAGTGCTGAACAGCGTAACAATATGCGTCGCATGTTGATGTGTATTGCTGATACGGCTGAGTCTTTGGCTAAACTGCCGGAAACCCGTGCTGAAGACGCCCGTTTCCTGAATAAATTGCGGAAAGATTTATTACACACCGTTGAGTATGCACCTGTCTGGATTATCATTGCGGTAGCACTAGCACTGTCTTTGGGAACGCTGGTTGGCTGGAAACGTGTTGCAGTCACTATTGGTGAGAAGATTGGCAAAAAAGGTATGACCTACGCGCAGGGTGTTTCAGCTCAGATGACTGCTGCTGTTTCAATTGGTGTTGCGAGTTATACCGGTATGCCGGTCTCTACTACGCAGGTACTTTCTTCTGCGGTGGCTGGAACGATGTTAGTCGATGGCGGTGGTGTTCAGAGGAAAACTATCCAGAATATCATGTTGGCTTGGATACTGACGCTGCCGGTTTCAATCGGGTTGTCCGGTACGCTTTACTGGTTCGCTTTGAAACTGATTTAATTATTTTAATGGATAATTTGAAGGCGGTATGGATCAACTATACCGCCTTTTTCTTTAATACCAAATCAACATAGAAATCAGGCAAATAACAACTAGTCCACTCAGTGCACTGGTCAAAATAAATTGTTTTCTCAACCTTTCACAACGAAGAACAACTTCTGGATCATGATGATCAAGGTAACGTTGTGAATTGATGTAGTTCACTAGCCGTATTTGCTTATTAAGTTGCCCATGAGTAGTGAAAAAGCCGTTACCGTCTACTGATTGATAAAGCAAGGGATCAGACTGACGAAGAATGGACAGCAATGCTCGTAGTGAAGAGAAGTAGCGCATCATATTGATAATGCAGACAAGACACAGTGCCCAAAACAGTGCGATTGTACTGAACATAATCCCCTCCTTAGAATGGTTAGCTAGAGCTGTCACAAAAAAGAAAAAATCAAAATTGCAGGTGGTGACACCTTATATTTATTGTAGGAAAGATAGTCAGATAGTACAAAAAACCTGTTCTGTGTCAGTTGGGACAAAACTGGCAGAAAAACATCATAAACACTTATCTAGTCAGTTTTATCCAACCATACAACTCTAGAGAGACTGATTAGTTGTTCGCGTAAATATGCTGAGTTTCAAGGAAGGCCATAAATTCAGAGTAGGATTTTGTTATCCATCAAGTGGCAGGAAGAACAATTGTGGTATATGTTGTTTGGTGGATGTTCTTTGTCCAGTCGTTGAATACGATGATCTGTGATCGAAACAGTACTTGAAGAACATCCTCAGTAGTAATATACCCTATGGATTTCAAGATGCATCGCGACGGCAAGAGAGCGAATCCCCGGGAGCATAGATAACTATGTGACCGGGGTGAGTGAGTGCAGCCAACAAAGAGGCAATTTGAAAGATGACGGGTATAAACACAGGATAGTGGCAATTTGCCCTGCCAACTCACTAATTCGGCATTATGGAAGGAGTTCGCTTATGGCTTACAAACATATTCTTGTTGCGGTTGATTTATCCCCGGAAAGTCAGGTTTTGGTGAGAAAAGCTGTTTCTATGGCTAAACCGGACAATGCCAAAGTTTCCCTGATCCATGTTGATGTTAACTATTCCGATCTCTACACCGGTTTGATTGATGTTAATCTCGGTGATATGCAGCAACGTATTACTGACGAGACCCGCAGTGCGCTGAAAGCTCTCTCTGCAAATTCAGATTATGACATTCAGGAAACCCTGAGTGGTAGCGGTGATCTGGGGCAAGTACTCGTTGATGCAATTAAGAAATATGACATAGATATGGTTGTTTGCGGTCATCATCAGGATTTCTGGAGCAAATTGATGTCTTCTGCTCGTCAGTTAATTAATACGGTGCATGTTGATATGCTGATTGTTCCTCTGCGTGATGATGAATGACAACAGATTGAAAAGTTATTCGATAAAATCGCCTGCTTATGCAGGCGTTTTTTTGGGTGAAATGGAGTGTTGTTTGGTTTATACCCGATGCAATCAAGAAATTTTTTTTACCTTTCTGCAAAAAAACTTCTTGAAAGATGAATATAGAACAGTGATATATTCAAAGGGCAAACACAACTTACCTCACATTTTCGACAAAAATAATTATTAGAAAATGGCTGGGGTCCCATCACAACCGAAGTAGAAATAAGGAATAACTAAATGAGCTGTTTACTATCTTTGTCTTCATTTCTTGGATCGATTCAACGCAGGGATGAATATCAACCAGAATATCTCCAGGCTGTTCGGGAAGTATTCACCTCTCTTTGGCCGTTTCTTGAACAAAATCCAAAATACCGCGAACACAGCTTATTGGAGCGTATGGTGGAGCCAGAAAGGGTTATCCAGTTTCGGGTTTGTTGGGTCGATGATCAGGGTAAAGTTCAGGTAAACCGTGCATGGCGAGTGCAGTTCAACTCAGCCATTGGGCCATATAAAGGTGGTATGCGTTTTCATCCATCGGTGAATCTCTCTATTCTGAAGTTCCTGGGCTTTGAACAAACCTTGAAAAATGCGCTGACAACCTTACCAATGGGTGGAGGTAAAGGCGGTTCAGATTTTGATCCTAAAGGAAAAAGCCAAGGCGAAGTGATGCGTTTTTGCCAGGCATTAATGACAGAATTGTACCGACATTTGGGGCCAGATACCGATGTGCCCGCAGGTGATATTGGTGTGGGTGGCCGTGAAGTGGCTTTTATGTCAGGGATGATGAAAAAGCTTTCTAACAACACGGCTTGTGTATTCACTGGCAAAGGTCTCTCTTTTGGCGGTAGTTTGATTCGCCCGGAAGCAACTGGTTATGGTCTGGTCTATTTCGTCAATGCCATGTTAAAACGTCATGGCATGGGGTTTGAAGGTATGCGCGTATCGGTTTCCGGTGCTGGTAATGTCGCGCAATATACGATTGAAAAATGTATGGCATTGGGAGCGAAAGTGGTAACCGCTTCGGATTCCGGCGGTACCTTAGTCGATGAGGAAGGTTTCACACCAGAGAAGCTGGCTCATCTTGAAGAGATAAAAAACCAACACTATGGCCGAGTGGAAGAATATGCCAGAGAGCGGGGTCTGACTTTCTTGAAAGGGTTACAACCGTGGTCTGTGCCGGTTGATATCGCTTTGCCATGTGCTACCCAGAATGAACTGGATTTAGATGCGGCTAAGGTTCTTATCAAGAATGGCGTTAAAGCTGTTGCTGAAGGGGCGAATATGCCAGCAACTATTTCAGCAACTGAAGCCTTTATTGAAGCCGGTGTGCTATTTGCACCAGGTAAAGCAGCCAATGCGGGTGGCGTGGCAACATCTGGTTTGGAAATGGCACAAAATGCGGCCCGTTTAGGTTGGAAGGCTGAAAAAGTGGATGCACGTTTGCATCACATCATGCTAGATATTCACCACGCCTGTGTTGAGTATGGTGGCGAGGGTAAACAGACCAATTATGTTCAGGGTGCGAATATTGCTGGATTTGTGAAAGTTGCCAACGCCATGCTTGCTCAAGGTATTCTGTAGGCTAAAAGATATCAGCCGCAATATACGGCTGATTTTTTTAACAAGGATAAATGTCAAAACGGTGGTTTTTCGTGGTGATAGCTGCTGATGCAGCAACTCCAGCTAAGGGTTCTGCATAATCAGGCCGCTTTACCACGACGCGGCGTTTTGCCAAAGCGCGTGCAGGGGATAGCAAACTATCAGCATCTTCATCAGCGCCAACCAGAGATTGGAACACTCGCATCTCTTTTTTAACCAGTGCACTTTTCTGCCTATGTGGATACATAGGATCAAGATAAACGACATCGGGCTGTGGCGTAATATCGGCCAGCGCTGTAATGCTGGAGGCATGGAGCAGTGTCATGCGTTCTTGCAGCCAGCTACCAATTTCTTCATCCTGATAACCCCGTTGCAGCCCATCATCCAGCAATGCTGCGACTACAGGATGGCGTTCCAGCATTCTTACATGGCAACCTAGTGATGCCAGTACAAAGGCATCGCGCCCCAGGCCTGCGGTAGCATCTACGACTGTTGGCAGATAATCTTTTTTGATCCCGATGGCCTTAGCGATAGCTTCACCGCGTCCGCCACCAAAGCGGCGGCGATGGGCCATTGCACCTGATACAAAATCGACATAGATGCCACCTAGCTTTGGTTCATCTCGTTTGCGAAGTTCAAGGCGTTGAGGGGTAAGGACCAACGCCATAATAGCGCTTTCGTTATGCACTAACTCCCAGCGCTCTACCAGTTGAGATAAGGCGCTGTTATCAGCGCCTTGTTCACAGATTAAACAGATTCCCACCTTAAATTATCCTTTAATACCGGCCTTGCGCAGCATTGCATCCAGTTTTGGTTCACGGCCACGGAAGCGTTTGAACAGCTCCATTGGTTCTTCGGAACCACCACGGGACAAAATGTTATCAAGGAAAGATTGCCCGGTTTCGCGGTTAAAAATGCCTTCTTCCTCGAAGCGGGAGTAAGCATCGGCTGCTAACACATCAGCCCATAGATAACTGTAGTAACCCGCGGCATAACCACCGGAGAAGATGTGGGTGAATGAATGTGGGAAACGGCCCCATTCAGGTGAAGGCACTACCGAGACCAATTTTTTCACTTCCTTTAAGGTCTTCATGGTCTGAGCACCTTTCTTTGGATCATACTCAACATGCAGACGGAAATCGAACTGACCAAACTCAAGCTGACGCAAGATCCGCATAGCCGCTTGATAGTTTTTCGCTGCTAAAAGATTATCCAACATGGATTGTGGTAGAGGCTCTTGGGTTTCATAGTGACCAGAGATAAATGCCAGTGCTTCTGGTTCCCAACACCAGTTCTCCATGAACTGGCTTGGCATTTCGACTGCATCCCACGGTACACCGCCAATACCGGAAACGCCGGCAGTTTCAATCTGGGTCAGCATATGCTGTAGACAGTGACCGAACTCGTGGAACAGCGTATTGACTTCATTGTGGGTGAACAACGCTGGTTTATTACCAACAGGTTTATTGAAGTTGCAGTTCAGATAAGCGACAGGTTTTTGCAGTTCACCGTTGGAACGACGCATTCTGCTGATACACTCATCCATCCAAGCGCCACCACGTTTATTCTCGCGTGCGTACAGATCCATATAGAAGCTACCGCGCAGCTCATTGGTGTCATCGTACAGATCAAAGAAACGGACATCTGGATGCCAAGTTTCTACATCATGGCGCTCTTTGGCGGTAATACCATAGATACGGCGAACAACTTCGAATAACCCTTCAACAGCCTTTTGTTCAGGGAAATAAGGACGTAACTGCTCATCATTGATAGAGAACTCGTACTGTTTTTGTTTTTCGCCATAGTACGTCATATCCCAAGCTTCCAGCTTGTGGGCACAATGATGCCATTTAGCAAAACCTTTTAATTCATCTACTTCTTCTTCGCCCTGTGGATGCGCGCGTTTTGTCAAATCATTCAGAAAATCCAATACTTCCTTCGGGGTTTTTGCCATCTTGGTTGCAAGGGATTGTTCAGCATAATTTTTGAAACCAAGCAATTGAGCCTGTTCGTGACGCAGCGCAAGGATTTCGGCGATCACTTCGCTGTTATCCCATTTACCTGCATTTGGGCCTTGATCGGATGCGCGGGTATTGTAGGCGTGGTAAATTTCCCGACGCAGTTCACGGTTATCTGCATAAGTAATAACCGGCTGGTAACTTGGTGCTTCTAAAGTCAGTAGCCAGCCTTTTTGTCCTTTAACTTCTGCTTGTGCTTTAGCGGCGGCAATCGCGCTTTCAGGCAGACCAGACAGATCTTTCACATTAGTAATTAATTTAGTCCAGCCCATAGTGGCATCGAGCACATTATTGTTGAATTGCGAACTTAAATCTGACAAACGTGCACTGATCTCGCCATAACGTTTCTGCTTCTCTTCGGGCAGACCAATACCTGATAGTTTAAAATCACGCAGTGCATTTTCGACAACTTTGCGTTGAGGCAGAAAGAGCTTCTCAAACTCAGCACTTTCACGTAATGACTTATAGGCTTGATATAATCCCTTGTGCTGACCTAACCAGGTACTGAATTCGGACAGTAATGGCAAACTTTCTTCATAGACGGCGCGTAATTCTGGGCTGTTCTTAACTGCATTCAGATGATTGACTGGTGACCATGCACGGGATTGTTTATCCCCTGCTTCGGCCAATGGTTGACACAGATTATCCCAGGTAAAAACGGTATTCTCGGCCAATATTTTTTCGACGGTTTGGCGATAATTGGCAATGACTTCCTTTACAGCCGGAACAACATGTTCTGGTTTAATAGAAGAAAATTTTGGTAAACCTGATGGAACGAGTAACGGATTAGTCATATAAAGCGTCCTGTTTATGTGTTGGATACATTGCTGAGCGGAGCAACCCTGTATCGTAATGGGTATCGGCTAATAAGATGTAGGTAAAATTTGGCAAACACAACGCGAATGTTGAGCTTATGAACAATAAAATTTAATGCTTTTTAGCAAATTGAGAATGATTTCAGCAAACGGATTCAGAAGCCAGATAATATGCGCTATGATGAGTCGCTTTTCATAATTCTTTGTATTTATATGGAAGATCATCGTCCCCGGTGGGGCGGCTGGACTTCAAATCCAGATGGGGCCGCCAGCGGTCTCTGGCAGGTTCGACTCCTGTGATCTTCCGCCAATTAGCCTTCCCTGAATTCCACCACAGTCAATAAATCCCTTATACTACCTGCCATTGCAATCAGTTATGTTCTCCTGAGGTCAACTCATGTCTACCAGAATCAAGTACATTCTGGGGGCATTATGGGGGGTATAAAAGATGCCCCTATTTTGAGGTGCCCCCAATGAAGTTAACAGCCCGACAAGTTGATACTGCTAAACGAAAGAAAAGCCTTACAAGTTATCTGATGGCGGTGGCCTCTACCTTGAGGTAGCAACCAGCGGCTCACGTTACTGGCGTTTGAAGTATCGTTACGCAGGTAAAGAAAAACGTCTGGCTTTTGGTGTATATCCAGAAGTCTCCTTGGCTGAAGCGCGTGATAAACGTGAAGCTGCAAAAAAGGTACTGGCAGCAGGTAACGATCCTGGTGAAGTAAAGAAAGCAGAAAAAATCGCTCAGAAGCTAGGCTTTGAAAACACTTTTGAGGCAATTGCGAGAGAGTGGCATCAGTTGAGAGGTGATCGCTGGTCATTGCGCTATCGGGACGAAATTATGGATACCTTCGAGAAAGATGTTTTTCCCTACATTGGTAAGCGTCCCATTGCAGAGATAAAACCGATGGAGTTACTTGAAACTCTGCGCCGAATGGAAAAACGTGGAGCGTTAGAAAAGATGCGCAAAGTCAGGCAACGCTGTGGTGAAGTATTCCGTCATGCGATCGTGACCGGACGCGCTGAATATAATCCAGCCCCTGATCTCGCTACTGCCCTTGCAACACCAAAGAAAACAAATTTTCCCTTCCTGACTGCCGAAGAACTACCGCACTTCCTTAGCGATCTTGCAGGGTATCCCGGCAGTATTATCACCAAAACGGCAACCCAAATTATCATGCTTACAGGTGTACGAACTCAGGAGTTACGTTTCGCCCGCTGGGAAGACATCAACTTTGAAAAGCGACTCTGGGAGATACCAGCTGAAGTAATGAAGATGAAACGACCACATACCGTTCCGCTGTCAGATCAGGTAGTGGCACTTTTTGAATCACTTAAGCCAGTTACCGGCATGTACCCTCTTGTTTTCGTTGGACGTAATGATCGTACTAAGCCGATCTCAAAGGAAAGCATTAATCAGGTGATTGAGTTATTAGGATACAAAGGAAGGCTGACGGGGCATGGTTTTCGTCACACAATGAGTACCATTCTGCATGAAGAAGGTTTTAACTCGGCGTGGATTGAAACTCAGCTTGCTCATGTGGATAAGAATGCGATTCGTGGGGCTTACAACCATGCGCAATATCTGGATGGAAGGAAAGAAATGATGCAGTGGTACGGAGATTATATTACTAAGTTAAGTAATCAAAGGTTATTAAAATTTTAAAGGTTGATTTTTAATTATATACTCAAGATACTTCAAAGTGCATGTTTGAAAAACGATTATGTTGTTGAATTTAAATGTTTTTATATCTGACGACTCAAGCATCTTGAAGTTCATTCGGTATAGATTAATAAGAAGAAAAAAATATTTCTCCATTCTTAATAAATGTTCACATCTATTAAGATGAAATTTAATGAAAAATAAAATTTAACATTGCAAAAGAGATCAAAGAAATTCACGAAAATTATATTTATTAAACTTTTTAAACACGTTGAATCTTATTTTTAGAATCTTCCAACCAATACGTGCCTTTACTGGCACGATTGATCGTCTAATAGTTTTCGACTTCCTCTAGGAGGTCGCCAATGGCGCTTCTTGCGCTTCTTGTGTTTTATTTTTTGCCTCAGCCACTATATCACTAAAAGAGCTTTCAAAATCATTCTCTTCACTTTCGATAATCTCTTCATTAGGAGTGGTCGATTTTGCATTAACTTTTAGATCAGTAACAATAGATGAAAACAGTTTTTTTCCTACAATGTTGTATAACTGCAAACCAATCGCCAATTTTTTCGACTCAAGACTCACATCTGAAGCTTTAATTGATTCCAACTCTTTAAACAGAGTATCAGATTCATCACCTGGAACATTTTGCATAAGCTGTAAGCAAAATGGGTGGACCTTTGATGATAAATCTTCATAACTGACATCATTAAGAATTTCAGTTATATCCTTAGATCTCCGCCCCGCTTGGTCTCGATCAACTTGCCTATCAATAATGTCTATCATTTTTTTTAATATCAAGTTGAGGCCTAAATCAATTTGTGATTGGGAATTTTCGGACCCAAGCTTAAGAAAGGAGCTACGCATTACAAAAAAACTACCAATAGAGGCATAAAGAACATTAGCGACTTGCTTACTCGCTTCATTCGTTGTTGTAAGATTTAGGCTTTCAGAAACTTGTTGATTGACACCAAAGGTATGTAATAAGAATAACCCAGCACAACAAATCAAGCCGTTAATGAATAAATAAAATGCCCCTGGAAGGCATTTCATTACTGAAACAGGTTCATCTTTATATCTTGAACCTAACTCGATAGCACTTAACAGAACACCAATTATAAAAACACAAAAGTATTCCATAATCCCCTCAAGACTGAAGAAGTTAGCAGGAGCAATCATCA
The DNA here is from genome assembly GCF_963878365.1 of Photorhabdus sp. HUG-39. Taxonomy (NCBI): domain Bacteria; kingdom Pseudomonadati; phylum Pseudomonadota; class Gammaproteobacteria; order Enterobacterales; family Morganellaceae; genus Photorhabdus; species Photorhabdus sp. HUG-39. The sequence goes on along the minus strand of NZ_CAWNWY010000004.1, from coordinate 223,119 downwards.
ATAAAATCAGCAAGATAGCCCTAGTCGGAAATGTGCTATCATCATATTTTTTGCTGTTATTTCGTAAGTTTAAGAATGGCATTCAGGCCTTCTCTGGTAAGTCTTATATTTAAATTATCTGGGCCAACATTATTAGAATCCCCGACACGTTCATGATTTATGATGCTGACGGATATATATCCTGATTTTTTTAAACCTTTAACAATTGTTGATAATGCATTGTAATTAATACCCATGATAGATTTTATTTGCTTAATTGTTGTAGTTGAGTTTGCATCATGAGATGTTAATACACCAATACATTTCAAAGCCTTATTTGAAAGCTCTTCATAAAAATCTAGGGTGCTTTTAGCCTCACTGTCTCGTAAAGCGGAGTAACTCATAATTCGTTTCATAAATTCTCCAAGTTAAACAATAACTTCTTCTTTAACATTAATGTCTAATGGCTTTAACAAATTATATTCATTGACAATATAATCATACAGTTTAGTCGTTTTTTTAGTTTTTAAGGTGACGACCAAAGAATAATTTAACTCTGGCAATGAACGCATTTCTTTATTGGATAATGCGTGACCTTCATCTCTAGTTAAATAGCGAATATCAAGACATGGCTCTAAGATACTTGTTGAGAAAAATGAATCACTCACTTTATAACATGTTTCCCACTTATGGGCGTCTCTTCTAAGTGTTTGTTCGTTACCATAAATTTTTGTTTTACTAAAAAGAGTTCTAGTAGCAGCTTCGGATGGTAATTTACCCGTAACTTTATCTAAAGTAAATTTTTTGCTATGCGGACGAAAAGTGACTTCAATTCCCGCGCGTGAATAACTCACTGGATGTTGATGATCGACCTCAGTATAAAAACAAATCGTTGCCTCCAATGCGACATTCGTCTTTATTTTTTGTAAAATACTAGGACACGGAATAGCGGCTCTTACACCACTACTTTTGTTCAAAATACCTTGGTAAATAATTGTAACTGAATCATCAGAACAAAATACAAAATTATGTAAATTTTTATCAACCCGCCCCCAACCACAACCTTTTTTATCATTGTTAGATTCCGCAGAGTGGATTAACAAACTTCTCAAAGTGGCAGGAGGTAACTTACCTAGAGTCATTCGATCTAATCGTGCAGCTAATCGAGTAACCAAGGGTGCTGCAAAACTTGTCCCATATTTCTTTTTCTCCTCAAAATCGTATAAACCAATAAGTCTAAGTTTTTCTCCTTGGTCAGAATTGCATCCACCAAAAAAAACAACATCCGGTTTAACATATCCTGGACGTCGACCAGGGCCGATACTACTATAATTTGCTCTAGACCATTTGTTTTTCTGAGAGTCAGTTGCGCCAATACTCATACCGTTAAGGATATCGGCCGGAGGCTGAATTCGAGCTAAATCCTCATCCTCTGGAAAATCATTAAGCATTCCTCCAGTGTTACCAGCCGCAATTATTAAGAGCACAGAACCATCAGCAGCAATTTTATCTAGAGTCGATGTCCAGAGATTCGGCTCATCATCTGGGCAAGGAACTTCCGGCCCTAAGCTTATATTGGCTATTTTATACTTTCTTTTAGAAAGGACTGAGCATATACGGTCAAGAACATCTACTAAACCAATATCTTCATCATCTTTTTCGCAATAGATTTTGTAGTGATCTAATGGAATGATTTCATGTTCATCTGAAGAAAGTTCTTCCATCGTTCCATACATCACAGCGGATGTTACAAGCTCGCCATGAGTAAATATTTTAGAATCACCATCGTTACTTCCTGTCAGATCAAAATATCTAAGATGCGTAGTTGATAGCTGGCTAGATATTAAACCGCCATCAAAAACTGCAACCAATGGTTGAGCATTTGCATTTTGAATCTCATGTTTAGATACAGCGATAGATTCTTTACCAGATACTTGTTTTTTTGCATCTGAGTTAACATCATCCATATCTAAAAAAGAATTAAATAAATTTATTTTAGATGCAGGCCTAACAACACGCACGAATACAAATTTAGCTAGTTCACTTATTTTAGAACAGTCAATTTTAACAAAACAAAATGCTAACCCACCAATAAACCTTATCTTACTTTTATCTATTTCACCATCCATCTTTTCGATAAAAGATATAAAACTTAAGACTTTATCTTTCTCTGTCTCGTCGGCATGCAAAACCACCTCATAAGTGTTATATTGCTCATCTTCTTTTGATTTTATTTTATCTTTGAATGAATATAATCGTAGCTCCTCTATTTTACCAATATCAGTACTAACCTCCTCGCTGAGATTATTTTCTTCAATATCGGCAAGAAGCTTCTCAAAAGAAGATTTTTTCCCGGATAAAAAATATAGCGAACTTGAGACGGATTGAGTCTTTTGAACTTTATTAACAGCAGTCTCAGGTTTAACAAAAACCTCTTTGCTACCAATACTAGTCAGTCCGTAGTCATTTAGCAAAGCTTTAGGATAATAGCTCTTAGCTAAAAAACTTGGATGAAGGGTTAAAGCTGTTACAATCGTATCATTAGGCTTGGCGTCAGCAGGAAGTTCATCTGCTTCAATCAGTGTATTTGCTAGTTTTGTTGCAACACGCCTAGAAGATATGTTGTAAGGATAAGGGTGAGGTTCATCACCAGGTGGTCTTCCTGAATAATCATTCGGAATAGCATATTTTTCACCATTACCTAAAATAACTTTTTTCATGTACATCCCTTATTCAGAAAGAGCTTTTTTTATCGTAGGCCTAGAAATATTTAATATTTCGGAAACCTTACGTTGTGAAACATTTGCTGTTACTAAATGCACAGCAATATTCTTTTTTTCTTCCAGCGTGAAATTATCTTTTTCTCCATTCTTTAAAAAAGATGTCGCTAATTGTGAAATCATATCTTTATTATCCAAAATAACTGATTTTTGGATAAGATTTATATCATTTCTGATATCACTATATGACATACCCTTGAACAAAATTGATAAATCAGCTATTTTTTTATTACCGGTTAAATTTAACAGAAACTCTTTTATTTCCTTGTCTTGCGGATATTTAAAATCGAGTTTTATTTCGAACCGTCTCCAGATCGCAGGATCAAGAAGCTCAGCATGATTAGTAGCCGCTATTAATATAGAAGTGCTAGGCCAATGATCTATTGCTTGTAATAACACAGTGACCAGTCGTTTAAGCTCGCCAATATCGCGTTCATCATCTCTTTTCTTTGCTAATGAATCAAATTCATCGAGCAATAAGATACATGGAGTATTAGATGCCTCTTTAAATATATTTATTAAATTATTACCTGACTGCCCTAATAAACTACTCATTATGGCAGCTAAATTTACTACTTTAATCGGCAATCCCATTTCACGAGCTAGCCATTCTGCTGTAAGTGTTTTTCCAACACCCGGCGGCCCTTTAAAAATAAGAGTTTTGATTGGCTCTAATTTATGTTGAGCTAGTTTTCTCGCATTTTTGTGCTCTTTAATAACTTGGCTTAGAGCCTCTTTGTTTTGTGAGCACAGCACTAATTTATTCAATTCATCATCATTCTTTTTTGCATCGAATAAAAACGTGTTATTTTCCTCACCTTTTATGAGGTGCGGATTGATCCTTTCTGGCGCTGAGCGTAATGAATTACCAATCATTTTTGATAATTGCTTACTTGACTCGGGGTCAGTTGTGCGCAGCTCACTGCTTAAAATATTAGCAATGATTTTCACTTGCTCCAACTTGCCTGACAGCGCTGAGTCCACCAACCGCACAATCAATTTACCATTCACGTAACCACCAATTCATTGATTTATAATGCAAAAAATAAAACATGGTATATTATAGTTCTTTTTCCTCATAAAGTTTACCAATTTTGTATACATTTTATGGCGAGAACGTACGGACAGTTACGCAGGAGTTCGATGCTGTCCTCTTATAGGACGCCCCCTCAGATGAAGAATGCAGTAAACTCACCTGGGACGGTTATCTATCAAGTTACAACTCTTAGGTATACTGCCCAAAACATCTTGATATGACGTTTTCAGGATCAGGTTGTTTCACCGTGGGTGCCGCTCTGCGCCAGACAATCCCCGCCTGAGCAAAGTAACGATAGAGGACATTTTGCGTCAGAGAGAGGTTGAGTCATTCATTAAGGGTATGAGTCATGAGCTCAAGGCTCCAGCGAGAGCGGAGATAGCCTAATTCTTGGGGGGATTGCTGTAATAAGACAAGCAATAAGTTATAGAGAGGGGAGAGATCCCAGACAGCAGGTCGGCCAACGGGTAAACTTTTGAGTCCTTCGAGCCCATATAACGTAAACCACTCAACCCAACGATTGACGGAAGAACGCGCGGCGTGAAGGGTTTTAGCAACATAAGTCACCGTCAATCCCTCATTGAGCATCAATAGCGCCGTCAATCGACGGGAATAGTTCTTATCGCGAGTTTTATGGATAAGTTTTCTCATTTTCTGGCATTCATCTTGAGGTATGGGTGCTATGATAGGCATCACTCAGTCCGTGTTGGGGTTTGGGATTTTTCGCAATTGATCAGATCGCAAAAATCGGACTGAGTTCCCTTCCAGTGATCTACTATTTTGAAAATTTATTTAGTTACACGATTTGGAAAAAAGGTAGTAGACGAAGAACTTTCATCAATTGGCAAACTAAAGTACTTTTATGGCAATTACGCTAAACAGCTGGAGTTTAGGGGGATGCATCATGAATTTCCCCTACTAAAGCTGTTAATTGAGGAATTATTACGCTTAGGGCACCATGACATTGTTAAATTTCTTCAAGGTATTCGGCGAGATTACGAGGGTCTTCTTCCTATCTATGTTGAATTAGTGGCTGCTATCATGTTTTATGCGATCTTAACAGGTGATCGTGACCGCTTCCTGATGCGTTTCATGAGGATTCAGCGTTGGTTTGACGATACGGCTTTATCCACAAGGCATCCATTTCGGGCATGGGGCAGGGACAACTACGAAAGATGCATGTACCTACTTCTAAGGCGATATCTACGGCACTTTTTTGGCGCAGCTATTGAGAGTCCCCAAGAAATTGTTGATCTCTACAACAGCTTTTTCTCACTTCAGGTTGTTGACGTCGGGGAGATGAGCCAAATCGTTAGCTTTTTCTATTTCATGGGCAGGCAGAGCAAAGAGACTACCTTTTTTATCATCCCAGAGTATGTGTTTGACACACTACCAGGGTCAGGCGACGCCTTCGGAAGTGGTCTTAAACTAAGTTGAAGAGGTGATGCAATACCATACACAAATAGCGCCAAAATTGTCGTTTTTGGCGCTCATTTTTCCACGCTTTGTGGCGACAATACAGTAAGTTAACTTACCACTACCATTCCAAAAAATTTCACACCCTCATTACCCCTTTGAAGTACCGAAAGACTTTCAGGTAATACATTCAAAGGAGCGCCTTATGTCCAAACACACTGATTCACAGGATGCGGTAAACGCATTCCAAGCCTGCCTTAGCTTCCTACCCTTCTCTACAACTGAACGCATCCTGAAGCAATTAAAGCAATCCATCGACTACGAGCCAGTGATTGGAATTATGGGTAAAACCGGCGCAGGTAAAAGCAGCCTTTGCAACGCACTATTCCAGGAGCAAATTTGTCTGACTAGCGAGCTTATGGCTTGTACCCGTGAGCCACAGCGCTTGGTCCTCACTGTGGGCGAACGCAGCATAACCCTTATCGATCTTCCTGGTGTGGGCGAAACTCCTGAGTTCGATGCTGAGTATATGGCGCTCTATCATCGTTTGTTTGTTGAACTGGATTTGGTTATTTGGGTATTACGGGCTGAAGACCGCGCTCGGGCAATAGATATTACAACGCACCGATTATTACTTTCTAATGGCGCTGATGCATCACGTTTCTTATTTGTGATAACACAGGCTGAATGTATTCCTCCGTTGCCAACTAACTCTGAGTGCAGGGATCGGCCTTCTCCAACACAATGCCTTTCATTGGCCGCCATCAGCGCCCAAATTGCGGGTCAGTTTCCCTCTTCTTATCCGGTAATAGCAGTTTCCGCTCATACTGGCTACAACCTGACTGTCCTTGTAGAGCTTATAGTGCATGCATTACCGATACAGGCTAGCAGCGCCTTTTATCGCCAATTGAAACCAGAGAACCTAACCACAGAGAGCAACGATGCTGTACGCCAGCGGTTTGGCGAGATGGCAGGAACTGCATTTGATACGGTGATAAACCCTGACTCTTTCCCATCAGGCTGGACCATCTTTTTGAGAACACTGCGCCAAAAACTAGTGCAACTTGCCGCCGTGTTGTGGGACAGAGTCTTTGGCTAACTCCATCTCCGTCAGGTTGTGTCGCTATGATGAATGTTTATCAGACAAAACCTTTCTTAACAATGCGTTATCGTGCCGCACTATTTTTCAGATTTCAGTACTTTAACCTATCTTTGCCGACATAACGTGTCCGGCCTGTGCTGCATAATAACCGAATGAAATAGAAACATATTTATTGCCCTGAGAGGCCATATGTCCGTCAACGAGCAAGACTCACGTTACGACCGACTGGCGATCAGATTATCGGTCATTATTAGCCGCCTGCTTTCGGGAGAAACACTCTCACTCAAATCTCTGGTGGATGAATTCGGTGTCTCTGAACGCACTTTACAACGTGACTTCAATCAGAGGCTAATCCACCTGGATATTCTGGATGAAAATGGACGATACCGTTTGAATGATTGCCAACCACCCGATTATTCATCTGGCGCATTCTCGTTTATCCGTACCACAGGGATTGCGCGGATAATCCCGGTGCAAGACAGGCAACTAATGAACCTGCTAATGAACGAGTCCGGGACTTCACCTTGTCTGATCTGGCATGCCCCCTTGAAATCCCATGTCGCGTTACCCGAGTTCTTTTCCCATCTTGTGCAGGCTATCAGCCAGAAACGACAAATCACTGTGTTGGTTGAAGGGGAGTGTCATGAAGCATTGGAGCCTTACCGTCTTATTCACTATGTGGAGGAATGGTATCTGGTGGTGTGCCAGTCGGGAAAAATCCGTGTGTTTGCTCTGACCAGTATTGGCGCTGTCACGCTTGATGAGGGGCGCTTTAAACGTCGCGAAGATATTTCATACCTGACTGCTGGTGAGTGCTTTATTGCGGCACTACCGCATTTTCCTCTTATCAGTGATGTTATTAACACATTTCGCTATTAGTCCCAGCTATCAGGAAGACCTGATTTAGCCTGTATATCTTATCTGTTATGGAGAACCTTTAATGAAAATAATCATACCTCTTAAAACTACGATACTGACAGTGATGTTAGGTGCCTCAGCTTTTAATGTTTCCGCAGCATGGCAAGTGAGTGGGACTTTTTGTCAGTCCTACACTGATGATGGACGAGTACTTGTTCGCGTAAGACCCGCAACAATAGGTTTGATTGAGCAGCAACCGCAATGCAACGGACGGGGCTCTACCGAACTATCAGGCTGTGCAAACCACCACTGCGACAAAAGATATCCAAAACATTATCAGCATGCTGAGGCCATACATCCCTAGGGAAGTATGGCCTTTTCGCTTTTATGCCCGAAGGAATTAATTATGACCCGATTAGCCAGCCGCTTTGGTGCGGTCAATTTAGTGCGCCGTGATCGCCCGTTAACCCAAGATGAACTGGCGCATTACGTTCCGAGTGTCTTCAGTGAAGAAAAGCATGAATCCCGCAGTGAGCGTTACACTTACATCCCTACCATTACCCTCCTCGACAACCTTCAACGCGAGGGTTTTCAACCGTTCTTTGCCTGCCAGACCCGCGTGCGAGATCTGAGTAAGCGAGAGCACACCAAACACATGCTGCGCCTGCGTCGCGAAGGACAAATTACCGGCAAACAGGTGCCAGAAATAATTCTGCTCAATAGCCATGACGGTTCAAGCTCATACCAGATGCTGCCGGGATTGTTCCGTGCGGTTTGCTAGAACGGGCTAATATGCGGTGAGAGTTTTGGCGAAGTGCGCGTACCGCATAAAGGAAATGTGGTGGAGAAAGTGATTGAAGGAGCTTATGAAGTGCTCGGAATATTTGACCGGGTAGAAGAGAAGCGCGATGCCATGCAGTCACTTCTGTTACCGCCACCCGCTCAGCAGGCAATGGCGAAAGCTGCATTAACCTATCGCTTTGGTGAAGAGCATCAACCAGTGACGGAATCGCAGATACTTTCGCCACGCAGATGGCAGGATGAAAGCAACGACCTTTGGACTACCTACCAACGCATTCAAGAAAACCTGATTAAAGGTGGGCTATCGGGACGAACCATCAAAGGTAAACGCGCACATACCCGTGCAGTGAAAGGTATCGACGGTGATGTGAAGCTCAATCGAGCACTGTGGGTTATGGCTGAGAATATGCTGCAACTTGCTTCATAAACTCTATCATGAAGGCTCTTTTGCCCCTACGACTAAACTCGTAGGGCTTTTTGCTTTAAGGAACAATTATGTCTGCACTCAATTTATTCCCGGAATTTCCTGTAAACGAGCAACGTGTTATTCACCGCGCACTGCGATTGCTGGAGAAGTATCAGCGTCAACCCAGTGAATCATTTACTAGCACCAGCGTTACTAAAACCTGGCTTCAACTCAGGATGGCACACCTTGAGCGTGAAGTTTTCATCGTGATGTATCTCGACAATCAGCACTGTTTGTTGGAACGAGAAACACTGTTTACCGGCACTCTGAGCCATACCGAGGTGCATCCCCGCGAAGTGGTGAAATCGGCCCTGAAGCATAATGCTGCTGCGGTAATTCTGGCGTACAACCATCCATCTGGTACGACAGAAATCAGCCAGCAAGATAAAAATATTACTCAGCGGATCGTGAAAGCGCTGGCGCTGGTGGAAGTGCGTGTGCTGGATCATCTCGTAGTCGGGAATGAGACAATTTCATTTGCTGAGCTGGGATTACTTTAAAAGGAGGTTTTCATGTCATTAATACCAGCCCATGAATGGGGACTACAAAGAGAAATTGTTCCACGGTTTGGTGCCAGATTAGTTCAGGAAGGCAACCGGCTGCATTATCTGGCTGACAGGGCTGGTTTAATGGGCAATTTCAGCGATACGGAATGCTTCAAATTGAATGACGCATTTCTGCACTTTATCAGCCAGATGGAATCGATGCTGACCACTGGTGAACTGACCCCCTGCCATCATCACTGTGTCACGCTCTACCACAACGGTTTTACCTGCGAAGCCGACACCTTGGCAGTTGCGGCTACGTGTACATCGCCGCTTATCCCACTCAACGCTAACTAATTTCACGAGAGCAAACATGAATACTCAACCTGCAACAACTCCACAGGCGGCGAAGCCATGTCTGTCGCCCGTGGCTGTCTGGCAAATGTTACTGACAAGCTTGCTGGAACAGCACTATGGCCTGACGCTAAACGACACGCCGTTCAGTGATGAAACTGTTATTCAGGAACACATTGAGGCCGGTATTACTCTGGCCGATGCCGTAAATTTTCTGGTTGAACGCTATGAGCTAGTTCGTATTGACCAAAAAGGCTTCTCTGTGCAAGATCAAGAACCTTGGTTAACATCTATGGATGTCCACCGAGCGCGATTTAAACTCAACATGGAACGTTTATAATTTAACCAGTTAACTGACAAGGAAAAACATGTGGGGGCATAATTGGGGGCATACTCACAAATCGCATAGAAAAATACTCAATAAATTCAACATGATTATCCATCTAATGCGACTCCTGTGATCGCCAATTGAGTTCTTTTGAACACCATCAAACTCAACAAATTGTTGTAACATTAATTGGGTAACGTGTGCATCGTTCAACGGATCGCCATTTGCATCTTCCTCTCATTGCCTTAAACTTTTCCTATCTTTGGTACAAGGAAAATCACATGTCGCACTACTGGTGGAAGGATCTTCTCGACCGGAACAACACTTGGCAGGGGCTGGAACTGCATAATCAGGCGGATCCCGCTGCGGTTGCAGCGATGGAAATGTGTAGCGGCCATAATGGCCGCATGACACTGTATATTCGCGAGACGCCGCTATTCTGGGCCTCGATGTTAAAAGATCATTCCGGCGTTTGGCTGGTGTTTAACACAGATCATCTGGACCAGCACGCACTGTTGCCGCCCATGACTTCGCAGGAGGTGGGGTCGATTCAACGTGCTGGGCCGCAAGCATGGACCGGTGGATGGTGCCGCTATTTTGCCCGTCATCTGCTAGAGTCCTCCGTTACGCTTTTGCCCGCCCGCCGCTGGTTGTTGCGGCCCATGTCACCCGTCGCGCCCACTGCGCCTTATACCCTTGAACGACAGATACCGGTTGAGTGCTGGTGTTTTCACGCGCCTGCCAGCGCCGGGAATATCGGTTGTGACTGGGCACTATACGGCGAAGATTTCCCCGATCTGATAACCCCTAAGCGCATCTCGCTGGTGGATTGGTGGTGGGGCGGCAATCGAAGAAGGGATCCCACCGCAGTTCCTAGTGCTCAGCGAACTCAGTGAACGGACGTTCGTGCCGGATCCAGAGTATCAGGTACGGGTGCTGCGGGCATTAGAAGTGCAGCAACGCAATAACTTCGGCTGCAATATCGATGGCATTAACCAGACACTAATCAATCTATATGATACGCGCTATCTCTATGCATCTACCCATAGCCGTGCCGTGCTGGGTGATGGCGAATCTTGGGAGAGGGAAGTGAAGGACTACCTACATAGACATCAGGCCAATGACTTTCTGGAGAAGATCCTACATCGGATCGCGTAATTCAGGGTAGGGAGACAACATTTATGCGTCTATGCGTCATGTTTTCAATGAGTACCGGGACACTATCCTCGCGTTTGTCGGCATCATTATCGTCAGCATCTCACTCGGTTTTGCTCTTTGGCAGGAGAGGGTAGAGATCAAACATCATCATGTTTCCGTTGAACCGCGAATAAATGCTTATTTCTCCAATGATGGTCGGAAAAATATGTGGGGGCATAATTGAGGACTCACGTCAAAATTGCATAGAGAAATAACCAATAAATCCAACTGAATGGTCTACGTTTAAGTAAGAAATGTTTCATCTGATTTTTTAGTAAAAACATCCCCAATGAAGGAGGTTAATATGGGTGTACCTTACGTCCGACTCGATAAAAATAAAGTAGCCGTTCTGCTGGTTGACCACCAGACCGGATTGATTTCTCTGGTACGTGATATTGAGCCTGACAAATTTAAGAATAACATTCTGGCATTAAGCGATCTTGCTAAGTACTTCCACCTTCCTACAATTCTTACCACTAGTTTCGAAACCGGACCAAATGGGCCACTGATCCCTGAGTTAAGGGAGCAGTTCCCTGATGCGCCTTACATTGCCAGACCTGGTAACATTAATGCTTGGGACAATGATGACTTTGTTAAGGCTGTTAAAGCAACAGGTAAAAAGCAGCTTCTTATTGCAGGTGTTGTCACCGAAGTGTGCGTAGCATTTCCGGCATTGTCAGCGATTGAAGAAGGGTTTGATGTTTTTGTTGTAACCGATGCATCAGGTACATTTAATGAAATGACACGAAACGCAGCATGGGATCGTATGTCACAAGCAGGGGTTCAGTTGATGACCTGGTTTGCAGTTGCGTGTGAGCTGCATCGTGACTGGCGAAATGATATCGAAGGACTGGCAAATCTATTCTCCAGCCATATTCCAGATTACCGTAACCTGATGACCAGTTTTAATCTTCTGACAAAGGAGTAACAACGATGTCATGCAACAGGAAGGGCTGAGTCATGATTACATTAATGGATAATTATGTTACAGGAACCCTATCCGATTACAGTGATAATCCTGCCTTGCAGACTTTCCGGGGATATTATTGATTCTAATAACTGACAGTATATAGTTAAAGGATCTCTATACAGAGGTCCTTTTTTGTTTTCATGAGAGGGGAATGTAAAGATGTAATATCCTTATAATTACAGTTCCATCTTATTAGGTAATTAAATTATTCATAGGATTATATACTGTGAAATATTATTGTGTTTTCATTGGAATGGATAGCGTAAATGAAACAATTAGGAAAAGTGAAAAATAATTTATTGAGCGACCAAGTTATAAATTCCATACTACATAGACTATTTTACATGAATATGAGTTTAATGATGATTATATAATAGGTAGAGTAAAAGGAATATGTATGTCTTATTTTTTATACAGCAGTTAATGTTGAGGGAAATAAGAAATTAAGAATGCCTCAGATTGAGGCATACATTAAAATTAGAGAATATTTTAATCAACTAGATAATAAAAAGGCATTAGCTCGAATACTTGAAGAAGTTAAGAGGATGATAAAAGTAAACGAGATTATAGAAAGAATGGTAGCTTTTTTTAGTGAGAGATGTTCAGCCTGATGAACTCATAACTGCTGTTTTTGAGAGTGAATACGATAGCATCGAAAACATTAATAAATATAATGAATTATTTTTTAATAAAGAAAGTTATTTTATAGTATAGGCAAAATTATTTTCACTTATTATGCTAATGCAATGTAGTATGTAAATTTTAATTTCTGCTGAGAAATTTATGTAATAGATTTTCTTAGCTAGTAAAAGATTTCATTAAATTTAAAAGTAAAATTAAAGAGAGATAGTTTTTTATGAGTAATAATGATAAACCTAATGTTGCGGTTGGTGGTTCAATGAATACTAAAATAGGTCCATATGATGTTCATATTGAAGGTGTTCACCCAATTTCATATTATGAAGGTAGTTCTCCCTTTGATTCTAATGATCAAAAAATTGAAATTCAGGATAAATTACAATTAGATTCAGAAACAAGTTTTTTGCCAAATTTTTCAGCAACTGGTGGTTACATGAGTTCTGGGCAAATGGTAAAGGCACTAACAGATGGTGCTAAATATGCTCCAATGGGAGGCATTGGCTTTGCGGATATAGTTAATACTTATAAAGATAAATATAACAAAGAGAATTGCCCTATTTGTGAAAAAAAAGATTGTCCGGTTTTAAAAAGAGATTGTGAGAATATATTGAGGGGGATAAAAAATTTGGCTCAGAGAAAAAAGCATTTTTGATGGGTAATCCAAATATCACCAGACCAATTATGGCTAATAGATACGTTTTTAATTCAACATTACCTGTTGTAATGAGTTATGTATCTAAGTTTGAAGGAAGAATTAATTCAAATGTAAATACTCTGAGAGAATTTTTTGATGATCGATTCTTTTTAGAGCAGAAGATAAATTCATTTAGATTACTACCAGTTAAAATTCAAGCTGTTTTACAAATATTTGTTTATGGAAGGGATGCAAGAGATTCAAAATATGATAAATTTTATAATAACCTTAAAGGATCTATAGGAGAAGTAAATTATAATAAAGCTATAAAAGAGCTACATGATAATATGCCGCTGACAGAAAGAAATCTTTTTGTTTTAAATGAATTAATAAAAGCAAATGGTAATATTAATAATGAGGTAGGGAAAATAAAAAAATTAACTACATACTTAGCTGATTTTGATAAAAAATATGGGTATGGAACAGGAGAAGATGCTAGCTATTCTGAAGACTGGTATGGTGCTTATACTGGTGAGAGCAATAACTTGCCTCAGAAAATGAAGGAAATCTTATTTGCGATGCGGCACCCTATTGCAGCCTATGATATTGGGCTCTACGAAAGAGGTGCTACCAATATCACGACTAATGCGGTACGTTTTTCAACCCAGGGGAATAGTAAAACGAACCCCAATGGTACATTACTGGATAATAAATATAAGGAAGGCTCCCAGGTCAATGCTTTCCGGCATACACTATGGCAAGCTACCATTGCTGCTCGGTATGGTGAGGAAGTCGCACTCCATGCAGGCAATGCTCATGAAAGTAATCCTAAAATAGATCTTAACATCCGGCAGTTTGCTGCCCTTAAGGACGCTGATCAGACAATTGATTTACTCAATAACCAGATAGGGCGTAGGATTGGCCTACAGAGCGGGAACTCGTCAATGAAAGCGCAGGCCAAGGCAGTGTTGAATCGCTTTCATAAAGAGGGACTGTATGTTACCAAGAAAAATGCGATGGGGTTTGAGATTGTCAAAGAAAAAATCACCGATGAGCAGTTTTCTTATATGAACTCGGTATTTGAAAGAGGAAATGAAGATGGCTTTTCACCTGAGTAACTATTGGCGATGCAATTGGAACAGCAGAAAAAATAAAATCATTTTTTTTTTCATGTACATTGCTGATAGTTTTTTTTGTGTTCAATAGTAACCGACAGTTTAGCATTGTGAAGAGTATGTTTGATTATGCTGATAAACATTGCCAGCAAAGCACAGACTGCGTGGTTAACATCAGCAAAATCACGCCGTTTAAATGGGACACTTTGTATGTTATTGATAGTGGCTGGAATCTTGACGAAATTAAGTCTGTCATTGGTGCTGAGTTAAAGGAAAGGACTGATATCTTTTCCAAGATTATCTTTGTTAAGGATGGGCAAGTGGTTTATTTCGAAGAGTATTATTATTATCCGGATTCAGGGGATGAAAAAATTTTGGTTCTCGATTTTGATTATGAGAATCAGGAAAAAGGGCTTATAGCTTATTATCGTGTTCCCAGAGAAGCTCCCAAAATTGTCATAAAAATGAAAGGAGACCCATCAGTAGAGGACAAAATTTACTATTTATTTTCTTCCGCTAATGAGCAGCAGGTTCAGAGGAACCCCTCATCATTCCGAAAACCATCATGATGCCTTGATGTTAAAAAAACGCATCATAATACCCGGTGATATTTGCCGGGTTTACTAAATAATAGCAACAATACACCATACCAGCTAAAGAAATGAAAACTAACAACAATATCAATACCCTGCACTTGATTCTTGTTGCCATAAATGTGCGGCTAATAGGGCTTTCCAGGGGGCGAAATCTGCCAACCATTTTTCTGCTTGTTCTGCGGAAACTTTTTCATTTTGATTGAATAATCTTTGGATATTACGTCTTACTGCGACGTCGCCATGCAATGAGCCATTTAAATAGTTAAATCCTCGTAACAGGGAATAGTTAATTGTCCACATACCAATGCCTTTTATAGCGAGTAGATTATCTATCAATTGCTGAATATCTGTCTCACTATTAGAGATTGCTAATGTTAATTCACCAGATTCAATTAATTGACTTAAGCGGAGTAATGCCTTGGCTTTGCTGACGGAAAATCCGCATTGGCGTAATTCATCTTCTGAATGGTTGACAATTTGTCTGGCGGTTGGAAAGCACCATAGCCCGGAAGAGTGCTGAACGCCCATTGCCTGAATAAATCTCCTGCGAATAGAGATGGCTGCACTGACGCTGATCTGTTGGCCTATAACCGCCCAACTTAATGCTTCAAACGGTGTGGCCGATTGATAAATTTTTAGACCTGATTGTCTGGCAATAAGTGAACCAATAACCGGGTGTTCTTTATATAAACACTCAAATAGATGAACTGGCTGTAGAAGCCCTAGCATATGTGATGCTAAAGTAGATAAGCGCTCATCAGGGCCTGTTGTGTCACCATCAATCTTAAGTTGTATATGTGCGGTTTTTGCATTAATCGCTATGGTTAATTCCGCAGGTTTGTCATCCCACATCATCCCTTTTTGAATTTTATTCTGTTCCACAATTTCAGCGATATTTTGTTTATCCCTTTGATGAAGAGCGAAAAAATCGTGGGTATGATAATTATCGGGTAATGTAATTTCTGTGGATAAAGTTGTTTGCATTTCTTCTCTCCAAAGGTATGGGTGTTTTAGTTAGCACTTTGGATAAAAAATCACTGAACCTTGTTTTTAAATTTTAAAATTTTTTCTGACAGGAACAATATCGTTAATTTGTGGTCTTTGTATATGTTAGTTAAAGGAGGGATTAATGAAAGCATATTATTTTAATTTACGACAGAGAATTTTGACATTTGCTCTGCTTTTTTCATGTTATATAGGTTTTGCTTACTCAAATACAAATGCGCATAAACAGTTTTTCCGTCATGATGGTAGTGAAATAACTTACTATCTTAAGCAAAGAGGTGGTAAGAATCTATTGGTGCTGATACAGGGCTCTGATTGTAATAGTATCGCCAATAATAAGTTTGTGAATAATACATTCAGCGATATTTATCCCGATAGTGATGTTCTGACTGTGGAAAAATATGGCATTAATGCATCACTCCCTTGGTCTGATGTTGTTGAGCGTTCAGATTGTCCTAAGGCTTATATTCGGTTGGATACGCCAGAGCAGCGAGTTAAGGATTATATTCAGATCATTGATTATCTGAAACATCAGAATAAATATAAAAAGATCGTCATTTTGGGTGGAAGTGAAGGAGCAGTGGTTGCTAATTTAATAACATCACAAGTCAATTATATTCATAGAACCGTGTCACTGAATGGTGGAGGTCGGTATTTCGCTGATGATGTTATTCATAGTATGAGGAGTGAGGTGCCACCAGAGCATATCGATGAAGCAATTAAAGAATTTAGGGATTTTCAGCAAAAAATAGCTACCGGGAATAATATGGGTCATATAGAGATGAGTAATCACGGTGCTAATTGGTGGAGAATCTCACTTGGTATTGATCAATATAAAGTGTTAAGTCAAACTAAAAGACCTATCTTGATTATTCAAACACTAAATGATAATTCCGTCAGCGCTGGCTCAGCGATAAAAATGGAAGAACAATTAAAGAAAGATAATATTACCTTTTATCAATACCCAGGTCTAAGTCATGGATTTAGGAATAGTGAAGGTGTTTTGCAGATTACTCCTATAGTTGAAGATATAAAGAATTGGTTATCTATACCCGTCGTCTTTCAAGTTGCCTCTTTGTTGGCTGCACTCACTCACCCCGGTCACATAGTTATCTATGCTCCCGGGGATTCGCTCCCTTGCCGCCGCGATGCATCTTGAAATCCATAGGGTATATACCCGTTATCCTTCAAGTTGCCTCTTTGTTGGCTGCACTCACTCACCCCGGCCACATAGTTTGTTATGCTCCCGGGGATTCACCCCCTTGCCGTCGCGATGCATCTTGAAATCCATAGGGTATAGGGATTATGGATAACCGTCTGTTATCTAAAATAGTATTAATTCGCCGATTTTTTCATATTGGGAAGTGATATTAAATTTGGAAATAAAACGTGGTATAGTCAAAATTGACACCACGTTTTTTTGTATTATTTTTGCGTAGTGATTGTTATTAATTCCATATCTCATTTGTTATTATAATGGGTGAATGGGATGTAATTATAATATTTACTATAAATCATCACTTGATTAATATACCGCTTGTTATTTCTACAAAATATAGTGTTAAAACGTTATGAATTATTTGTTGTTTATGAAATGATGTTCTCGACTTTAGCTTTTGTAGAGTAGAGGGAAATAGCTGTTTATTTTTCATTATTTTTCATTATTTTTCATTATTATTTATCTCTGTCATTATATTCGATTGAAAAAATTACTGAAATATCCTGCTCATTACAGGATGTAATATCTTTTTTATTTTCCATTGGGTAATAAAATATTGATTTTAAATTAATTAAATTTATTTTTTTATTTTATTGACAATACATTAATGGCATCTATAGTTATATGTATTAGATAAAGCATCAATATGGCATCAAAAATGCTATAGATATTATCTAAATGCTGGATAAATTCCTGATAAACACCTTATTTTCTAGTGAAAATGGTTACCGTTTTGTGTGGGCAAGATAAATAGCTTATTGTATATATTTTTGAGTGATATAAGTTATTTATCAATTAGTTAGATTAAATTTTGGAGTTTATATTATGATAATTAAGAAAGATATTTTATTAAATGAAGAGCTAATTGTCGATGATGAGCTTAAAGTGGGTAAAGTAGAGAAGGTCAATATTGATATTCTGTCACCCAGCTCAGTTATCGTTAGTCTAAATATTTTAGGCGTAGTTGATGATTTTCATCTATTACTCATTGATGGTGATAAAGATAAAGACAAGATTGTGCTGCTCTATCTTTCTCTTTTACGTGTTCTTCATGAAAAATTAGAAGTGAAAGTAAAAATCGCAAAAAGTAATCTTACTAAGATAAAATATATAGTAGGAGTTGAAATTTAAGAAGTATTTGTTAAATTTCTAAATGAGTGCGTAGAATAATATATTCTGTAGAATAATTGAATTTTGTTTGAAAGATATAATCATATAGAGCTGGTTTTATTAAATTCAAAAAGATATTTTCTGCTAGATGCACTTAGTCAAAGGCAGAATGGTAATATTATCGCTCTGCCTTTTTCTATTTTAATGAATTGTTATGGAATTAAAGAAATAATATCAGACAAATAAACGCAGTTTATTTGTCTGTGGTAATAATGATATAGAGGGAAGCTAAACTATCTCTATTTTACATACTATTAGTTTAATCTAAACGTGGAGAGCTATGAGTAATATTACCTGAAGGTCGGTATATAGTTATATGATCAATACACCAATTATAATTTCTATGATTTATTTTTTAACTCTGTGATTATACCAATAAATTTACCTTTTTAAGAAGGGTGATAAATATCCATATTATTATAATTTATATATGTAACTGTTAGATGTGGAAAAAGTTAATGATATATCAAAGTTCTCGTATGAAAGATCTGCTTGGATTCACATAATAAGTGCAACATCGTTAATCTGGAAGTAAACATGTTCGTATTCCCTTAAATAATTCATTTGGTGTTTTCCCACCTCGTGTTTTTCGGGGGCGATTATTTAACCGATTTGACACAAAATTTATTTCCTGCTCAGAGATTTTATTAAAATCGGTTCCCTTTGGAAAGTATTGTCTAATTAACCCATTGATATTCTCGTTGATCCCTCTTTCCCAAGGCGAATAAGGGTGGGCAAAGTAAATTTGGGTTTCTAATGTTTCACTGATGATTTCATGATCTGCGAACTCCAAGCCGTTATCGAATGTGATAGTCTTAACCTTTTGTTTTAACGGGTATAATACTTTCACTGCCGCTTTCACGACTTCTGATGCCCGTTTACTATCAACTTTAACAATAATTGTATACAGCGTTTTGCGGTCAACTAGTGTTAATAATGCACTTTTTTTATCTTTCCCAATTATCGTATCCCTTTCCCAGTCGCCAATACGGGCTTTTTTATCAACGAGTTCCGGACGCTCATCAATACTGACCCGATTTTTAATTTTGCCTCTTCTTTCATAGCGACCATAGCGTTTGCGATAGGGTTTTCTGGCTATTCGCAGATGTTGCCATAAATCACCCCCCTCTATTTTATCTTGATAAATCAACCTATAAATCGTCTCATGATGCAACGATATCCCTTTATGTTGCTTCAGATAATCAGCCACCTGTTCAGGACTTAAGTCTTTCCAAATTAATCGTTTTATCCATTTTTTTACTTCCGGCGTTATTTTCACGGCTTTCTTTGCAAAATGACGACGAGCCAATCCCTTCAAATGAGCCTGTTCAGGGCAGTATATCTGGACTTCTTGATTTCTCTTCAATTCTCTGCTGATGGTCGACGGGCTTCGCTTAAGTGACTCAGCAATGAAAAGCGGTGAAAAACCGGCTTCTTTTAAACTGGAAATCTGGTATCTTTCTGTTTCGGTCAGTTGTGTATAGGCCATAGCGCATTCTCCTGTGGCGGGAAAGATGCCTACTATAGCAACTGACCGCCCTTCTGAAAAATTGCGCTTATTAGTCGAATCCGCCCTGCATTTCTATTTTCTGTGACAATGTAGACGTATTTTAAAATTAAGCTATCACCTTTATTTGACAACGTATGAATGGCATCTATAGTTATATGTGTTAGATAAAGTATTAATGTAGTATTAAAAATGCTAACTACTATATCTGATGCGTAGATGACCTATTAATGCATATTGATTTTATAGTAGAAGTGTCCTTTATCTTATATTCCACAAGTAAACAGTTTGTTGTTCTGCATCTTGGGTAATATAAGTCTATTTATAAATTAATTATATTTTGGAGTTTGATATGGATAGTACAATTGTCAGTAATGCTGATATTGATAAAGGTCAAAATTCTGGTAAAATAGTTAAAATTGAACTTGCCCTCGCGAAAAGTAAGACAGAGAGAAATGTAGTAAAATTTTATATCTCAGGCGATGTTTGTGTATTGGATAGTGATGCCTTGACGGGCGATGATTTTACTCAGGCTTATCTTATTCTTGTACACGCTTATTATAAGGGTGAGAAAGTAACGATTGATGTTGATCAAACTAACTCTCAAGTAAATATCATTACTGGAATAAAAGTTGGTGTATAGTGGTCTATTAGTTCAGATAAATTATAATTTTCTGATTAATAGCCTCACTAAATACAGAGATATTACAAGCAGGAATTAAGAGAAGTATTTCCTTGGTAGAATGAAATTAATTTTATTAAAATGTAGAAAGATTCTCTACTAAATGCACTTAGTCAAAGGCAGAATGATAATATTATCGCTCTGCCTTCCTCTATTGGAATTAATTATTGAAAAATAAAACAACAATATCTCATAAATAAATTCCACTTTACTTATCTTCGGTAATATTATTATAAGTAAATAATTATATAGCAAACAATCACATTAACTCTATTTTACAATGCTTAAATTTAATTCCTTTACAAATTTAAATGTCCATATATTATTGCTCGAAGAAAAACTTATATTTTTATTTTAAAGTGATAAAACCACAGTGAAACTATAAAGTTGTTTTTTATATTATTACCTTAATTGAAAGTTTTATGATGAAAAAATAAATTTTTTAACAGTTTCTTACTGTTTTAAATAGCTAATGTTATGATTTTTTGTTGGATTTGTCAGATCTAAAAAAATCATAGTTAATTTGAATTTTTAAACGGAAAGAAATGTAAATCTATAATATTATGTATGATGATATATTGAAATTGAATTTTTTCTAAGAGATTTATATTGATTAAAACAGGGTCGCAATTAATACAATTGTTATAGTTTTAAAGCGACATAATATTAAAATATCAGGAGACGACATGCTTGATTCGAATTTAACAGATAATGATAGTAAGAATTCTTCCCCAGTTTGTTCTTTTAATGAATGGGATCCACTTGAGGAGGTTATTGTCGGTGTCGTTGATGGCGCCAGATTTCCCGGTTGGCATATGGCGATAGAGCCAATACTACCACCGAATCAGATTGCTAATTTTCATCGGTATGCAGGTCGGTCATTTCCGCAAGAGCAAATTGATGCAGCATCTAGAGAATTAGAAGAGTTTGTCCATATTCTTGAAGGTGAAGGCGTGACAGTACGTCGTCCGGATCCGCAAGACCAATCTCAGGTATTTGGTGCGCCAGGCTGGAGTAGTACAGGGTTTTATTGTGCAATGCCTCGCGATGTGCTGTTAGTTATTGGAAATGATATTATTGAATGCCCGCTAGCATGGCGTTCTCGTTATTTTGAGACAGCGGCATATAAGACTTTACTTAAAGATTACTTTAAGAAAGGGGCAAAATGGAGCGCCGGGCCAAAGCCACAGTTGACCGAGGAACAATATAATTTCGAATGGCATCAGCCTAATAGCAAGGAGCGTGTTCCCCTTGCGATAACTGAGTTTGAACCGACTTTTGATGCTGCGGATTTTATTCGATGTGGGCGAGATATCATTGCTCAAAAGAGCCATGTTACAAATGAATTTGGTATTGAATGGCTTCGTCGTCATATAGGTGATGAATATCGTATTCATGTTTTTGAATTTAACGATGATAGCCCTATGCACATTGATGCCACTTTTGTTCCTATGGCGCCAGGAAAACTGTTAATTCACCCAGAAAAAGTATTAAAAATTCCTGAATTGTTTAGGAACTGGGATGTATTACATGCGCCGAAACCGGTTATTCCTGATGACCATCCTCTGTATACGACCAGTAAATGGATCAACATGAATATTCTGATGTTGGATGAACAGCGAGTGATTGTTGAAAAGCAGGATGAACCAATGATCGCTGCGATGAAACGCTGGGGCTTTACGCCTATTCCATGTAATTTCAGGAATTTTAATACGTTCGGCGGTTCCTTCCATTGTGCAACAGTGGATGTAAGACGGCGTGGAACTTTACAGTCTTATCTTGACTAGGAATAATGATGGCTATCTGGAGATATTCCCTTTGGGATGCAGCAATGTTTGCATTAAGTATCTTGCATACGGTAGCCACTATTACGCTAGTTGTTTATTGGAATGGTTTCACTATTATGGGGTGGTTGACTCATGTTATTCTCCTGACATTGATGATAACTTACAACATAATGGTGATCTCGCATTTTTTTACCCATACTCCCTGGTTTGTTTCTAATACCATGAATATGTTTGTGTCTATATTGAATTCAATGAATATTGGGCAATCTATACAGTCTTATCATTTGTCCCATGTTCGTAATCACCACAAATATAATAACGACCGGGGAGTCGGCGAAAGTGGACCTCAGGATACTTCTTCAACCTTTATCAATGGAAAAGAAATAGGGGAACATAATGCTCTTTGGCGTTATTCTACCATTGGTGGAATATTTACTCTTTATAACAGTTTAATTCGTATGTTATGGGCTATATTTATATGGCATAAACCGCTTAGTAAAGCTGATAGAGGATATGAAAAACTTCTTTCAAGAGTAAAAGTTAGGAGAATGAAAGAGTTGTGGCAATTGAGACTGGATAGATTATTTCAAGCGATGTGGGTTATTATCTTATTCACTTGGTCTTGGGAATAGAGCTTATTTTGCTATCTACCTTCTCTATATTTTGCCTTTGTTCTGGTTAATATACAAAATTATTATGAGCATTATGGTGCATTGCCGGAAAATAAATTTGCAAATTCAGCGAGTTACTATGGTCGTGTCTATAATTTTTTGATGTTTAATGATGGCTATCACCAAGAACATCATATCTCAGGAAACACGCATTGGAGGCTATTACCTGATTTACGTAGGAAATATTCGACTCAGCTTTCTGCACAGAAGAGGGTTATTAGTCCGGTACCTGCAATATTGGGTTTTTTACATAGACGTAGATCGTTACTTCATAGATCTATAAACCCTATGGATTTCAAGATGCATCGCGACAGCAAGGGAGTGAATCCCCGGGAGCATAGCGAACTATGTGACCGGGGTGAGTGAGTGCAGCCAACAAAGAGGCAACTTGAAAGATGACGGGTATAAACCAAAAATAATGGGTGAATCGACTATAATGCAAAAAAATTCGAGATTAGAGGAGCAACGCTGGCAGAATCGGAGTTTATGATATATGAAACATCAAACAATATATCTATACACGCACTTTCTGCCCTTTTGGATGGTCGCCTTGCGGCTTGTCGGGTTCGTAATTTTCTTCCGTCAGAACAAAGCAGGAAAATAATTGAGAACTTTTGGCGTTCCCCGGCACGGACTCCTCGTTACGGAGAAGGTATTGAAGGTGTTGAGGGATATTTCATTGGAGCATCGCATATTGAAAAAGATACCCGCCAATATATTGAAGAAGCGGAACATTTCCGTTCTTCAATTAATGAGGTGTTTCAAGATACGATCAATCCAATTGATCATTTCATTGATCAAGTAATTCATTTTAGTAGTAATACCCTACGGGTAATACGTCCTGCAATGTATCATGGTGTTGCGGCGGGTAATGTAAAAATTGTGTATTGGAATAATTTTGGCGAATTTCTTTTATTACCTCATGATGATCTTGCACAGTTAAGTGATCCGAGCCAGAGTGATTTTGAGATCCAACAGATTAATCGTGTTATGGCGGTAAATTTTTACGCTGACGTTCCTCAAAATGGCGGACAATTAAAAGTATGGAATATTCAACCTGATGACCAATCGCGTAGTGCCCTTGGTTTAACTTACAGTGGTTTTCCATACCCGTCGGAGTTATTGGAAGATCATGCAAGTATGGTGATTAATATTGAGGCGGGAGATTTGGTATTACTGAATGGGAACTTGGTCCATGCGGTACTGAATAGTAATACTATCTCTGCACCAGAACGGCGTTTACTGATGACCTGTTTTATGGGATTACAGCAAAATGGTGATCTTATTTGGTGGACCTAACGTAACGTGCTCATGGAGATTGAAAACTGCTCACAGATATTTATCTATACCCTATGGATTTCAAGATGCATCGCGACGGCAAGGGAGTGAATCCCCGGGAGCATAGATAACTATGAGACCGGGGTGAGCGAGTGCAGCCAACAAAGAGGCAACTTGAAAGATGACGGGTATATAATCGTATAATATGATTGCCTCTGAGAGAGGGTTGATATTTAATCGGTGTTAGATTTGGCTGCTGCGTTGACTTGTGTACATTAAATGTAAGACAGGGTGTGGATTCTCTATGATTTCTAAAGCTCAATGGATCTCTTATAGCTCGACTTTGATTTTTGTTTTATTGTGGAGCAGTGGTGCGATTTTTTCTCGGTGGGGACTCGATCATAGTACCGCGTTTGCCATTCTCACGATGCGTTTTGCTATTGCGCTTATTTTTTTGATATTTCTGGGATTATTATTCAGGCATAAGGGCTATTATTTACCTGAGCATGGTACTCGCAAACAGATAGCAGGCACCGGTATTTTGTTAATTGGCGGTTATTCTATTTGTTACTTTTTTGCTTTGGATAATGGGATCACGCCTGGCGTTTTGGCTACAGTTATGGGAATTCAACCGATTATCACATTGTTGGTGATCGAACGTCGTTTCTCGGTTGTACGTTTAGCGGGTTTATTATTAGCATTACTGGGTTTGGTATTAGTGGTGTATCAAAGCTTGGTGCTGTCTCGGTTTTCTATTGCTGGTATTACTTTTGCCTTAGCCGCATTGGCTTGTATTAGTATTGGTGCGATTTTACAGAAACGAATTCATCAAGCTCCCTCTGCGGTTTTACCCCTGCAATATAGTGTTAGCCTACTACTTTGTTTATTGTTTGTTCCTTTCCAACCTTTTGAGTTTCAACTGGTGCCTGGCTTTATTATTTCATTGCTATGGTTAGGGTTAATTATCTCTGTTGTGGCTCAATTATTACTTTACCGACTCATTCGGGCAGGTAATTTGGTGAATGTAACCAGTCTTTTTTATCTCGTTCCTGGTGTAACCGCTGTAATGGATTATTTGTTTCTGGGAAATTCATTACCTGCTCTAAGTTTGTTGGGAATGGTAGCCATTTTATCAGGACTTGTATTAGTCTTTCGTACAAAGAGAGTCTCTCTTGCCACTGAATAAATCTGGGTTACCGGGCTTACAATTAGTCCGGTAATTGCTTTTTTATGAATGTTGAAATCAGTACTAGCACGAATTCATCTGTTCTGATGAGTAACCACAGTTACTTTCTGTTTCTCTTTATATATTAAATGATAATCATTATTACTTGGATGTTGGTTATTTCCGTCTTACAGTACTCACAACATATTTATTGCTATCAGACTGCATATATATGTCTTGTTTTATAATCTTATATAAGGAAATTCATGATGAAATCGATGATATCTAAAGATAATATTAATTTATTTATCAAAAAAATAGATGAACTGGTTAATATTGAAAATGAAAAAAAAGGTGGGGCTTTCGCAGTTGCTATTATCCACGATGATAAGATAATTTATCAGCGTCATATCGGGCAGGCGAGCATTGAACATGCTGTGGCTATACAGCCTAATACTAAATTCTATTTGGCGAGTGCTTCAAAACAATTCACGGCTTTTTGCATAGCCTTGCTGGAGAAAGAAGAAAAGCTCAATGTCAAGGATAAAGTCAGTCAATATTTGGATTATTTACCCGAGCATTTCTCTGATATTACCATTGAGCATCTTATTCATCACACCAGCGGGTTACGGGATGTATTTTTACTTTATAGTCTGGCAGGTAAAAACTCAAGTTTTGACTACTGCAATGCTGATTTAGTGAAAAAACTGATCCAACGACAACAGACACTAAACGCTCCCATTGGGGAATATAATATTTATAGCAACACGGGCTATTATTTGCTGGGGGAAATCATCAGAGTGGTTTCAGGTAAGTCGTTAAAAAAATATTCAGAAGAAAATATTTTCGCTCCATTAGAGATGAAAGATACCATTATCTGTGATGATATAACCGAGATTATCTCTAATCGGGCGATGGGTTACACTTATAATGAGAATTCGCAACAGTGGATAAGAAGCGATATCAATAATTCTGTGACGGGTAGTGCAGCGGTTCACTCCACCGTGAATGATTTATGTCGTTGGGCTAAAGCATTTTATTCGCCATCTATTGTTCAGGATTTACTGCCTCAATTATCTCGTACACCAGATTTAACCAATGGCAATCGTAACAACTATGCTTACGGTTTGATTATCGACCAACGCGCAGGGCAAAGGATAATACAACACAGTGGTACCTATGCTGGCTTCAGGGCTAATATTTGTATTTTACCAGATGCTAAATTAGGTATCGCGATGACTGCTGCAACCGATGTTGATGTTGGTAAATGGACGGATAAGCATATTGATATATTGTTTAATACCGAAGCTGAGCCAGAAAAACCACATTGCTTAACCAGTGATATTGATATCACCGGTATTTTCCGAGGGATAGAGCCTTACCCTTATATTATTACTAAAGAAGATGTTTATCTTTTAGGTAATTTATTTACAAAAGGTAACCCGATTATTTTTAACTCTGACGGTACATTCCAAGAACAAGGAAGTAAAATCCAGTTCAGGCCCGTCATTGAAAATGACAGTGTTATCGCATTGGAACATATTGATGAAATTGGTAACGTTTTTTATTTGAAAAAGATGAACAATGAAGATAGTGTTGATATTCAGTTATTGTCAGGGCGATATTATAGTCACGAAACAGAGGCAGTAATTAATATTATAGCGTCTGGTGATGATATTTATATTGATGGGATTATCCATCCGGTAAAAAAAGAGGTTTTGCGACGTATTTATGGGAATAGTTATTTCTCTCCCAGTACTGAATTTGTTGTTGATTTTGAATTTGATCCTGACACGAATAAATCTCGTTTTTATATCGGTAATTCACGTTGCTTGAATGTGGAATTCGTTGAAATTTAGTCACAGGTTAGTAAATATATACCCTATAGATTTCAAGATGCATCGCGACGGCAAGGGAGTGAATCCAACAAAGAGGCAACTTGAAAGATGACGGGTATAGAATTAATATTATGAGGACCTAAAGATATTTTCTATTAGATACACTTTGTTCCAGGCAGAACGATTATATTTATGTTCTGTCTGTTTTTTATAAATATTAGGAGATTAATCATGAAACTGACAATATCCACAGATAATATTAAATTATTTATCAAGAAAATAGATGAATTAGTTAATATTGAGGATAAAAAAAAGGGTGGCGCTCTCGCCGTTGCGGTTACCCACGGTAATAAAACCATTTATCAGCGTTATATTGGGAAAGCGAGCATTGAACATGCTGTGGCTATAAAACCTAATACTAAATTCTACTTAGCGAGTGTTTCAAAACAATTCACGGCTTTTTGTATAGCTTTGCTGGAGAAAGAAGGAAAGCTCAACGTCAAGGATAAAATCAAACAATATTTGGATTATTTACCCGTGCATTTCTCTGATATTGCCATTGAAAATCTTATTCATCATACCAGTGGGTTACGGGATATGTTTTTACTTTATGGTCTGGCAGGTAAAAATTCAGATCTTGACTACTGCCATGCTGATTTAGTCAGAAAACTGATTCAACG
The DNA here is from genome assembly GCF_963878365.1 of Photorhabdus sp. HUG-39. Taxonomy (NCBI): domain Bacteria; kingdom Pseudomonadati; phylum Pseudomonadota; class Gammaproteobacteria; order Enterobacterales; family Morganellaceae; genus Photorhabdus; species Photorhabdus sp. HUG-39. The sequence continues at coordinate 195,361 of NZ_CAWNWY010000004.1, read as the reverse complement.
ACAACAGGCATTGAATGTCCCCACAGGGGAATATTATCTTTATAACAACACGGGCTATTATTTGCTGGGGGAAATCATCAGCGTAGTTTCAGGCCAGCCGTTGAAAAAATATGTAGAAGAAAATGTTTTCGCCCCATTAAAGATGAAAGATACCTTTATCTGCGATGATATAACCGAGATTATCTCTGACAGGGCGATGGGTTACACTTATAATGAGAATTCTCAACGGTGGATAAGAAGCGATATCAACAATTCTGTGGTGGGTAGTGCAGGGGTTCATTCCACCGTGAATGATTTGTGCCGTTGGATGAGAGCGTTTTATTCGCCATCGATTGTTCAGGATCTGTTGCCTCAATTATTCCGTACACCAGATTTGACCAATGGAAATCGTAACAATTATGCTTACGGTTTGATTATCAGTCAACGCGAAGGGCAAACGATAATACAACACAGTGGTGCTTATGCTGGCTTCAGAAATAATATTTGTATTTTACCGGATGCTAAATTAGGTATCGTGATAACCGCTGCAATAGGTGTTAATGTTGCTAAATGGGTGGATCAGTATATTGATATATTGCTTAATACCGATGTTGGGCCAGAAAAGCCGCATTACCTAACCGATAATATTGATATCACCGGTATTTTCCGAGGGATAGAGTCTTATCCTTATGTTATTACCAAAGAAGATGTTTATTTTTTAGGTAATTTATTCGAAAAAGGTAACCCGATTACTTTTAATCCTGACGGTACATTCCAAGAGCAAGGAGGTAGAACCCGGTTCAGACCTATCATTGAAAATGACAATGTTATCGCACTAGAACGGATTGATGAAAATGGTAATGTTTTTTATTTTAAAAAAATGAATGATGAAGAGAATATCGATATTAAACTATTGTCAGGGTGCTATTATAGTTACGAAACAGAGGCGGTAATTAATGTTATATCGGCTGATGAAAATGTTTATATTGATGCGATTATCCATCCGGTAAAAAAAGAGGTTTTGCGGCATATTTATGGGAATAGTTATTTATCCCCAGGAACTGATCTTATTGTTGATTTTGAATTTGATCCAGATTCAAATAAATATCGTCTCTATGTCAGTAATTCGCGCTGCTTGAATTTGGAATTTGTTTCGGTTTAATTAACAGGTTAGTAAATGCAAATTTAGGACAGTATTTCGTTAGTAGGATAGGATTGATACTATTGTGAGAGTCTGGAGATATTTTATATTAGATGCACTTCATCCTAGGCAGAACGGTTATATTTATGTTCTGCCTGTTTTTTGTAAACATTAGATCTAAAATGATTTCTGAAATCAAATAACTATTTATAAAAGTTAGCTAATTTTGATTTTCACCCACAGTTACTTTATATTGTCATCCATACATTAAATGATAATCATTATCACTTGGGTGTTTCTTGTTTACGCCTTATAGTTCTGCCCGCATATGTTGTATCACCAGATTGTATATATGTGCCCTGCTTGTATAACTTTAAATATTAGGAAATTAATGGTGGAACTGACAATATCTACAGATAATATTAAATTATTTATCAATAAAATAGATGAACTGGTTAATATTGAAAATAAAAAAAAGGGAGGGGCTCTTGCCGTTGCGGTTACCCACGGCGATAAAACCATTTATCAGCGTCATATTGGGCAAGCTAGCATTGAACATACTGTAGCTGTAAAACCTGATACTAAATTCTATTTAGCGAGTGTTTCAAAACAATTCACGGCTTTTTGCATAGCTTTATTGGAGAAAGAAGGAAAGATCAGGGTTAAGGATAAAGTCGGACAATATTTGGATTATTTCCCCGCAGAATTTTCTGACATTACCATTGAACATCTTATTCACCATACCAGCGGGTTACGGGATAAATTTTTACTTTATCACCTGGCAGGTAAAAATTCAGACTTTGATCACCGTCATATTGATTTGGTGAGAAAATTGGTCCAACGGCAACAGGCACTTAATTTCACGTCTGGGGAGTATTATCTCTATAGCAACACGGGCTATAGTTTACTGGCGGAAATAGTCAGCGTAGTTTCAGGTAAATCGTTGAGGAAATATGCAGAAGAAAATGTTTTTGCCCCATTAAAGATGAAAGATACCTTTTTCTATGATGATATAACCGAGATTATTCCTGATCGGGCTATAGGTTATGCTTATAATAAGAAGCTGCACCAGTGGGTAAGAAACGATATCAATAATTCTGCTGTGGGTGGTGGTGGGCTTCACTCCACCGTGAATGATTTGTGTCGTTGGATGAGAGCATTTTATTCACCATCGATTGTTCAGGATCTGTTGCTTCAATTATCCCGCACACCAGATTTAACCAATGGCAATCGCAACAATTATGCTTACGGTTTGATTATCAGCCAACGCGAAGGGCAAACGATAATACAACACGGTGGTTCTTATGCTGGCTTCAAATCTCACGTTTATATTTTACCAGATGCTAAATTAGGTATCGCGATTACCGCTGCAATAGGTGTTGATGTTTCTAAATGGGTGGAACAGAATATTGATATCTTGTTTGGCACCGATATTAAGCCAGAAGAACTGTATTGCCTAACCAGTGATATCGATATCACCGGTATTTTCCGAGGGGAAGAGCCTTATCCTTATATTATTACCAAGGAAGAGACTTATTTGTTAGGTAATTTATTCGAAAAAGGTAACCCGATTATTTTTAACTCTGACGGTACATTCCAAGAGAAAGGGGGTAAAATCCGATTCAGACCCATCATTGAAAATGACAGTGTTACTGCACTGGAACAGATTAATGAAAATGGCAATGTCTTTTATCTTAAAAAGAGGATTGATGACGGAGGTATCGATATTCAGCGATTGGCAGGGCGATATTATAGTCATGAAACAGAAGCAACGATAACTGTTTCCCCTTCTGGCGATGGGATTTATATTGATGGGGTAGTTTATATTGGTAAAAAGGAGGTCTTGCGGCGGATTTACGGAAATAGTTATTTTTCTCCCAGTACTGAACTGATTATTGATTTTGAATTAGACCCTAATAGCAATAAACCTCATATCTATATCAGTAATTCACGTTGTTGGAAGATAGAATTCGTCACAGTTTAATTTATAAAATGATAAATTAGAATTAGGAGCGATATGGTTATAGTAGAATGGAATTAATACTATTGAGGAGATAGAGATATTTTCTATTAGGTGCACTTTGTTCCAGGCAGAAATATTATATTTAGTTCTGCCTGTTTTTTTAAACATCAGCTCCGATAATTACTTTATATTGCCATTCACATATTAAATGATAACCATTATCACTTGGGTATTTCTTATTTACGTCCTACAGTACTGTTTGTATATGTATTGATATCAGGCCGTGTATATTTTATTTTGTAACCTTAAATAAGGAGTTTCATGATGAAATCTACTATATCTACAGATAAGATTAAGTTATTTCTCAAGAAAATAGACGAATTAGTTAATATTGAAAATAAAAAGAAGGGTGGCGCTCTCGCCGTTGCAGTTATCCTCGGCAATAAAATCATTTATCAGCGTCATATCGGGAAAGCCAGCATTGAACATGCTGTGGCTGCAAAACCTAATACTAAATTCTATTTGGCGAGTGTTTCAAAACAATTCGCAGCTTTTTGCATTGCCTTATTGGAGAAAGAAGGAAAGCTCAGCGTCAAAGATAAAGTTGGGCAATATTTGGATTATTTCCCGATAGAATTTTCTGATATTACTATTGAACATCTTATTTATCATACCAGTGGATTACGTGATGAATCTTTACTTTATCGCTTGGCAGGTAAAAACTCGCGTTTTGATTACCATGATATTGATTTGATAAGAAAACTGACGCAGCGGCAACGAGCGCTTAATTTTACGCCTGGCGAATATTATACTTATAGCAACACGGGCTATCATTTGCTGGCGGAAATCGTCAGTGTGGTTTCAGGTAAATCATTGAGAAAATATGCAGAAGAAAATATTTTCGCTCCGTTAAAGATGAAAGATACTTCTTTCTATGATGATGTCACAGAGATTATTTTTGATCGGGCGATGGGTTACACTTATAACAAGGAACCGAACCGGTGGGCAAGATATGATCTCAATGGTTCGGTGGTAGGTGGCACAGGGGCTTATTCTACGGTGAATGACTTGTGTCGTTGGATAAGAGCATTTTATTCACCATCCATTGTTCAGGAACTGTTGCCTCAATTATCTCGTACACCAGATTTAACCAATGGCAATCACAATAATTATGCTTACGGCTTGATTATCAGCCAACGAGAAGGGCAAAAAATAATACAGCATGATGGTTCCTATGCTGGTTTCAAATCTGATGTTTGTATTTTACCTGACGCTAAATTAGGTATCGCTATTACCTCTGCAACGAATATTAATGTCATTCAATGGATTGAACAGTGTCTTGATGTGTTGTTTAACACGAATATAATTGAACCGGAAAAACCACATTGTCTAATCTGTGATATCGATATCACAGGAATTTTCCGAGGAGCAACGCCTTATCCTTATATTATCACCAAAGAGGATTGCTATTTATTGGGTAATTTATTCGGAAAAGGCGAACCGATTACTTTTAACTCTGATGGCTCATTCCAACAGCAGGGAAGTAAAACCCGATTCAGACCTATCATTGAAAATAATAGTGTTATCGCATTGGAAAAGATTGATGAAAATGGCAATGTTTTTTATTTTAACAAGATGACTGATGACGATGTTATCGATATTCAGAGATTGTTATGGAATTATTATAGTCATGAAATAGAAGCAACGGTGACTATTTCTGCTTCTGGAGATGAAATTTATATTGATGGGGTTACTTATTCTGAGAAAAAAGAGGTTTTACGGCGGATTTACGGTAATAGTTATTTCTCCACGAGTACTGAATTTGTTATCGATTTTGAATTTGACTCTGATATGAATAAGCCTCACCTTTATATCAATGACTGGGGTTGCTGGAGGGTAGAATTTGTTGCAGTTTAATTTTTAAAGTGATAAATCAGAATGAAGAATGGCATTGTTATAACAGGGTGTAATTAATGTTGTTGAGGGCCTAAAGATATTTTCCATTAGATGCATTTTGTTCCAGGCAGAAATATTATATTTAGTTCTGCCTGTTTTTTAAACATCAGCTTCGATAATTACTTTATATTGCCATTCACACATTAAATGATAACCATTATCACTTGGATATTTCTTATTTACGTCTTACAGTACTGTTTGTATATGTATTGATATCAGGCCGTATATATTCTATTTTGTAACCTTAAATAAGGAGTTTCATGATGAAATCTACTATATCTACAGATAAGATTAAGTTATTTCTCAAGAAAATAGACGAATTAATGAATATTGAAAATAAAAAGAAGGGGGGCGCTCTCGCCGTTGCGGTTATCCTCGGCAATAAAATCATTTATCAGCGTCATATCGGGAAAGCCAGCATTGAACATGCTGTGGCTGTAAAGCCTAATACTAAATTCTATTTGGCGAGTGTTTCAAAACAATTCGCAGCTTTTTGTATTACTTTGCTAGAAAAAGCAGGGAAGCTTTGCGTCAAGGATAAAGTTGGGCAATATTTGAATTATTTCCCTGCGGAATTCTCTGATATTACCATTGAACATCTTATTCACCATACCAGCGGGTTACGGGATGAGTTTTTACTTTATGAGCTGGCAGGTAAAAATTCGGACTTTGATCACCGCCATATTGATTTAGTCAGAAAATTGGCTCAACGGCAACAAGCGCTTAACTTTACTCCTGGGGAATATCATCTGTATAGTAATACCGGCTATAATTTGCTGGCGGAAATAGTCAGAGTGGTTTCAGGTAAATCGTTAAGAGAATATGCAGAAGAAAATGTTTTTGCCCCATTAAAGATGAAAGATACCTTTTTCTATGATGATGTCACTGAAATTATCGTTGATCGGGCAATGGGCTACACTTATAACGAGGATTCATGCCGTTGGATAAGAGATGATCTCAACGATACAGTGGTCGGTGGTTCAGGGCTTCATTCTACGGTAAGTGATTTGTGTCGTTGGATCAGAGCCTTTTATTCACCATCGATTGTTCAGGATCTGTTGCCTCAATTATCCCGCACGCCAGATTTAACCAACGGTAATCGCAACAATTATGCGTACGGTTTGATTATCAGCCAACGCGAAGGGCAAACGATAATAGAACACGGTGGTTCTTATGCTGGCTTCAAATCTCATGTTTGTATTTTACCGGATGCTAAATTAGGTATCGCGATTACCGCTGCAATAGGTGTTGATGTTTCTAAATGGGTGGAACAGAATATTGATATCTTGTTTGACACCGATATTAAGCCAGAAGAACCGTATAGCCTAACCAGTGATATCGATATCACCGGTATTTTCCGAGGGGAAGAGCCTTATCCTTATATTATTACCAAGGAAGAGACTTATTTGTTAGGTAATTTATTCGAAAAAGGTAACCCGATTATTTTTAACTCTGACGGTACATTCCAAGAGAAAGGGGGTAAAATCCGATTCAGACCCATCATTGAAAATGACAGTGTTACTGCACTGGAACAGATTAATGAAAATGGCAATGTCTTTTATCTTAAAAAGAGGGTTGATGACGGAGGTATCGATATTCAGCGATTGGCAGGGCGATATTATAGTCATGAAACAGAAGCAACGATGACTGTTTCCTCTTTTGGCGATGGGATTTATATTGATGGGGTAGTTTATATTGGTAAAAAGGAAGTCTTACGGCGGATTTACGGGAATAGTTATTTCTCTCCCAGTACTGAACTGATTATTGATTTTGAATTAGATACTGATGCCAATAAACCTCATTTTTATATCAGTAATTCACGTTGTTGGAAGATAAAATTCGTTGCGGTTTGACGGATAGAATGGAATTGACATTATTGAGATTTTAAAGATATTTTTATTTAGATATACTTTTTACCCGGCAGAACTATCATATTTATGTTCTGCCTGTTTTTTGAAAATATCAGCACCAAAATGATTATTGACAGCGAATAACTGTTTGCAAAGGTTAACCAATTTTGATTTACAGCCGTAGCTACTTTATATTGCCTTTAATATATTAAATGATAACCATTACCACTTGGATGTTTCCTGTTTACGTCTTACAGTACTGCCCACATATATATCGCTATTAGGCTGAATATATATGTTTTGTCTTATAACCTTAAATAAGGAAATGCATAATGAAATCTACCATATCTACAGATAACATTAATTCTTTTCTCAAAAAAATAGACGAACTAGTTAATATTGAAAATAAAAAAAAGGGTGGAGCATTCGCTGTTGCTGTTACCCACGGCAATAAAACTATTTATCAGCGCCATATAGGAAAGGCTAACATAGAACATACTGTGGCGGTAAAACCTAATACTAAATTCTATTTGGCGAGTGTTTCAAAACAATTCACCGCTTTTTGCATAGCTTTGTTGGAGAAAGCAGGAAAGCTCAGCGTCAAGGATAAAGTTGGACAATATTTGGATTATTTCCCTGCGCACTTCTCTGATATTACCATTGAACATCTTATTCACCATACCAGTGGATTACAGGATCAATTTGGGCTTTATAATCTGGCAGGTAAAAACTCGGACTTTGACCACCGTCATATTGATTTGGTGAGAAAAATGGTTCAACGGCAACAAATGCTTAATTTTATGCCTGGAGAATATTATCTCTATAGTAATACGGGCTATAATTTATTAGCGGAAATAGTCAGGGTGGTTTCAGGTAAATCATTGAGAGAATATGCGGAAGAAAATGTTTTCGCCCCATTAAAGATGAAAAATACCTTTTTCTATGATGATATAACCGAGATTATCTCTGATCGGGCAATGGGTTATGCTTATAACGAGGCGTTGCGTCAGTGGAGAAGATATGATCTCAATGATGCGGTGGTTGGTGGTTCAGGGCTTTATTCTACGGTAAATGATTTGTGTCGTTGGATAAGGGCATTTTATTCGCCATCGATTGTTCAGGAATTATTGCCTCAGTTATCCCATATGCCAGATCTAACTAACGGCGATCGTAACAATTATGCCTACGGTTTGATTATTAGCCAACGTGAAGGGCAAACGATAATGCGACATGGTGGTTCTTATAGTGGTTTCAAATCAGAAACGTGCATTTTGCCTGATGCTAAATTAGGTATCGCTATTACCTCCGCAGCAAATACTAATGTCTATAAGTTTATCAGGCAGTGTCTTGATGTGTTGTTTAATACTGGTGTTACTGAACCAAACAAACAGCCTTGCCGGACCAGTAATATTGATATTACCGGTATTTTCAAAGGAATGGAGCCTTTTCCTTATATTATTACCAAAGAAGATTGCTATTTATTAGGTAATTTGTTCGAAAAAGGCAATCCGATTATCTTTAACGCGGATGGAACATTTCAAGAAGAAGGTGGGCAAATCCGCTTCAAACCTATCATTGAAAATGAGCGTGTTATTGCATTGGAACAGATTAATGAAAATGGCAATATTTTTTATTTGAAAAAGATGATCGATAAAGGTGATATCGATATTCATCGATTGTCAGGGCGTTATTATAATCATGAAACAGAATCGATTATCAATATTGAAGTATTAGGTGATGAGATTTATATTGATGCAATTATCTTACCGGGAAAGAGAGAAGCTTTACGGTGGATTTATGGGAACAGTTATTTTCTTCCGGCGACAGAGTTGATTATTGATTTTGAATTTAACTCTGATACAAATGAACCTCGTGTTTATGTTAATGATGGATATTGTTGGAAGATAGAATTCGTCTTGGTTTAATTGATAGGGTTGTAAATATGAATTAAGAACCGTGTTTTTCTAGAAGGATAAGAAAATTAGATTGAGATCATAAAGATATTTTCTATCTAATCTATTTATTTTCAGGCAGAACTATTATGACGATGTTCTGCCTGTTCGACATGATTTTGATATTTTAATTGCTTCATGGATTGTTTTTGGTTTATATTCTCATCGCTCTTGATATGTTAAGGATACACCTTTCCTCTAATTAGAGATACAATTTAGTCTTTATTATAATAGAAGGGAGGTAAATTTATGAAAAAGGGTAAATTATGTGATGTTAATTCATATTTCCTAATCAGAATGTACAGGGTATAGTAAATAAAAAGACTATATTTAGCTACGAAATTATATTTGTTTGAATGTTATTGCCCGTTTTTTACAAATGTAATTAACGGTTATTTTAAATAGAGTAAAACGATAATAGGCAGAAATACTTAACATGATTAATATAAATAAAACATATCCATATGAGGATGATCAGATACCTTGTGATTTTGATTCTGAGGTCGTTATTGCGTTAGTTGGCGCTGTAGGAACAGATTTGGAAATAATTAGAGATTCTATAACAAAGAAACTTAATGCGTTCAGGTATGATGTACAGGAGATAAGAATATCTTCTGAAATCATTTCGGTATTAAGAGATATTCCGTCAACAAGGGATAATTATGAAAGGATAAGTTGCTTAATGTCGGAGGGTAATTATTTAAGAGAGTCTAGTCAGGATAGTTCTATACCCTATGGATTTCAAGTTGCATCGCGACGGCAAGGGAACGAATCCCCGGGAGCATAGATAACTATGTGACCGGGGTGAGTGAGTGCAGCCAACAAAGAGGCAGCTTGAAAGATGACGGGTATATATTAGCATTGGCTGCGGCAGCAAAGATAAATAAAGGAAGAAGAAAGAAAAACACTTTACCAACACCATCGGTCAGGAAAGCATATATTATAAATTCTCTTAAACACCCGGATGAGGTCAATGCATTAAGGGATATTTATGCAAATGGCTTTTTCCTGATAGGTGTATATACTGGTGAATCACAAATATTAAGAAATCTTATTGTTGATAAATGTATTGATGAGGTAAAGGCTAAAAAATTGATCGATCGTGATTCTAATGAGGGGAATAAATGGGGACAGCATACCAGAGATACTTATGAGTTATCAGATTTCTTTATAAATTATGATGGAAATAAAAATAGGACCGACAATAATATATGGAGAATATTAGATCTTATTTTTGGTAATCCATATGTCACACCAACCTTTGATGAATATGCTATGTTTATGGCTTTTTCTGCTTCTTTACGATCAGGGATCTTTCCCGTCAGGTTGGTGCGGTATTAACCAAAGATAAGAATATAATCTCAACTGGAGCTAATGATGTACCACGATTTGGCGGAGGATTATATTGGCCTGATTATGTAGGAGATGCAATTGAAAATGCTGAAAATGGTAGAGATTATAAGATAGGTGAGGATTCAAATGCGAAACAGAAAAGGTTAATTATTGAAGATGTACTTAAAGGTATTGTAGATGAACAAAAGGAAGTATTTAAGGAATATCTCCTAAAAAGTAAAATAAAGGATATTACCGAATATGGCAGGGTTGTGCATGCTGAAATGGAGGCAATCTTGGCATGTGCAAGAAGTAACATTAGTACTCATAATGGAATATTGTATTGTACTACATTCCCTTGCCATAATTGTGCAAAACATATCGTTGCCAGTGGTATAACACGAGTTGTCTATATTGAACCCTATCCTAAAAGCAAAGCTTAGGATGCAGATGCTACCATTATCTTATGTAGAAAAAGAGTCACAATCAGTAATTAACGTGGATAACTTAATAGAGGAGTTAGGAAAATGACCGAGAGAGAAGAGTTTCTAGCTTATTTAGCCGAAATGAGAAAAATAGTTGAGCAATGGCCAGATTGGAAAAAAGTTGGATTGAGAACTCCTCGTAATCCACATATATCCCGTAGAGATAATATTGCGTTAAAACCTGGAGGTTATACGACTTTCACTAAAAACAAATTGGTATAACTTATTCTTACTTAATTGAAAAACAGAGAGTTTGATAAGGGTTTTCTCACTGTTAGAAAACTAATTAAAATAATAGAATAAGGTTTTATTTCAACACCTTGATAGACACATCGATGTGGGAAAATATAAAAAGTAACCCTTTTTAGGGTTACTAGTAAATATAGTGAATAACTTAAACTCATTACTTATTTTAAAAAAACGCTCGCCTTAAACCTAATTCCAGACCGCGAATTTCTGCCAGACCTTTTAATCGGCCAATGCAGGAATAGCCGGGATTAGTCTGTTTTTTCAGGTCATCAATTATTTGATGACCATGATCAGGGCGCATAGGTATCAAACGGTTATCTCCAGCCTTCTTACGGCGATATTCTTCACGCAGGATTTCCATCACTACATTATACATATCCACATCACCTGCCAGATGAGCGGCTTCATGGAAAGTTTTACTGTTTTCTTCCCGTTGGGTGGAGCGCAGGTGAGTGAAATAGATTCGATTACCATAGCATTTAATTATCTCGACCAAATCATTATCACCACGAACGCCATAGGAGCCGGTACACATGGTAATACCGTTAGCCGGGCTTGGTTCAATGGTTGCTAACCATTCAATATCTTCAATAGTGGAAATAATACGTGGTAAGCCCAGAATAGGACGCGGCGGATCATCCGGGTGAATTGCCAGACGTAAACCATATTCTTCACATACAGGAACAATCTGGTGCAGGAAATAAGCCAAATGTTCACGCAGTTTATCGCGGGTAATATCTTTGTAGCGATCTAATTGCGCCTGAAATTCTGCTAACGTATAGCCCTCTTCGGCCCCCGGCAGACCGGCAATAATATTAGTGGTGAGTTTCTTAATATCAGCAGCAGACATGTTGTCGTAATAGACTTTTGCCTGAGCTTGTTCTTCGACGGTGTAATCAGCTTCTGCATCTGGACGTTTGAGGATATAGATTTCAAATGCGGCAAAGGCAATTTGATCAAAACGTAGGGCTTTAGAACCATCAGGGAGTGAGTATTCCAGATCGGTGCGTGTCCAGTCCAGCACAGGCATAAAGTTATAGCAGACGGTATCGATGCCACATTCCGCCAAATTTTTCAGTGAAGTTTTGTAGTTATTAATCCATTGCTGATAGCGACCGGTCTGAGTTTTAATCTCTTCATGGACAGGTACACTTTCAACAACTGACCAGATAAGCCCCTTATTTTCGATGAGGGTTGTACGGGCCAAGATTTCGTCTTTGTTCCAAACGTGTCCGTTAGGAATATGGTGTAATGCGGTAACGATGCCAGTTGCACCAGCCTGACGGATATCATCTAAAGAAACAGGGTCATTTGGGCCGAACCAACGCCAGGTTTGTTCCATTGTTATCTACCTTTGCATAACTTCAGAATGAAAAAAATCCACCAGAATAATTGGATATAAAAAATTATTAATTATGTCGTTAAATTAATTACGCCTCTTTGCTATTTCATAGGGATATGAATTAAAGAGATAACCGTCGAAATAGGGATCGTCAACATCAGACAATTCCAGTAAACGTAATTTCACATTCTCCAAATGTTGCCACATTGCTTGTTTGGCCGCCGCCGGATCTTTTTTGATCATGGCGGATAAAATGATCTGATGGTCATGCAGCCATTCTTTACGATAATCTTTATCGGTAATTCGAGTGTGCAGTTTCTGCCACATGGGATTATTTTCTCGCCATGCCCAAGATTGTTTAAGCAGTTCAACTAACATGCTGTTATGGGTTGCTTCCGCAATCGCCAGATGGAATTCTCTGTCGCCGGATTCATCTTCACCGGAGGCTAAATCTTCGGATTCCTTTTGCAAGGCTCGACGCATATTCGCAATGTTATTTGGTGTCACTTGCATGGCGGCAAATTCGGCAATATTACTTTCCAGTAATTGGCGAGCTTGTAATAACTCAAAAGGTCCTGCTGCGTTAACTGAGAATGAAGAGGAAGTGGGTAGGTGAGGGCGGTTAATAATATAGATCCCGGAACCTTTGCGGACTTCAATAAGGCTTTCTAGTTCGAGCATAATTAATGCTTCACGCACAACGGTTCTGGAAACCTGTAGTAATTCAGCAAGTTCTCGCTCCGGTGGTAAGCGATCCCCGATACGATATTGCTGGTTGGCAATCATCTCTCTTAATGAAATGCCAACTTCTTGGTAAGGACGTTTTGGCTCAAGTAAATGCTTCATGGTGTCACTATTGTTGTCGTGATTATCGATGGTATTGTATGGATAATAGTCAAAAATAGAAATTGGTCAACCAAAAATGCCGCTCAAGGGCGAAGGCCATTTGGCCTTCGCCAATGATTTATCTGACTGCGCGGATGCGCTCTACCATACGGTAAAGCATTGGGTCGCTTTTCTTAATGTCGTCGTACATCGGTTTGACCGCCTCTTCAAACGATTTTTGATCCACATCGACGAACTTAACGCCAATTTTCTCTGCATTCTGGCGCTCTTTCTCCTCTGATTTTTCCCATAATTTCGTCATATATTGAGAAGAGTTAATGGCCGCGTTTATAAGAATTTTTTGTTGTTCTGCTGACAGCTTATTTAGCGATTTAGTCGAAATAATAAGGACGTCTGGCACCATAGTATGGTTATCCAGCGAGAAGTATCGGGCAACTTCACTGTGACGGCTCAGGCTAAAAGAGGGAATATTATTTTCTGCGGCATCTACCACACCCTGTTGTAGAGCAGTATACAGTTCGCCGTAAGCCAGCGGAGTTGGGTTACCACCTAAATTTTTCACCATTGAAATGGCTGTTGGGCTAGGCTGAACCCGAATTTTCATGCCTTTTAGATCCTCTGGCGTGCGGATAGGTTTTTTGGCGTAGAAGCTACGAGCGCCGGCTTCATAGTAGGTTATGCCAATAAAGCCACGGTTTTTGCTGGATGCCAGAATCTCTTTACCAATCTCACCGTTTTTAATTTTTTCGTAATGGGCTTTATCGCGGAACAGATAAGGTAAGTTAAAAGCAGAATAAGCGGGCGAAAAAGCTTCCAGTTCTGCGGCATTGGATTTGACTAAATCCAATGCGCCATTTTGCATCAGTTCCATCGATTCCCGCTGGTTACCCAATTGTGCGTCTGGATAGATACGAATACGAACATCACCATTCGTTTTTTGGCGAACTTCATCTGCAAACTGAGTCATTGCCTTGTGCACTGCATGATCGCGGTTATGGTTATGGCTGAGTTTTAATGTTGTTACTGCCGTAACTTGTGACGCGCTTAAGGCAAATATCGCACCGATTACAGTAGATAAAATACGCTTAGAATTGCTCATTGTTCGTTCTCCAATTGTTGTAAATAGGTTACGGGCACAACTGAACTGATGGTCAAACCATAAGCATCACTTCGGATTTCGTCAAAAAGTAAAAGTAATTTGGTTGACCAATGTCACAAAATAATCGGCACAAGTGGTGAACCAGTCAGTTTGTGATCCCGCTCACTGGATGTTTTTTTGACCTGGATCTTATAATCCAAGTAACGTAAAGCTTCCTTTACTGATTTTGGTCAGACAGTTTGTCCTATTTGGTCGATCAAATAGGGCGCACGTTGAGGCCAATAAGGACAAAGCCCCGTGAAAAACCTTGTGTATTGCCTCAATAAAGGTTTGGCATTTTTTACCGTCAGCCTTTCCGTTTTTTTGGTGTTTTGTGTCACATGGCAGGTGGTTTCCCGCTATGTGTTTGGTACGCCAAGTACGGTAACGGATGAACTCGCTCGTTATCTGTTTATGTGGGTCGCCATGATTGGCGCGGCATATACCACAGGTCAACATCGCCATTTAGCTATCGACCTGTTAACGATGAAACTTAAGGGAATAGGCAAAAATAGTGTGGGTTTGGTGATCCAGGCCGCGATCATGCTGTTTGCTTCGATCGTGCTGGTGTATGGCGGATCGGTACTGGTGATCTCAACCCTTGAAACCGGGCAGATCACGCCCGCGCTGGGATTACCGATGGGATATGTCTATTTATGTCTGCCAATTAGCGGTGTTCTGATGATCTGCTATGTGCTAGTAGACATTGTTGCTCTTATTCGGAATTTTTCAGGTAAAGACGCGGTTATTTCTGAAAATCAATAAAGTCACCAGGCAGAAGGGGATGGGCTTATGGATTGGCAAGTGGTTTTAGCGTTGTTCGGTAGTTTTGCCGTGTTGCTGGCACTGGGTGTACCGGTATCCTTTGCGATTGGTTTGTCATCATTACTGGCAATTATGATGACTTTACCAATGGAAGCGGCGATTACCGTGGTTGCTCAACGTATGGCAGTCGGTGTTGATAACTTCTCTTTGCTCGCTATCCCGTTCTTTATTCTGGCGGGAAATATTATGAATCAAGGGGGAATCGCTGCCCGTCTAATTAATCTGGCGAAAGTCATGGGCGGCCGTTTGCCCGGTTCTCTGGTGCACGTCAATATTATAGCGAATATGTTTTTCGGTGCGATTTCGGGCTCAGCAGTGGCATCGGCTGCGGCGGTCGGCGGAACGATGGCACCAATGCAGAAAAAAGAGGGTTATGAGCCGGAATACTCCGCTGCTGTAAACATTGCTTCCTGTCCTGCCGGTTTGTTGATCCCGCCAAGTAATACTTTGATTGTTTACTCACTGGTTTCTGGTGGCACATCAATTGCCGCACTGTTTTTGGCGGGTTATATTCCCGGTATTTTGATGGGGGCATCTTTGATGATTGTGGCGGCAATCATTGCCAAGCGCCGTGGTTATCCGGTATCACCCAAGCCGACATGGAACGAATTTTTCACCACATTAGTTCGTGCATTGCCTTCTCTGATGCTGGTTGTGGTTATTATGGGAGGGATCATTGCCGGTATTTTTACCGCCACAGAAGCCTCGGCGATTGCTGTGTTGTACAGCTTTATATTGGCAGTATTGATTTATCGTGAAGTCAGTATCACTAAACTACCCAAAATCATTCTGGATTCTGCGGTGACCACTTCCATTGTTTTGTTGCTGATTGGTGCATCAATGGGCATGTCTTGGGCAATGGCGAATGCGGATCTGCCCTATTTAATCGCTGATGCACTCATGGCGTTTTCTGAAAACCCTCTGGTTATTCTGCTGGTCATTAATCTGGTTCTGTTGTTGGTCGGAACCTTTATGGATATGACACCGGCGATTCTGATTTTTACGCCGATTTTCCTGCCAGTAGCGCAGAATATGGGCGTTGATCCGGTACATTTCGGCATCATTATGACCTTCAACCTAGCTATTGGTATTTGTACACCGCCGGTAGGGAGTGCGCTGTTTGTGGGTTGTTCTATCGGTGAGGTCAGCATTAATAAGGTATTGAAACCGTTAGTTCCCATGTATTGCGCTTTGGTTATCGCGTTGATGTTGGTGACCTTCATACCGCAACTGAGCTTGTGGTTGCCTCAGATGTTACTGAATTACTAAGCATTCAGGTCATCCGCGTCATTAAACAGGAATTGTTCTATGATCCGTAATATAGCCAACAGCAAAATTAATCCCGCTATTTCTCTGCCTTCTTATGATCGTCAGAAGTTGGTTGCCCGTATTGTCCATCTGGGATGTGGCGCTTTTCACCGCGCACATCAGGCGGTTTTTACTCATCATATGTTGGAAAAAACGGGCAGTGATTGGGGAATTTGTGAAGTCAGTTTGTTCTCCGGTCATCGGTTGATTCAGCAACTTAAACAGCAGGATTGCTTGTGTACCATTGCGGAGAAAGGGGCAGAGAAAACGGAGCTAAAAATTATCGGCTCTATGATTGATGCCTTGCATCCTGAGTTTGTGGGTCAGCAAGGTATTCTGGAAACTATAGCGCAGCCGCAAGTGGCGATTATTTCTCTGACGATTACCGAAAAAGGGTATTGCATCGATGCAGCCAGCGGCAAGCTGGATGTGAATAATGCATTCATTCAACGGGACTTAGCTAACCCAACCGAACCGACATCGGCCATTGGTTATATTGTCGAGGCGCTTCGTCTGCGTTATGAACGTGACTTGCCGCCATTGACGGTGATGTCCTGCGATAATGTCAGAGAAAATGGCAAAGTTGCCCGTGAAGCGGTGGTGGATTTTGCCCGTTTGCGTGATGAAAAGTTAGCCCAATGGATTGAACTGAATGTGACTTTTCCATGCACAATGGTTGACCGGATTGTTCCTGCGGCCACATTAGAATCGTTGGAGGAGATAGCTGAACAGTTGGGGGTCTATGATCCGTGTGCAATCACCTGTGAACCTTTCCGTCAGTGGGTGATTGAGGATAATTTTGCCAATGGCCGCCCAAACTGGGATGTGGCAGGAGCTCAATTCGTTAAAGATGTGGTGCCTTTTGAAACCATGAAATTACGGATGTTAAACGGTAGCCACTCATTTTTAGCCTATCTGGGCTATTTGGCAGGATATACATATATTGCTGATACAATGGCGAACCCCGATTACCGGCAAGCTGCCTTGGATCTGATGCTGAAAGAACAAGCGCTAACTTTGACGATGCCGGTAGGAACCGATCTTTTCCAGTATGCTCATCTGTTGATTGAGCGTTTTAGTAACCCTAACCTTAAGCATCAAACCTGGCAGATAGCAATGGATGGCAGCCAGAAGCTGCCACAACGTATGTTTGATTCTGCCACTTATCATCTGGCAAACGGCAGCGATTATCGCCATTTAGCCTTGGGTATCGCCGGGTGGATGCGTTATGTCAGCGGAAAAGATGAACAAGGCAAATTGATTGATGTGCGTGATCCACTCGTTGAGCAATTTAAATCTATTTATCAGCAATATGGGTTATCTGCTGATGTAGTACCCGCGTTGTTGGCGATTTTTGGCAACCCAGTGTTAGCTAATCCGCATTTTGTCCGGGCAGTGACCGCAGCTTATCAATTATTATTGGATTGCGGCGCTCGTCATGCTGTGGCGGCACTCGATTTAGCTCACAGGAAAAAGAGATGAAAAATTTTATGGGTGAAGATTTTCTTCTGAACAATGAAACTGCCCGTCAGCTATATCATGAACATGCCGCAGATATGCCGATTTATGATTATCACTGTCATCTTAATCCGCGTGAAATTGCTGAAAATCGCCGGTTTGATAACCTTGGTCAGATTTGGTTGGAAGGGGATCACTACAAATGGCGGGCTATGCGCTGTGCGGGTATTGATGAATCACTGATTACCGGCAAGCAAACCCGTGATTATGAAAAATATCAGGCATGGGCAGAAACAGTACCGTTGACCTTAGGAAATCCGCTTTATCACTGGACACATCTAGAATTACGTCGTCCATTTGGTATTAGCGGGATATTGTTTGGGCCGCAAACCGCGGATGAAATCTGGCATCAATGTAATGAAAAGCTGGCAACCCCGGCGTTTTCAGCGCGTGGCATCATGCAGCAAATGAATATACGTATGGTTGGAACCACGGATGATCCGGTAGATTCTTTGCAATATCACCGCCAAATCGCGACAGATGAGAGTTTCGATATCGAAGTATTACCAAGCTGGCGTCCTGATCGGGTATTTAAAATCGAGCTGGCGGGTTTCATTGACTATATCAAACAGCTTGAAGCCGTGGCTGATGTATCGATTGCTGCTTTTGCTGATGTGTTGAACGCGTTGGAGCGTCGGCTTGAGCATTTTGCTGCTCATGGCTGCCGGGCTGCTGATCACGGCATAGAAAATTTGCGCTATGCTCCTATTCCTGATGAAACGGTATTAAATGGCATCCTGCAAAAACGGCTGGCAGGGGGCATTCTCTCTGAGCTTGAAATTGCACAGTACACCACGGCGATTCTGGTCTGGCTTGGCCGGCAATATGCCGCCCGTAGTTGGGTGATGCAAATGCATATCGGCGCTATTCGCAACAATAATAGCCGGATGTTCCGCTTACTTGGCGCGGATAGCGGCTTTGATTCCATTGGTGATAACAATATTGCTTGGCCGCTATCTCGCTTGCTGGATAGTATGGATGTGACGGATGAGTTGCCGAAAACGATTCTTTACTGTCTGAATCCACGAGATAACGAAGTGATTGCTACGATGGCCGGTAACTTTCAAGGTGGCGGTATCGCCGGTAAAGTGCAGTTTGGTTCGGGCTGGTGGTTCAATGATCAGAAAGATGGCATGTTGCGTCAGCTTGAACAACTTTCCCAACTTGGGTTGCTGAGTCAATTTGTTGGTATGTTGACCGATTCTCGTAGCTTTCTTTCATACACGCGGCATGAATATTTTCGCCGCATTCTGTGTAATGTGTTAGGGCAATGGGCAGAAAAGGGCGAAATTCCTAACCACAAAGCCATGTTAGGGCAGATAGTTGAGGATATTTGTTTTAATAACGCCCGCCGTTATTTTGCTTTGCCGGGAGAAAATCTATGAAGCAGATTGCACTCCTTGGTGAATGTATGATCGAACTTAATGGTGCCCCTTTTTCGACCATGCATCAGACTTTCGGTGGTGATGTCTTGAACAGTGCGGTTTATTTAGCACGTGCAAGCCGACAGAAGATTGCTGTTCATTTTGTGACTGCGTTGGGCTTGGATTCGCTCAGTGAAGGGATGATCACACGTTGGCAAGACGAGGGTATTCGCACCCATCTGATTTTGCGTGATCCGGTTCGCCAACCGGGACTGTATTTGATTCAACTTGATGGACAGGGAGAGCGCACCTTTCTGTACTGGCGTAATAATTCCGCTGCCCGTTATATGGTGCGCCATCCTGATTTCTCTTCGGTTATGCAAGCATTACAGCAGATGGATGCCATTTATCTCAGTGGTATCAGTTTGGCTATCTTGCCTGTTGATGATCGTGAAAAGCTACTAAACTTGCTGGCTGAGCTGGCTGCTCAAGGAAAAACCATCATTTTCGACAGTAATTATCGTTCGGCATTATGGCAAAGTGTGGAGGAAACCCAAGTTTGTTATCAGAAATTACTCGCCTTTACCTCATTGGCACTGGTGACAGATGACGATGAATGTAAGCTGTGGGGCGATAAATCGGTTACAGCAACCATGATTCGTCTTAAACAAGCAGGCGTTAAAGAAGCCGTGATTAAAGCGGGGGCTGCCGGTTGCTATTATCAGCATTTGGTACAGGATACTCCGATTGAGCTGATCCCAACGGTGCCGGTTGTTAACGTGGCCGATACCACGGCGGCGGGAGACGCCTTTAATGCTGGGTTTCTGGCAGGATTTCTGACGGATTGTCCGATACAACAAGCGGCAATTATGGGGCATTGTCTGGCTGGTACCGTTATTCAGCATAAAGGGGCGATTATTCCAATCAGTGCAACTCAAGCAGTGACTGACAGTTTCTTTTAACAGCGGAGAGAAAATTGATGAAACAGATGATTGAACAGTTACGCCAGTTAAAAATTGTACCTGTGATTGCTGTTGACCGAGCGGAAGATATTATTCCGTTGGGTAAGGCATTGGCTGACAACGGCTTGCCGGTAGCCGAAATTACTTTCCGTTCTACGGCAGCGGCGGAAGCTATTCGTTTGTTGAGAGCAGCTCAGCCGAATATGCTGATTGGTGCAGGTACTGTTCTGAACCGTGATCAGGTGGTTGCTGCAAAACAGGCTGGCGCTGATTTTATGGTTTCGCCGGGTTTTAATCCAAATACGGTCAAAGCCTGTCAGCAATTGAATATTCCTATTATTCCGGGTGTGAATAATCCAAGTGCGATTGAAGGTGCAATGGAATTGGGGCTAAAACTATTGAAATTCTTCCCGGCAGAACCTTCCGGCGGTTTGCCAATGATTAAAGCGATATTGGCACCTTATACTGAATTGCAAATTATGCCGACTGGGGGAGTCGGACCAAATAATATTCGCGATTATCTTGCTGTACCGCGTATTGTGGCGTGTGGTGGTTCATGGATGGTTAGTCAAGCGCTGGTGGAGAGCAGAAATTGGCAGGAAATCGGTCGCCTGACTCGTGAAGCGGTGGATTTGGTGAATACTTAAGGAATAGTGGTTCTTGTCTTGGGATAAAATATTATTCCGACAATAATACCAAAGGGAAAAAAAGGGTTTAGTAAAAATTCTTTCACTTCTGTTTGCCTAATGGAAGCATCAGCGTGTATGGCTCCAACGGTGACTGGACGAAGCCAAGACGCGTATAGAACGTTCGCGCGCTCTCATCAAGTGCGTGGACGATTATAGCTGAAATGCCCACTTGTTCTGCCGTGCTGGCGACACGCTTCCAAGCATCTTGGAGAAGCAATGCCCCGAGCTTCTTCCCCTGATATTCCACATCGACAGCCAGACGGCCAAGAAGCACTACAGGGATAGGATCTGGCATATTGCGTTTAAGCGATGGTGTAGATTCAATATGATTAATTGAACCGGCGCTTAGACAATAATAACCGATAACGTCTTTTGTGCCTTCCTTGCAAATAACAAATGTGCGGCTCGCGCCGAGCTTATTATTTTTTAAAGCCCGGCGTGAAAGCCATTCGTTTAATGTTTCATGCTGGCAATAAAAATCATTTATATTATGTTCAGCCGTTAATATTTCAGGTGTGCTTATTCCCACGGTGCTTTATATCCCATCAGTTTTTTAAAACCTTCATTATCAGAAAGCGGTTGCTCCAGCATCTGCATGAACATATGGTATTTTTCGTCGTTAACGAAAAAGTGGCGCTGATCGAGTATGGCATCTTCGGCTGCGCGGCAGGCAGCGTCCAAGATGAAATCAGTTCGGGTCTTTGAGAGCAGGTTTGCTGCATGGTCAATAAGCTCCCGCTGGAAGGCTTTCGCCCGGATGTTGATCGGGGTTTCTTTAGGTTGTGTTCTCATAAATCACCTGTGTAGCAAATTGGTAGATAGTCATTATAGCAGTTGTATATCTAATAGATATACATTTAGCGTCTCCATTTGAAATCTTATGAAACGTAAGCATGCTGGGTTATCCAAAATATAGTGGCTGGTCTTCTGCTGACTGGCGTCGGCCTAATTTATATGAACGTTAGACACCAGAACAAACTTTGTTAGAATTACTGACAGTGAGCTTGATACCTGAAAATATCTTAATGCGGTTGAAACTTAAGTTTGGGGTTAAATTTGAACAACTAGAAAACCTTGATCGAATGATTTTAGCGACAGTGGCTGTAGAAGGATGGATTAGGTTATGTCCCTCAATTAAATTATGGCTTTAAGAAAAAGGTCGTAACGAGCCATAACATGTTGTTTCCGAAAGTCAGAGCCAGATAGATTATTCTATCTCAGCCTATTGCGGGACACAGCCTAGTACTACAGCCGTACTTACTTTTTTCAACAGAAAAGACACCCATAGAAAAGCTTAATTCATGCGGTTTCTCAGAGTTGTGAGCATCAAGGAAAATGCAACTTTCTAGTATCTACGGCTGTAGTACTAGTACGTTGTTGGGTATGCTCTCGGTGAACTACCTTAACCAGAACAACCATACATTACATGTAATTGGTCGACCTGACTGAACGGTAGTTATATTTGATAAATCCATAATTAATCTACAATAATTAGTGAGCGCAAGGATTTGTTAATTTCTTAATAGACAATTTTGTTATATTTAATTTATATAACTATTAGTTGGCTTCTTTTGCTAAGGACACATACCTGATGATACCGCGCGTGATAAATACGATTGCAATTTACCCATTTTTTCTTTGAATCTGTAGCACGGTAACCAATTCTGCACAGTTAGACGGTATATTTTGCACTCATTAAACGGGGTTAGCTTCTCTATCATAATGCACAGTACAGAATAAAATTCCTAATCAGATGAAAATGATTGGAATGCATACAACTATGATTTTAGCTGAACTTGTACCTACTTGGATCCATGAAAGATACATAATATATCAGAGGGAATGTAACCATGCGTGATTGTCACTGGTACAATAATATTGCGATTTCTATATTTAAAAACAAATAGTTAATTAGATATATAAATAATTTTAATTTTAATGATCAAATGCATTGATAAATTAATTTAATATGATACTATTATTAACACCAGATTAATTTTTAGAAGTATAACTATTTAAAATACTTTTATAAAGTTATAAAAAGGAATTTAAAATTGAGCTCAGAGTTTTGCTTTGTTAAATATGGTTTTGATAAAAATTTAAATAAATTAATAAATGAATTTCAATTTGATGAATTATCTACTGGAACCATACTCTTCCGTAGTACAACAAAGGTATCTAAATTTAAAAGTGAAAGATATACTGCTTTTTTAATTGGTAATATATATAACATATCTACCATCAGATCCATTCTTGGAAAAATAGAAGGAAGATCTAGTGTGCTTAGTGATGTGGAAATTTTATTATTAAGTAGAGATAAATTTGGTAATTCCATTATTTCTATAGCAGAAGGAGATTATTGCCTTTTTATTGAGGATAAAAAGGGAAATATAGAAGTAATAACAGAGTCTAGAGGATTAAATTTAGTAAATTTAGTACAGACAGATTTGATTTGGATTACTAATAGTTTGAAGATTGTTGGTAAGGTAGAGGGAGATAAAGCTTTTGATTTCAAACCTGAAAGCGAAGTTATTAAGAACTCACTAAAACCAGATAATTTTTCACCAATAAGAAATGTGTCCAGATTAAAGCCTGGTACAATAAATAAATTAACATTTGATGAACAGAGATATCTTCATTTGGAAGTTGAATATGTAATATCTCCTGTAGAGGAAAATTCTTTTGATATAAAAGAAAGTGTTCTTCTTGAAATAATTGATTCTGATTTGAGAAACTCTATTTCCCGGTTATCTAAAAATAATGAAACTATAGGTGTTCCACTATCAGGAGGGTTAGATTCGAGTTTAGTTACTGCTTTAGCATCAAAGTATTTTGATAAAGTAAAAACATGGTCTATAGGAACAGAATTAAGCAATGAATTTGAATTTTCTAAAATTGTTTCTGATTATCTTGGTACAGAGCACGAAGTTAAAATTCTTAGTGAAGATGAAGTTATATCAGGTGTAGTAAAAGCTATTTATTATAATGAAATATTTGACGGATTATCTTCTGAGATTCAATCAGGATTATTTAATGTTTATGAATTAGCAAAAGGAAAAGTTAATTCATTGATAACAGGATATGGTTCTGATCTATTATTTGGGGGTATATTAGACCCCGAAAAATCCTATATTGAACCAAATAAAATATTGTCTGAGCAAGTTTATAGAACTAAATGGACAGGAGAATTTTCAACTCATGGAGCAGGAAATTATGGGTTGAATGTTTATCATCCATTTTGGACTAATAATCTTATATCTTTATGTCATAATTTGGATCCATACTTTAAAATAAGAGATAACGAAGTTAAAAATATTTTACGAGAGTATGCAAATAGTATAAATATCCTCCCAAAAGAAATAGTGTGGAGAAAAAAAATAGGTATTCATGAAGGATCATCTGTTAATAAATCTTTTGCAACAATGATAGGAACTGAAGTAAATAACTATCAAGATAAAACAAGGTTTAGTTATTCTATATATAAAGAATTTTTGACAGGAAGATTGTCAATTGAGGAAGCAAATTCAACCAAGTTGTGTGAAATCATAAGAAGGAATTAGATATGGTAATAGAAAGAGATTTTAGCTCAATTAGGGTAATTATTCTTAACCATGAAAATAAGCATAATCCATTTAGTGAAAGTTTAGAAAACTCAATTAAAAAATCTTTAATTAAAGCTGATCAAGATGACAATGTTAAAGCCATTGTTGTTTATGGTGGGGAGAATCGTTCTTTTTCTTCAGGGGGAGATTTCAGTGAAGTTAAAAATCTATCAGGAGAAAGTGTGGAACGTTGGATAGATAGAGTGATTGATCTATATTGTGCTGTTTTAAACGTAAACAAACCAACAGTAGCTGCGGTAGATGGTTATGCTATAGGAATGGGATTTCAATTTTCTTTAATGTTTGACCAAAGAATTGTATCAAGTGAAGCTAAATTTATAATGCCTGAATTAAAACACGGTATTGGTTGTTCTGTAGGTGCAGCTATACTTAGTTTTACACATGGACATAATATAATGAAAAAAATTGTATTTGAATGCGAAGAGATTTCATCAGAAATGTGTATTGAATACAATATTGCAAATCAAGTAATAGATAAAGAAATTCTTTTAGAAACAGCAATAGAACGCGCTAATTTACTAGCAACATATCCGAAAACAGCATACTTAAACACAAAAAAATTTATGAACAAAAAATTCGTTGATATCTTGGAAGATAGCAGAAAAGAATCAAAATTAGTTCATAAAAATTCGTTTGGCTCTAGAGATTCTCAAAAGCATTTTAAAAAAGTACTTGGTGAGAAATATTAATAAGGATAATTAAATGAATAAAAATTTACAATGGTCGCCAATAATGAAGTCAGGTTTTGGTGCTAACATTAGTGCAGATGATTTTTTGAAAGTTTCTGCTGAAGAAATTAAAAATCTTCTAATGAGGCAAGGCTTTGTTGTAGTCAATAAAATAAACCTTAATGCTGATGAATTTCGTGATATATACAGCAAATATGGAACAATAGTTGAATATGCAGATGAAAAAATAGATGTTGGTTTTGGGTATCGTGATACATTAAAACTTGAGGGCGAAAAAGGAAAAGTTGTCACTGGACGTGGACAACTCCCATTTCATGCTGATGGTGGGTTATTGTTATCGCAAGTAGATCAGGTTTTTTTATATGCCGCAGAAATAAAAAACATGAAGTTTCGAGGAGCAACTACTGTTTGTGATCATGTTCTTGCATGCAAAGAAATGCCTAAGCATTTATTACATGTTTTAGAAAATGAAATTTTTGAAGTAAGGGTTCTGGAATATGGCTACTATGTAGATGTATCTCCTGCTGGATGGTTTCAAGTTCCTGTATTTACTGACCTTGGATGGGTGAGAAAAATGCTAATATATTTTCCATTCGATGAGGGACAACCAGCCAGCTGGGAGCCAAGAATTATTGGGTTCACAGATGAAGAAACAAAGAGATTTTTTGCTGAGCTTACTGAATTTATGAAAAATCCCCGCTATTATTATAAGCATTATTGGGAAAGAGGTGATTTAATTATAATGGATAACAGAAGAGTTATTCATGAAAGGGAAGAATTTGATGACGATAATATCGTTCGTCGTCTTTACCGTGGGCAAACTGCTGATATTTAAATTCCTCCCCCTTCATAGAAGGGGAGGTAAAAATAAAGTGACATATGAGTTGTTATAACTATAGAAATTACAAATAATGGCTAATAAAAAATCAAACAATAATAAGGTTTTTAAAGACGAAACATCACTGTATTCTAGATATAGTATATCAACCCTTTTTCTTAAGTTTTTTGTAACTTTATTGTTAACAAATAAAATCACAAAAAAAATTTCTTTATGGATGATGAGATTTATTTTAAATAAAAAAAATAAGTTTTTTATTAGGTTTTTAAATGGGGTTTATTTTGGTGGTGAAAGTATAGATGAAGCAAAGGCTAATGTGATTTTTCTATCAAAAAATAATATTCATAGCATATTAGATTATGCAATTGAAGGGAAAAACGACGAAATTTTCTTTGATAATGCGCTAGAGTCAACATTAAAATTAATTGATCTCGCTAGCAAAGAGTCCAATATACCATATGTTGCCATTAAGCCTTCATCACTAGGAGATATTCATCTTTATGAAGAAAAAATGAGAGGTTGGAATTTTTTTGGAGAAAAAATTAATTCTTGGAGTAGGATATTAGAACGTTATGAAAAAATATTTCATTATGCAGAAATTAAATCAGTTAAAGTTATGATTGATGCAGAGCAATCTTGGATTCAGGCAGCAGTAGACAAGATTGTCATAGATAGCATTATTAAACACAATAAAATATTACCTATTATAACATTAACAATACAATCCTACAAAAAAGAATCCATTGATCTTCTGATGTTACTACATAAAATTGCTATTGATAATAACATTAAAGTTGGTATTAAGATTGTTAGAGGAGCTTATTTAGAAGAAGAGATTAAAAATAAAGAAAAATCAATTGGAACATTTTTTTTAAATAAAGAAGAGACTGATTTAAATTATAATTATTTAGTTGAATACATATCAAAAAGAATTGAGTATTTTTATCCTTTTTTTGCAACTCATAATGAAAATAGTATATCAATCATATTAAATAAGAATGAATTAAAAAATAAATCATTTTGGATTGGACAATTGTACGGGATTGGAGATCATATTTCATCAAAATTAGCTTACAATGGTATTAGGACGTGTAAATATTTGCCATATGGGCCAATTGATAAATCATTGCCATATTTATTAAGAAGGATAAATGAAAATGCAGTGGCTTCAGATACCTTTGTTACAGAAAACAGAAAGATAATGAAAGAGATTATTTTAAGATTAAAAAATACGGGAGATAAAAATGGATGTCTTTAAATTAAAAATTGGAAATGATTCTTTTGATATATCATCGAATGAAACGATTTTGAAATGTGCTTATAAGAATGGAGTTAAATTAAAATATCATTGCGCTTCTGGATATTGTGGCAAATGTCAAGTAAAGCTTATTTCTGGTGAAGTTAATTTAGATCATTCTGGTGGAATATCTAGAGATAAAATATCTTCTGGATATATACTGACTTGCTGCTCATACCCGAAAAGCAACATTGAAATATAGGAAAAAAATGAAATATATTTATTTGTTTTTATTTATAATAATGTCATCAAAAGCATATTCATTTGATAACATGAAACTCAGCTTTGTTGAAGGCGGTGATTTTTACGTTGGTAGTGTGTTTGGCGCTCAAAATTATGAATCTCATTCTAATGTTACATTAAATTCTTTTTATATCATGAAGAATGAAGTTACTTATTCAGAATATAAAGAGGTATATGAATGGGCTATATTAAATGGTTATGATTTTGATGATGGATGTAATGGGTCACATTATGAAGATTGTCTTCCTCCTGAGCAGGATGAAGGCAGGCATCCTGTGACTAGTATTAAATGGTTAGATACCATTCTTTTTTCAAATGCATTAAGTGAGAAATTAAAACTCACTCCAGTATATTTTCAAAAAGGAAATAAAATTATTAGAAAAAAAGACAAAAACTTAGAGATCTTTATAAATACAAACGCTAATGGCTATCGTTTACCTACCTTAAATGAATGGCATGTTGCAGCAAGGGGCGGAGAACCTGCCTTACGATTAGGAAGATATGGATACTATCACTCTGGAAGCAATGATTCTAAGAAGGTGGCATGGTATCCAGAGTTTAATACAAGTAATTTTGGAACACAGGTTGTAGGTAAATTATCTCCAAACGACTTAGATTTATACGATATGAGTGGAAATGTTTCTGAATGGGTCTATGATAGTTATGAACTTGGTACAGTTAAGTTGTACTATTTTTGTGGTGGAAGTTATCTTTCCCATGCAAACAGCTTATCCAGTTGTGATAACCATAGTTCAGGATATATTATGCCAGATGTTGGATTTAGATTAGTTAGGAGCTATTTAAATGAAAAATAAATTTTACCTTATTTTTATTTTACTTTTCTCGTTTGAGGCATTTTCTCATTGCGGAAATAAGGTAAATCTAAAGGATGGAATCAATCTTATAGATTTGAATGGTGATGGAAAAAAAGATGTAATTTTTTATGCCAAATTTGAAAACAATACATCTCATCCAAGTAACACATTAACTGTTTTTATAAAAAATAAAAATGGGAAATTTAATATAGTTCCACTCCCAAATGATACTGGTTTTACTTGGTTTGATTTTAAATTATCTGCTTCTGAAATAAAAATACAAGATTACGAGCTAGGGGTAAAAAATGGAGTTTATTATATTATTTTTTTTCGCAAAAAAAATAATGATGATGACATATTTGGAGAATACCCAGTAGAATTTATTAAATATGATATAAAATATAACAATGAAGTGCCTGGTATTTCAAATTATTATTGGGATTATACTAAATCCTATCTTACAAAGAAAAAATATAAAAATGTTAGTGATGCCATGACAGAATATAATATGGAGTGTAGTTTATGAAATTTTTTTTATTTTTTTTTTTTTTTGTTTTTTTATCTTTTTTTTGTCATTCAGGAGAAAATGAATCTTTTAGAAAAAAAATACAAAAAAAAATTGACGATAAAATATTATTATGCCTAGGTGAGATTGAATGGCCAGTATCAATTAATGAAGATTCTATATGGGCTAATGCGAACATGGAATCTCTTGTTGATGCTGGATTAGTAAGGTTGGATTTTAAAAGAGGAAAAAATAAATTATGGAATTTAACCAATTTAGGGAAAAAAGAATTTAATAAAAATGGTGATTTTTGTTACGGTAGAATGATGTTAAAAGACATTCTAAATATAAATTACATAAATAAAAAAAGAGGATTTATAGTTTTTAACTACTATGTACACTTATTACCTGAATGGGCTAAGAACAAATCAATAAGGTTTGCATATTCTTATCTAGATAATATTATCACAGGCATTGACAATGAAAAATATCAAATTGAATTTGAAAAATCTGACACTGGGATTATTAAAATAATAAGTGATCCTATTCAACTTGAAATTCTTTACTAATTTTAAGCAATAATAGGGTTCAGAAACAACGGAATAGTACACGCCGTTAAGTAACTATTTAAATTACAGCCTCAATTTTTCAGAAAGATGGTCTGTTGCTTGCGCTGGATCACTCTGTTGATTTTTCTGAGGCATAAATCCGATTTCTAGGTTATGTCCCTCAACTAAATTATGGCCTTAAGAAATAAGCAGATACAACCTAATTTCACCATAGCGTGCTGTCTTTTCATAACGGGTGGCGATGCGACGATGCTCTTTGAGTCGACCAATACATCTTTCTACAACATTTCTTCTTCGATACGTTTCATGGTCGAATTTAACCTGTCCATCTGACCACGCTTTTTCATTTGATTTATAGAGAATTATCACTTTTATTCCCTGACTTTTTAACCGGTTATAAGGGGAGCAATCACTCCCATGCTTCATCAGGAAGGTCGTAATGAGCCATAACATGTTTTTTCCGAAAGTCAGAGCCAGATAGATTATTCTATCTCAGCCTATTGCGGGACACAGCCTAATCATCAGCGGGCCTGTGAGTTAACAACGCTACACTCCCGAGAAGTCACTTTGGCCTTTCCTCGCCTTGAGAATAAAGGATTTTTAGTCTCATCAGGTGAGAAGCGTAATAAGTCTTATACATTGCCGGGTATGTCGTTACCAAGCCCTGAAGAACTTTTCTCTGCTGGAACAATAAATAATATTAATAATAAATTGGACTTACCCCATAAGGAATCTAGCTTGCCTCATTCATATTCAGGTATTCAAATCCACCGAGATGAGTTAGGGCGTCTTGCTCCTTCATCGTTTAGCCTGCCATTTATTGATGACTTAAAGTACATAACATCCGATTTAAGAGAAAAATTGCGAGAAATTGCTAAACCAGCTTATGAAAATCGTCGATTAGATCTAGAACAAATGCAATCGATTATTATGAAACTTTGTCAATCTCACTATATCCGTATTGATGTGTTAGGCATACTACTTAATCGTTCTGCAAAGAATCTCAGACAGCGCCATATAAAACCACTGCTTAATAAGCAGAATCTAATGATGGCATTTCCACAGACACCGAATCATCCCAATCAAGGATATACTGTCAAAGATGTATTACAGAAGGATTGATATTTCTTATGGTAGAACAATAGAGAAGTATTTAATTTATTTATACCCGTTATCTTTCAAGTTGCCTCTTTGTTGGCTGCACTTACTCACCCCGGTTACATAGTTATCTATGCTCCCGGGGATTCGCTCCCTTGCCGTCGCGATGCATCTTGAAATCCATTGGGTATATAGGATAAAACAACCAGCAGAAGATAGAAATAAAGTAGGTCGAGATTCATGACTTTATACTCTGCAATAAGTCGTTACTTGAATAAAATCAGCAGATTCACCGATTTTTATTTCAACATTTACGTCTTTGACTTCATTAATATTATTTATATGTGTGCCTCCGCATGGGATAGTGACTACCTTAGAGTCAATAGTCGATTTCCATAATCTAGTGTCATTAATCTCTTTTGATTTATATTCAATGGTTATTTCCGCACCCTGAGATAACCAATTATTGAGTGTGTTATTAACTTCTCTATTAATTTTATCCAGATTTTCAATTAATATATTTTTATCAAATCCTTTCTTTCTGAGTGATTTACCAAATCGATAAATATCAACGGATCGAAGCTCTGTAATAGAAGATTGGTAAATGGCGGCTTTATCTAAATTATAGTTTCCCAAATCATCGGTATCGTATACTTTGGACCATATATGATGTGTTGCTTTATTTAAAGCAAGGGACATAAAGTGGGCCATAGAGTGTGCAGCACTTACCTTATACCTTGTTTCATCGTTCACAGATAGAGTTACCGTTTTCCCTATGAGGTCTCTTTCTGAAATTCCGTGTAAATCAGGTAAGTAGTGTGCTGGCATAATTTTTTCTGGTGACGTTGCTTGTTTCGTTATTTCCTGGTCTATATATAAATGACCATCAATAAGGCCCGCAGTGTAAACTTTTGTCACAGCAAGTTCTTTATCGCCTATTGAAATTATTCCATTATCATGTAGTTGGTCTGGCCACTTATAGTTCTTCGGGTAGAATGGACTATCTTGGGTTATCAAAAGGGTGCCATCTTCGTATCTCATAAGCCCGATAATGTTGGATTCTAATGTCAGGGTCCCTAGCATAAATGAAGCTTCTGCTTTTAATAGTTGATCAATATTTATATCAGTAGTCATGTAACATCTCGCTAGTTATAATTTTGGGGCATCTATTGCTACCAGATTGTTTGTTAAGTTCATTCCCTAACAATAACTTAACAATTTGTTTTTATTTGAATTTTTATCTAATCAAAGATAGGGTTAAACAGTACCGATATGTATGTAACAGCTTTATTTATAGGTTATTTTAGGTATTGTTGCAAATGGAAAAGTCACATGTTTTAAATGTTTTGTTTACATGATCAATAGATATTTTCAGAGTAAAATCTGTTGATTAGTTATCACAATAATTTTTTGGATCAAAAAATAGACAATCGAACTAATGAGGTATATGATACATATACCTGATATCTGATAAGGGGAAATAAATATGGTTGCTATGGTAAGAATTAATATAGATCTGCCAGAAGAAACAATTAGAAAGCTCGAGATTTTAAAGGAGCGTTCTCCCGATAAGTCACGTGCTGCACAGATCCGGAAAGCAATAGATGCTTACCTTGATGCTAATATTTCAGAACAGAATAACAGTGCTTTTGGTTTGTGGGGGGATAAAAAATTGGATGGGTTGGAATATCAAAATAATTTACGCAAGGAATGGCAATGATTGCTATGAAGTCGTTATTTGATACTAATATATTGATTGACTATTTAAATGGATATGAACAAGCCGCGGAGACATTGAGAAAATATGGAAATAGTCCAGCTATTAGTTGTATAACATGGATGGAGGTTATGGTAGGAGCTAAGAAGCTGGACAAGGATAAAGAAAACGCAACAAGAATCTTTTTAGATAGCTTTGAGATTCTCAGTGTCACGAGTGACGTAGCAGAATGTGCAGTAGTTATCCGACATGAGAAAAAGATAAAGCTGCCTGATGCAATAATCTGGGCAACAGCTCAGCGAAATGGGCGGTTATTGATTACTAGAAACCCTAAAGATTTTAAAGATAATGCTGGTGTTATTCTTCCTTACGAACTGTCTAGCTCAAAAATAGATTAATATTTTTATAGACTTCTTCATGGTATAAAAGAATCAAAAGTATTGTTTATATAAGAATCTTAAAATGTTCGTGGTTAATTGCTCCAACAGGGAACATGAGGCAGTATTTTACACTGAATATATATAATATTTGGCTAATTTATGTGTCAATCAGGAATTGGAAAGATTGATATAACGTTGGAGGGAGAAATTGGATATAAATTCTACGCAATAAAAACCGCGAGAAAAGTTTTAATATTCTCGCGGTAGTCGTGTTTCCTAAACTGGAAGATCAATGATTTTCTGTGAAGAAAAATCAAATCTCAGTATGTGGTTTAGCATTTTCCGCTAACCATGCTGCAATGCGTTGCTTCTGCTCTTCTTTCAGCCACATACCCAGTTTGGTACGGCGCCAGATTGCGTCATCCAGTTCAACAACCCACTCATTATCGACCAGATAACGAAGCTCTGCTTCATACAAACCGTGACCGAAGGATTCACCTAGGTCGGTCAGATTACTGGCACCTTGCAGAATCAGTTCGCTGTTGCTGCCGTAAGTACGCGCATAACGTACAGCAACACCTTCCGGTAACCAGTTGTAACGTTTACGCAATAAACGGGCATAACCATCACGATCGCAGCCTTCCAAGTTACCACCCGGTAACTGACCATTTTTGGTCCAGGCTTTTCCGGCATTGGGATAATATTGCATGAGCTTTTCGGTTGCGTGTTCTGCCAGCTTACGGTAAGTAGTTAATTTACCGCCAAACACAGACAGTAATGGTGCTTTGCCCTGTTCATCATGAATGTCAAGGGTATAGTCGCGCGTAATTGCCTGAGGTGAATCGGATTCATCATCGCACAGTGGACGTACGCCAGAATAGGTCCAGACGATATCGTCACGGCTAAGTTGTTTCTTGAAGTGGTCGTTGTAAACTCTCAGCAGATAATTAATTTCCTGATCGTCAATCTTCGCTTCTTTTGGATCACCTTGATATTCCACATCGGTGGTTCCGATAATGGAAAATTCATCCATCCAAGGAATAACAAATACGATACGGTGATCTTCGTTTTGCAGAATATAAGCTTGCGGCTCATCATGCACTCTTGGCACCACAATATGGCTGCCTTTGATCAGGCGAATACCATAAGGTGATTTCAATTTCAGGCCATCGTCAAAAAATTCTTTAACCCAGGGGCCGGTAGCATTAACCAGACCTTTTGCACGCCAAGTATAGGTCTTACCTGTACGCAGATCTTCGGCTTCAACCATCCAACCCTCTTGTTCGCGCCATGCACGGGTCACTTTTGTTCGGGTACGGACTTCCCCGCCACGTTTTTTGACTTCTTGAGCGTTAAGGACAACTAAACGAGCATCATCAACCCAGCAGTCAGAATATTCAAAGCCACGGACCAATTCTGGTTTCAGAACAGAATTGGCACCGAATTTTAGCCCTTTACTGCCAGGTAGGCTGACACGTTTGCCCAAATTGTCATAGAGGAACAGGCCAATACGGATCATCCATGCTGGACGCAAATGTGGCTGGTGCGGCAGGCGGAAACGCATCGGAAAAGCGATGTGTGGTGCAAGGTTCAGTAAAACTTCACGTTCTGCCAGCGCTTCGCCGACCAAACGGAATTCATAATGTTCCAGATAACGTAAGCCACCGTGGATCAGTTTTGAACTGGCGGATGATGTGGCTTTGGCTAAGTCTTGTGCTTCCAGTAACAGAACAGAAAGCCCCCGGCCAGCAGCATCGGCTGCAATCCCGGCGCCGTTGATTCCGCCGCCGATCACAATCAAGTCTTTAGTCTCCATGCATCCCCCTAAAATGTTCGTAATAGTTCTTTAATGCTCGTTTTCGCTCAAGATTGTAATCAGAAATCGATCAATAGCCAACTATTTGCTAAGAAAAAACATGTTCACGTGATATAGATAACAAATATTACCTTATCCATATGATTTGTATGGTATTAATGAAGAAGCTAAAAGATGGTGTAATTGTGGAACGGCAAGGAGATAGGGGATAGTGCTATCCCCTGAATATAGAAAAAATTCTTAGCAGAGTTCGAGCTGCACGTTATGTTGCTCAATCACTTTCTGGATGCTTGGAGGGGGAAGTTGGTCAGTAAATAGATGATCAATGAGGTTCATGTTACCCAGATTAACCATAGCATTGCGGCCAAATTTAGAATGATCAGTGACTAACATAACACAACGGGAGTTTTCGATAATTGCGCGCTTTATGCGTACTTCATGGTAATCAAATTCCAGTAATGAGCCATCCATGTCAATGCCACTGATGCCGAGAATGCCGTAATCGAGCCGAAACTGGGAGATAAAATCCAGTGTGGCTTCACCGATAATCCCGCCATCACGGGAACGAATCTCCCCACCCGCCAGAATTAAACGAAAGTCTTCTTTTGTCATCAACAGGGTAGCGAC
Source organism: Photorhabdus sp. HUG-39 (assembly GCF_963878365.1). Lineage (NCBI taxonomy): Bacteria > Pseudomonadati > Pseudomonadota > Gammaproteobacteria > Enterobacterales > Morganellaceae > Photorhabdus > Photorhabdus sp. HUG-39. Next base: position 160,245 of record NZ_CAWNWY010000004.1, on the reverse strand, counting down.
GTTGAGGTTGTTAGTGACAATCCGCAGAGCTTTATGATTTAACAATGCGTGAGCAACAGCTTCTGGTGTCGTGCCAATATCAATAAACAGCGTTGCGCCATCCGGGATATGGCTAGCAACGCGTTGTGCAATACGTGCTTTCTCTTCTGACCACATGATTTTGCGATCGTGATAAGCAGTATTAACTGAACTTGATGGCAACGCGGCACCGCCGTGATGCCGCTGTATTTTGTTTTTATCTGCCAAATCGTTCAAATCACGGCGGATAGTCTGGGGGCTGACATTAAAGTGTTCAACCAACTCTTCAGTGCTGACGTAGCCCTGAAGGCGCACCAGCTCAACTATTGCATCATGCCGTTGAGTTTGCTTCACGATAGTCCTCTAAGTTTCTAAAAATGTCGGTTATTATTTTTGAATGTATGACGGTTATCCCATAACGCCATCAGTAAACCGATAATTAAACCGGAGAAATGGGCGGCGTTGGCAATCGATAGCCCAAATGCATCGAAGTATCCAACAATTAGCCAGAAGAGCGAAAAAGTCATCAAACCACGGGGAACACCGATACCACGTTCGGGCGCACGTTCACCGGTTAGCCAGACATAACCAATTAAAGCGTAAACAACACCAGAAAGGCCGCCAAAATGAGAACCACTGAATAATGATTGTCCCCAGCCGCTGAAAACAGCGGAAACAATCATAATGACAAACAGTTTTCCTGTACCGAGGTGCTTTTCTGTTTGTCCGCCAAGATACCACCACCACATGAGATTAAAGATGATATGCAGTAGTGAGAAGTGCAGTAAGCCGTGAGTGACCCAACGCCATAGTTCCATATGTTGGCTATCGTCAGGCCATGCCAGCCAGGACATCACCTGATCATCACCGGCGAATTGCATCCAGAGATAAACAACAATATTTAGGAACAAAACCGTGATGGTTAACGGACCTGCCTGACGACTTAAATATTGCCAATTTAGATTATTGTGGTACTTCAATGGGTGATTCACATCGCCGGATTGCCAACTGGCCGCTTGATAACGTTCATTTAACGGATCACGAGTAAATTGCTCCAGCTCCTGCTGAACCATAGTGAGCTTAGTGTCATCTTCCAGCCACAGCTCGACGTGTTGCCCATCGTGGCCGGGACGCATAGTCAGGTGTACCTGACGGGTTGCCATATAATCGATAAAGGCTTGCGCCAGACGCGGATTTGAAATAGAAATTACACGGATCATGAGGTGTTGTTATGCCGGATTAGGTAAGGAGTCAACAGCGTGAGGATAGTCTCTGCGCCAAGCTTCAAAACCGCCATTAATGCTGTAGACAGCTTCAAAACCCATGTTCAATAAATACTGAGCGGCACTCTGGCTGCTATGACCGTGATAACACATGACCATAACTGGCTGCTCGAAATTGGCCTGTAACATAAATGCATTCAATGTGTCGTTGGTTAAATGAAAAGCGTTACATGCATGACCCGCCCGGAAACTCTGTGGATCGCGGATATCCACCATAATGGCGGATTGATCCTGCCAGTGTTGATAAGCCTGTTCAGGGCTGATGGTTTGAAAATGTTCCATATATATTTTGACTTGCTCTTTAGAACTTATACCCGTTATCTTTCAAGTTGCCTCTTTGTTGGCTGCACTCACTTACCCCAGTCACATAGTTATCTATGCTCCTGGGGATTCGCTCCCTTGCCGTCGCGATGCATCTTGAAATCCATAGGGTATAGAGATTATCCAATTAGGTTATTATTGTAATCATGTTTTCCCGACGATTATCCGAGCGGGAAAATTTGTTATCAGTAATACGTTATCAATAATACGTTATCAATAATAAGAGTGTTCACCGCGTTGATGTTCAGTCAAATCTTTTACGCCTTTTAGTTCTGGGAACATGTTCAGCAACTCTTTTTCAATCCCTTCTTTCAAAGTGACATCAACCATTGAACAGCCATTGCAGCCGCCGCCGAATTGAAGGATAGCAAAACCATCATCCGTGATTTCCATCAGGCTAACGCGGCCACCGTGACCGGCTAACTGTGGATTAATTTGTGACTGCAAAACGTATTCCACACGTTCGACAAGTGGGGAATCATCAGAAACTTTACGCATTTTGGCGTTAGGGGCTTTTAATGTTAGCTGAGAGCCTAACTGATCGGTGACAAAATCAATTTCTGCTTCTTCAAGGAAAGGGGCGCTCAGTTCGTCAACGTAAGCTGACAGTTGATCAAATTTCAATTCAGTATCTGTTGCTTCAACAGCATCAGGCGGGCAGTAAGATACGCCGCACTCAGCGGTAGGTGTGCCTGGATTGATGACAAATACACGAATTTGTGTACCCGGTTCTTGGTTTGCCAGTAATTTGGCAAAATGAGCTTGTGCTGCTTCAGTAATATTAATCATATCATTTGCTCAATAGTTGACTGCTATAGTTGGTTATAATACGCCCATTCTCGTATTGACTACAAGGTTCGACAAATCGCCCAGACCTGTACTGAACGGGCGCCAGCACGAATTAACAAACGGGAAATTTCAGTCATGGTCGCGCCGGTGGTGATCACATCATCAAGTATGGCGACATGTTGTCCCGCAACGGGGCCACAAAGCTGAAATGCTTTCCTGAGATTAATTTTACGCCGTGCTGCCGATAAATTTCTTTGTGGTAGTGTAGCATGCGTCCGCTGTAGAAAGCTTTGCTGGTAATCGCATTGTAGCCATTCTGATAGCTGTTTTGCCATTAATACACTTTGATCAAATCCCCTTTTCCAGCGCCGGCGTCGATGCAGTGGCACACTGAGCAGAATGTTGGGTTTATACCATCGTCCATCACGATAGCCTTGTTGCCAATGTAGCAGAAACAGGCGTGCCAGAACTGACGCAAGTTGTGGGGTGCTGTGATATTTATAGCGACGAATCAGGCCACTCAAGGGTGGGCAATAATCGGTAATCGCTATCATATTCTCCCATAGAGGAGGTTTTTTGAGGCAGCGTCCACAAGGCAGTGAAGGGAGTTCTGAGGGCAGAGCGCAACATGGACACATGTTTGTCAAACGTTTCAGCCGCTTGTGGCAAAAGCTGCATACTCCATGATGTGGAAACCAAAGAGGCTGATGGCATAGCCAACAGTACCCAACCATTGTTAGCATAGGCTTCTTCCTTGATGGCAAATAAAGTTGAGAATAACAATGGCTGATCTGTTTTGGCAGACTTCTGCGGGAGATTCGCGTGATCTTGTGTTGCTGCACGGATGGGGGCTGAATGCAGAAGTTTGGCGTTCCATTGAAATGCGATGCGCTTCGCATTTTCGTTTACATCTGGTGGATTTACCGGGTTATGGCCGTAGCCAGAAATATGGCCCGATGAATCTTGCTGACATGGCGGATGAAGTTTGGCGATATGCGCCTGAAAATGCGCTATGGCTAGGTTGGTCGTTGGGCGGTCTGGTTGCCAGCCGGATTGCCCTTGACCATCAGGATAAGGTTGTCGGATTAATTACCGTGGCTTCTTCACCGCATTTCAGCACAGAAAGTGACTGGCCGGGGATTAAACCGGAAGTCTTGAGCGCTTTCGAACATCAGCTTAGTGAAGATTTCCAGCGCACAGTTGAGCGTTTTCTTGCTTTACAGACATTAGGTACTGACAGCGCCCGTCAAGATGCGCGATTACTGAAATCTGTTGTGCTGGCGCAGCCGATGCCTTCTGTTGAAGTGCTGCATGTTGGCTTGGAAATTTTGCGTACCGAAGATTTAAGGCAGCCTTTGGCTGAGCTTACCATACCGTTCCTGCGGATTTACGGTTATCTGGATGGGTTGGTGCCAAAAAAAATCCTCAACATTCTTGATGAAAAATGGCCGAGTTCAGTTTCAGCCATGATGCGTCATGCCGCTCATGCGCCTTTTATTTCTCATCCAGATGAGTTTGTTGGATTGCTGACTGAATTTGTTAGTAGAGAAGCGCTGTGAGTTTGATGAGTTCTTAAAATAGTAAAGCTTCTCCCGCGTGGATGCGGTGATTCAATTAATTTTTTCGTTGCATAGTAAAAAGCTGCCGCTCTTGTCGGTGAATTGATGCTATAGCGGGCGTTGGTGCTGTTGGTGCGCATAATTTTTTGAGTGATTTTATTGGGAGCACATATCTGTGCTCGTTGCCTATAAATAGATGGCTTGCTTTGCTCATAAAAGTAATCTATTTTGATTACTTTTGGTGTGCATGTTAAGATAGTAAATTAAATGGATTAATTTTATGTTTTCAGCAAACATTATAAGAGCGGCGTTCAAGGAGCTTTCTAAGCTACCTGTTGGTCTCAAAGTTTCAATGATTGAAGCCATAGAAGAATTAGAAGCTGCTGGAACAGATTTAAAAGAGCCTAAAGTTAGAGACATTGGAAACGGGCTTAAAGAGTTAAGAGTGAGTGCTTCTGAGGGTATTGCGAGGGGATTTTTCTTTTTTGCAGTTGGACAACAGTTTTATGTTGTTCATATACTGCAAAAGAAAACCCAAAAAACGCCGAAGAAATCGCTCGATCTAGCAAACCAACGAATGCAAGAAGTTAAACGGAGTCTTAAAAATGTCTGATAATGATTATGATATTATCCCGTTTTCTGAAGCTAAAACGCTTCTTTTGGAAGACGCCGCGACTCTGGAAGCATATAACGATATCCAGATCCGTAAGGCGTTGATGAAACAGCTTAAAGATGCACGTAAAGCGTTACATCTTACTCAACAAGATGTTGCTCAGAAGATTGGCACTCAGAAGCAAAACATTAGTCGTATGGAAAATGGTAAGAGTGTACCAAATCTGGATACTTTAAGCCGCTACGCTGCCGCGCTTGGAGGAAGATTTGTTTTCCAAATGCCTGTAAATCAATAGACTGTATGTGTTTAGTTATGACTTATGACTCTTTGGACCCTTGCTTTACAGACATTAGGCACTGACAGCGCCCGTCAAGATGCGCGATTGCTGAAATCTGTTGTGCTGGCGCAGCCGATGCCTTCTGTTGAAGTGCTGCATGTTGGCTTGGAAATTTTGCGTACCGAAGATTTAAGGCAGCCTTTGGCTGAGCTTACCATACCGTTCCTGCGGATTTACGGTTATCTGGATGGGTTGGTGCCAAAAAAAATCCTCAACATTCTGGATGAAAGATGGCCGAGTTCAGTTTCAGCCATGATGCGTCATGCCGCTCATGCGCCTTTTATTTCTCATCCAGATGAGTTTGTTGGATTGTTGACTGAATTTGTTAGTAGAGAAGCATTGTAAGGTCGATGAGATAACAGATTTTTATTAGCGTGGTTTGAAAAAGTAAATCGTCCGCCGTGTGAATGCGGCGGTTCAATGTTAGTTCTTCTGACGATTAGACAAATCATAGGGATTCAATTTGTTACTAAGAAAGGCAAATTCTACCTTTTAATTCCATATATTTTCCTTGTCCCATCCTGCGGGTATTCCCATTGAATGAGTTAAAATACTTATATAACTGTATTTATTTATAAGATTTTTAAATTCAACTTCGAATTTTTCTGATGGGCTTATCAAAGTCTTAGACATTATTTTTAAAACAATCAATGTAGTATATACCCTATGGATTTCAAGTTGCCTCTTTGTTGGCTGCATTCACTCACCCCGGTCACATAGTTATCTATGCTCCCGGGGATTCGCTCCCTTGCCGTCGCGATCCATCTTGAAATCCATTGGGTATATATGTATTTAAATGATTTTTAAAGACAATAATGAAAGATATTCGGCGATTAAAAAACATAAGTTCCCTCACAATAATAAGATTTTTACTGTAACAGCTAATTTACATATAAAAAGATTATTGCTTATATTTAAATTCTCTCACGGTAAATAAGTAAATATCAACCTAAAGTTTAAAAAGGAGACATTATGGACTATCAACCTCTGGCCAGCTAATATAAAGCTTTAAAAACCAAGGATAGGTGTAAATATTTATTTATACCTATTATCATTTGGATGATAACTGATGAAAAAGTACATTAGTATAGGTGTCCACGAACTTGATACTTATCTTGATTACGCTATCTTAAGCATCATAGCTATATACAGCTTGCATGCTACTCCGTCCGAAATGGGGATATTGGGTGCTTGTTTCGCTGTTCCGTTTTTGGTGGCAAGTGGATTATTCGGCAAGCTGTTTGACAACAGAAATATATTAAGTTGGAGGACATTGCTATTCTTTATTAATGGCATTACCATGCCTTTCCTATCTGTAGCTGATCCAATTATATTTCTTTATGTCATTACATTAATCAAGACAACCTGTCGGTGTGGACTTGGAATATCAAACACAAAATTGAATGTAGATGATAATGAGTCTCAAAGATTTTATGAAATTTATGGATATATAATCAATTTTAGCAGAATAGTCATTCCCTTGTTTGTTGTATATTTAAACACGAATTATGGATTATGGTTTGTCCTGTTATTATCAATGACATTTAACCTAGTCGGTATGTTGACATCATACTTTGATGATACTTTTCGGCTTGATGTAAATGCAAGCGTAAGTTCTGCTGCTGTAGAACGTTTTTCATTCATACAGCAATTGAAAAATAAACCGGATTTATATTTACTTGTTTCGGCTTATACTTTGTCAAACTTAGCCTTTTTTCTTAGTAACGATATGCTCGGTATCTTCTTTGAGAGGATTGGGCAAAATGAAAGTAGCATAGGTTACATAATTTCACTTCTCGGGGTCGGTGGCATAGTAGGAACACGAGTTTCTGGTTGGTTACTTAAAAAATTGTCAGCCAAGAATGTTTTGTTATTTTCCATTATGATTAATTTTGTGGCCTTTTGGGGATTTGGTTTTTTAGACGCAAAAACACATCATTATGTCACATACTATTTGTTGGTTTTCCTTGTTGGTACGGCCTCAGGTGTCACATTTTTCGCAATTAGATACGGTGTAAGAAATGTTATTGGTTTTGAACACGTAGGGAAAGCTACAGGAGATATACAGAAGATTTCATCTGTAGTGGCAATTTTGATGCCAATTATTGGTGGGTATATTGCAAAACTCATCTCTATCGAATTCACTTTTAAATTAACAAGCATCCTGCTTGCGGTGACATTCCTATATTTTTTATTTAAAAAATATAAATTAACTGAGGAAAGAAATAAATATGTACAACCAAAATAAGCTTAGCAATATTGATTTTATCAATGCAAAACACTATGACTTGTACTTGAAAGGAAAAACCAAGTAAACATGGGATAGCAATCTTAACTGGGACTTGGCCGGGAAAAATTTAATCCCTGAGAATTTAAAGGCAGAAATCGATGCTGCCTTTGAGAAATTAGCGGCGGGCAAATCATAATTCTTATCTCGCCCAAGTAGCAAAATTGCGAAATGGAAGAAAAGAAAGCCGCAATAAGAGCTATACCTTATGGATTTCAAGATGGATCGCGACGGCAAGGGAGCGAATCCCCGGGAGCATAGAGAACTATGTGACCGGGGTGAGTGAGTGCAGCCAACAAAGAGGCAACTTGAAAGATGACGGGTATAAACGAAACGCATAAAACCAATACAATTAAATGATTAACATCCCCCAGCGATCCGATAAACCGCTGTATCACATTTCTGTGTTTCAGGGCATTGTTTGCAACTGCCGCTTAGGCAAGCAGTTGCATCAACTTTTTCCAATTTGCCCATCACTGTAAGTTGTTCAAGCATAGCGGCAATTATCTGTACGGACGCGCAAAGCTGGTGGCTCAACAGTTTGGCATCTGCCCGTCCATTCAGAGCAACGGCATCCCTTACTTGTAATAGGCTAATCATTTTCAATTCCTAGTGACAGTTTCCGCTGGAGCAGTGGCAGCTATTTCCCGGGTTGCTGATTAACTTCATCGTCACACGGCTGCGTGCCCGCCGTAGGAAGTAGAACACCAGTGCGTTAAATATGACGACGGTCAGAATGGTAATCAGGCCGCTTTGTGGATGTTGTGAGAAAGTCACCATCTGGTAAAACAGGGCTGAAATTGAATAAGCCACGTTCAGTCCCCACAGAATAGAGAATGTCATCCAGCCACGGCTTGTTTCGCGAGCAATCGCGCCCATCACCGAAACACAAGGCACATATAACAGAACAAAGATCAGATAACTGTAAGCTGAAATAGCGGAGCCAAATTTGGCGCTCATGGTTCCCATAGAACCGCTATCCATCTCACCGTCACCTTTATTAGCTTCGATTGGGTTGGCAAGCACGCTCAGAGTGAAGGTATCTTTCAAACTATCCCAAGTTTCACCAACTGCATCTTTCAGTTCAGCAAACAGGTTGAACTCATCTGCATTAAACGGTTCATTAGCAATGTTTTCTGCGGTATACAGCGTATTGAGTGTCCCAACTACCACTTCTTTTGCCATTGCACCAGTTATCAGACCTACGGTTGCTTGCCAGTTATCAGAGTGAACGCCAATTGGCTGTAACACGGGCGTAATAGCCTTGCTGACTGAAGCCAGAGCGGATTGGTTGATGCTATCTACCGCCTTGCCAGAAAATGAGAAACTGTTAAGAGCGCCGATGAACATACTGGCGATAACGATCACTTTACCGGCACGGATGACAAAACCTTTCAGGCGTTGCCAGGTTTGCAGAAGCAGAGTTTTTAGATGTGGAATGTGGTAAACCGGAAGCTCCATAATGAATGGTGAGGCTTCGCCGCGCATAATGGTGTATTTCAACATCAGGCCAGTCAGAATAGCGACGACAATACCCAATATATAAAGGGAAAAAACAAAAGTTGCCCCATTTTTGCCAAAGAATGCGGCGGCAAATACAGCAAAGATGGCTAATCGTGCACCGCAAGACATAAAGGGGGCCATCATTATCGTGATCAAACGTTCACGCGGAGCATCCAGCGTTCTTGCCCCCATAATGGATGGGACGTTACAACCGAAGCCAACGATCAACGGGACAAATGATTTGCCCGGTAGCCCAAGAATTTGCATCAGACGATCCATGACAAATGCAGCCCGCGCCATGTAGCCAGAATCCTCAAGGAAAGAGAGGAATAAATACATCATGCCGATTTGTGGTACCAGCGGCAAAACTGTGTTGATACCACCACCGATGCCTTGCGCGAGGAAAACCGTCAGCCATGCTGGAAAGCTTAAGGTATGCCCAAGCCATTGAACCCCATGAATGAAAATAGCGACAGAACCACTGTCAAAGATAGGTTGTAGCGCACCACCGATATTAATTGCCAGCACGAACATTAAATACATAACCGCCAGAAAAATAGGTACGCCTAACCAACGATTAAGGATAATTTTATCGATTGCTTGGGTGAGCTTATTTGGCATGGCTTTTTGGGTATCAATCACGGCCATGCACAATGTATTGATGCTTTGATAGCGCGCATCGGCAATCAACAGTTCGGGTTCGTCATATTGCTGTTGTTGCAAGCGTTCCTTGGATTCAGCCAGCATTGAGGTAGCAAGACCGGAACGTTCCAGGCTGTAAATATCCCCTTCAAGCATTTGAAGCGTTAACCAACGGCGTTGTTGAGCATGAAAATTGTCTGAAATCGCACCAGATAACGTCTCAATTTCTTGCAACAGGCAATCAGGGTAGTGAATCAGTGACTGCCCGGAATTCTGCTTATGGCGGTCAATTGCCCGTTTCAGCTCATTTACTCCCGTTGCTCGGGTTGAAACCATTGGAATGATTGGACAACCCAGGCTCTGCTCCAGTTCGGCAATATTAATTTGGATATGCTGACTGTCAGCGATATCCAGCATATTAAGCGCAACGATGCATGGAATGCCTAATTCCAACAGTTGTAACGTCAGATAGAGATTTCGTTCAAGGTTAGAAGCATCTACGACGTTAATCAGCATGTCAGCATCACCGCTCAGGATATAGTGGCAGGCTATCTGCTCATCCAGTGATGTTTGCTCAGAAATCGTGGTTAGAGAGTAGGTTCCCGGCAGGTCAACTAACTCAATTTTGTGTTCCGCGGTGGTAAAACGACCAACTTTTCGTTCTACTGTAACGCCAGCCCAGTTGCCTACACGTTGTCGGGCGCCAGTAAGTTGGTTAAATAATGTTGTTTTGCCGGCATTGGGGTTGCCAATTAGGCCAATGGTCAGTGCTTTCATGTTCTTGGTGCCAGATTAAATTAAGAGTAACTGTTTCGTTGCTTGCAACGGATTATGCGTTGCATTGAACGCTGTCTAATGTGAGAAATTCCAAGTCTTTTTTTCTCAGAATCAGGCTGACTCTGCGAGTCTCAATTTGTATCGGATCACCTAAAGGCGCTAAGCGGACAACATGAAACGAAGAACCAGGCAACATACCTAATGACAGCAATTTCTGTCGGTAAGCCGGGCTGATCTTCGGAGAAAAACCAATGATCTTGTAACTATGGTCTGGAAGAAGTTGCATATAACCTTCCGGGATCTGTGGTAAGTAAGATATACCCGTTATCTTTCAAGTTGCCTCTTTGTTGGCTGCACTCACTCACCCCAGTCACATAGTTCGCTATGCTCCCGGGGATTCGCTCCCTTGCCGTCGCGATGCATCTTGAAATCCGTAGGGTATAATATCGAAAATTAGTCATACTCATTATTATGAAGTATGATTTGCATCCAATTCATAATAATTGTAAATGAGAATAATAACCAACATTAATTTCAATGTTAATCCTATTTTCATTTTTGGTGTTAATTTAATCACTTAGTCACTCAGAGTTGATATGAATCTGTGAGTTTGGATTCTTTCTGGCAGGAACCAAAAAACGTGCACTGCCGAAGCAGTGCATCTGTTTACAGTGATAGAAGTTACAGTGACAGGAATCTTAACGTTTTTTTCCAAATGCGGCAGCTAGCGCATCACTCATAGCACTGTTTCCGGCTGAGGTAGAAGAACGGGAAGTGTTACGGTTCCTGTCATTACGTTCAGGACGGCGGTCAGCTTGTGCACTGTTATTGCGGCGTGAGGGAGTTTCTCCCGGTTGCTCATCAAGACGCATGGTCAGAGCAATGCGCTTGCGGTTCAGATCAACTTCCAGCACTTTTACTTTAACGATATCACCCGCTTTTACCACGGTGTGAGGATTTTCTACAAAGCGATTGGACAGCGAAGAGATATGAACTAAACCATCTTGATGAACGCCGATATCGACAAATGCACCAAAGTTAGTCACGTTAGTGACTGCACCTTCCAGCACCATTCCCGGATGCAGATCATTCATGGTTTCCACGCCTTCCGTGAAAGTCGCGGTTTTAAACTCGGGTCGTGGATCGCGGCCAGGTTTTTCCAGCTCTTTCAAAATATCGGTAACGGTTGGAACACCAAATCGCTCGGTGGTGAAATCCTGAGGTTGCAATCCACGTAATGAGGCAGGGTTACCCATCAATTCTTGGAGTTTCTGCTCAGTGGCCGCCAGAATTTTTTCCACTACCGGATAAGCTTCTGGATGAACGGTCGATGCATCCAGTGGGTTATCACCGTGATTAATCCGCAGGAATCCAGCACATTGCTCAAAAGCCTTTGGCCCAAGACGATTGACTTTTAGTAATTGTGTTCGGTTATTGAAACGGCCGTTCTCATCACGCCAGTTGATGATATTCTGGGCAATCATGCGGGTCAACCCGGCAACTCTGGTTAGCAGTGGAACAGAAGCGGTATTGAGATCCACGCCGACGGCGTTTACGCAATCTTCAACGACGGCATCCAATTTTTTGGCAAGCTGACTCTGGCTGACATCATGTTGATACTGACCGACACCGATGGATTTCGGATCGATTTTCACCAATTCGGCCAGTGGATCTTGCAAGCGACGGGCGATAGAGACTGCTCCACGTAGTGAAACGTCCAGATCAGGAAATTCCAGTGCCGCCAACTCGGAGGCAGAATAAACCGATGCCCCTGCCTCACTGACAATCACTTTTTGGGCTTTTATCTCTGAGAACTGCTTTTGCACATCCGCGAAGAAACGTTCTGTTTCACGGGAAGCTGTTCCGTTACCGATGGCGACCAGTTCCACTTGATGTTTGAGACACAAGGCTGCCACGCTTGCAGCAGCTTTAGCCGCTTGCCCGGTGTGTGGATAGATCGTGTCTGTGGCAATCAGTTTGCCGGTTGCATCGATAACAGCTACTTTGACACCGGTACGCAGACCGGGATCGAGCCCCATTGTTGCACGCATACCCGCTGGCGCGGCCATCAATAGATCTTGCAGGTTGCGGGCGAATACTTTGATGGCTTCATCTTCCGCTTTCTCTCGCAAGGTACTCATCAATTCAGTTTCAAGATGCAGCAATACCTTAACGCGCCAGGTCCAGTTCACTACGGCTTTACGCCAGCTATCTGCCGGTGCATTATTCAGGCGCAGATTAAGATGCTGCGTAATAATCTGTTCGCAATAGCTCTCTTTTGGTGGTTCATCAAACTGGGGATCAGCATTTAGTGAAAGTTGCAGTATTCCTTCATTACGACCACGGAACATAGCTAATGCGCGGTGAGAAGGGATTTGTGCAATAGGTTCATGATGATCAAAATAGTCGCGGAATTTAGCGCCTTCTTCCTCTTTTCCTGCAACGACTTTAGCGACCAAATGGGCATTCTTCCATAGATAGTCACGTACTTTCGCCAATAACGCGGCATCTTCGGCAAAACGTTCCATTAAGATATAACGCGCGCCATCCAGAGCCGCTTTGGTATCAGCCACACCTTTATTGATATCAACAAAGGTAGCGGCAACCTGCTCTGGTTCTTGCTGTGGATCTTGCCACAAGGCGTCCGCTAGTGGTTCAAGACCCGCTTCAATAGCGATTTGTCCACGAGTACGGCGTTTCGGTTTGTATGGCAGATAGAGATCTTCCAGCTCTGTTTTGCTGAGAGTTCCATTAATGGCTTCTGCCAGCTCTGGGGTCAGTTTGCCTTGCTCATCAATGGATTTAAGAATGGTCTGGCGGCGGTCCGACAGTTCGCGCAGATAACTAAGGCGGGTTTCAAGTTGACGGAGTTGGGTGTCATCCAGACCTCCGGTAACTTCTTTACGATAGCGTGCGATAAAAGGGACAGTATTCCCTTCATCAAGCAGGCTAATCGCAGAAAGTACCTGTTGCGGCCGCGCTTGTAGCTCATTTGCAATAATTTGGCTCAGAGATTCATTCATGTTGCATTTTCTTCTGGTGGATAAGCTTCAAATATTCATAAAACCCCCTTTATACGTTCTGAGAGCAATAATTTCCAGTTTACGTCTAATCTTATTTTGACGAGTTACGCCATAGCAACCGCGATTGAACTCAAATGTGAAAAGTTGTCGCTGGAACCATAAGTGTGTTATCGGATTTGCTATGAGCTGTTTCTGAATATACGAATTAAATTAAAAGGACAGTTAGAATAGGAAGAACTTGAGTTTCATCGTATTGTCCCAGAAGCAGGTAACTAATGAATTACAAATCTACTTTTGATTTTCGTTAAAAATGGAGGGATTACTTAAAAAATTTATTTAATGGAATACGAACATGTTTACTTCCAGATTAACAATGTTGCACTTACTGCCTATCTCAATAGGACTATTTTATTTGCCATTTTGAACCTGGGCAGTGCTCAAAATCCTCACGTACTACGTGTACGCTCCGGTTTTTCCGCGCTGTCCGTGTTCAAACTGCCTGCAACAATTACGCCTATTGAGATAGGCTCTTAATTATGTGAATCTACCCATTTTAAATTTTTTAATGGGCTATTTCGTATATTCGATCTCATTCACGTACCACAACACTTTTCCTGTTGGTGTATGAACGATTGCACTGTCTCCAACTTCTTTCTTCAATAAAGCCCGGGCCATTGGAGAATCGATGGATATGTAGTCTTTGCGACCAAAAATTTCGTCGTACCCGACAATACGGAAGCGTTTAATCTCACCTTGATCATTTTCGATCTCTACCCATGCACCGAAGAACACTCGTCCATCTTGTTGAGGGGAGTAATCAACACACCGCAATTCTTCTAAGCTTTTGGTTAGATATCGGACTCTGCGATCAATCTCCCGTAGCCTCTTCTTGTTATATTGATAATCTGCGTTTTCACTCCGGTCACCGAGGCTTGCTGCCCAAGTCACTTTTTTAGTCACTTCTGGACGCTCTTCACGCCAGAGATAATCCAGTTCTTCCTTTAATTTGTTGTAGCCTTCACGGGTTATCAGTTTAGTTTTCATTTTATCGTGATGTAGATACCGTAGTTAATCTCATAAGTGTATACCCGTTATCTTTCAAGTTGCCTCTTTGTTGGCTGCACTCGCTCACCCCGGTCACATAGTTTGCTATGCTCCCGGGGATTCTCTCCCTTGCCGTCGCGATGCAACTTGAAATCCATAGGGTATATAAAACAGTCCATTTTGGTCGATGTCAAATTAAGACTCGGTTTTTAGTCATTAATCAATAAAGCCCGGCGGTTTTGCAAGATTAACGTATTAGTGACATTCAGGTCGTCGTTGGTTGAATAAATTTATCACTGTTGATGGATTCGGCTGCGTGACAAGCGAATACGATACGCTCCCACTGAGGTGAGTACGGATTTAAAACGAGAGATAAAGGGTTAACAGACGGTTTCGAGTTAGCATTATCGGTAACAAGATTGCTTTACCTGTCTGCTCATTATGATATTTGGCTCTAATATTTATAACGTTCATCATATAATTTATGGTTCTGTGTACTGAATAGTATGTATGCTGTGAATCTTGCTGGTGATGAAACAGGCTGTTAAGGTTTAAGTGAAGAAAAAACAAGCGAAATTGTTTACTATAGTCAGGAAAGGTGACGAAAATTCGACCGTCGCGTGATTTCTTGTTCAAACGTTGGTGAGCTGAACATTATCGATCCAGATCCTCGTTAGTAAGGGAAAACCGTGGCGGGGGTAAGCAGATAATATGCAGCAAAGGGCATTTTTCGTTTAGTCTGCCTGATGAATTTAATCCAGCTAATAAATAGATTTCTATCGATTTGCCGGTAACCAGGGCGCTAATTGGTGGGTTGGTGGATAGCAAAATAACGGTAGAAATTCGATAGTTGACAGTGAATTACTGCGTTCTCATTGTCAGTAATAAACCACTAAATTAATCATTCGAATTAATAACTGTGGAAATAAGTCCTATTAGGAATAGTCTCAAAATACAGATATCTGATTTCTATCTTTGGGTTAATCTCTTTCAAAATGATAAATTTATCAAAGCATGTAGTGTTTTTTGGAGTTTGATAATGCAAGTAGATAACAAGATCCTTGTGGTGGATGATGATATGCGTTTACGAACGTTATTAGAGCGTTATCTGACAGAACAAGGTTTTCAGGTACGTAGTGCTGCTAATGCGGAGCAGATGGACCGCTTACTGACACGGGAATCTGTTAGCTTAATCGTATTGGATTTAATGTTACCAGGAGAGGATGGGCTTTCTGTCTGCCAAAGGCTGAGAAACCAAAGTAATCCGGTACCGATTATTATGGTGACGGCGAGAGGAGAAGAGGTAGATCGTATTGTTGGGCTAGAAATTGGCGCTGATGATTATATTCCGAAGCCATTTAATCCCCGTGAGCTATTAGCGCGTATCCGGGCGGTATTACGTCGTCAGGCGAATAAGTTATTGGGCCTACCGGCTGAGGATGATGCGATTATTAATTTTGGTAAGTTTAGCCTCAATTTGAGTACGCGGGAAATGTTTCAGGGAGATGAACATATTCAATTAACCAGTGGAGAATTTGCTGTATTGAAAGTACTGGTTTCTTATCCTGGCGTGCCATTGTCCCGTAATAAACTGATGAGCTTAGCGCGTGGCCGGGAATATAGCACAATGAAGCGATCGATTGATGTCTTGGTTTCACGTCTGCGTCGTGTGATTGAAGAAGATCCTACACATCCTCGTTATATCCAGACTATCTGGGGTCTGGGTTATGTCTTTGTGCCAGACGGAATTCGTGTATGAAATTATTGCGATTCTCCCCTCGCAGCACGTTTACCCATACTTTATTCTTGATTATGGCTATGCTGTTTATCAGTTTGGTAACCAGCTACTTGGTTGTTGTGAATTTCGTTATCATGCCAAGTTTGCAGCAGTTCAATAAGGTATTAGCGTATGAAGTTCGTACCCTAATGGCTGAAAAGTTGAAGCTAGAGGATGGCTCTTTTCTGGTGATATCGCCAGTAGTTCGCCGGGAGATTTATCAGGAGTTGGGTATTACGCTCTATTCTGAATCTGACGCGGAGATACAAGGTTTACGTTGGGCCAGACGTTATGATTTCCTGAGTGAGAAGATGGGCGAGTACCTTGGTGGTAAGGCTGATCTTCGTCTGGAGATAAACACAGATAGCCCTATACTTTGGCTTAATTCTTATCTGGCCCCCGATATTTGGGTCAGGGTTCCTTTGACTGAGATCGAACAAAATCAATTCTCTCCTATTTTCCGCTATGCACTGGCAATTCTATTACTGGTATTTGGTTGTGTCTGGCTTTATATCCGTTTTCAGAACCGACCTTTACTGGAAATGGAGTATGCCGCCAAGCAAACAGGTAAAGGTATTATGATGCCAGCGGTGCGGGAAGCGGGTTCTCTGGAAGTTCGTGCAGCTATTCGCGCATTTAACCAAATGTCCTCCGGGATAAAGTTATTGGAAAGTGACCGCACGATATTAATTGCCGGAGTAAGCCATGATTTGCGTACGCCGCTGACACGTATCCGACTAGCAACAGAAATGATGAGCAAGGAAGATGCTTATCTGTCTGAATCTATCAATAAAGATATTGAAGAGTGTAACGCCATTATTGAGCAATTCATTGACTATCTCCGTACTGGGCAGGAAATGCCAATGGAATTCTGCGAGCTGAATTCTATTCTCAAAGAGGTGATTTCCGCAGAAAATGGCTATGAGCAGGATATTGAAAACCATCTGTCTCTTAACCCAATAACTGTTAACGCCAATCCGATTTCTATTAAACGGGCATTGGCTAATATGTTGGTTAATGCCAATCGTTATGGTAACGGCTGGATTAAAGTGAGTAGTGGTCAGACAAATAAATTTGCTTGGTTTCAGGTAGAAGATAATGGCGCTGGCATCAAACAGGAAGATTTGCCACGGTTATTTCAGCCATTCGTTCGCGGTGAAAGAGCACGCAGTAGTAGTGGAACAGGGTTAGGTCTGGCGATTGTTCAGCGAATTATTGATGCTCATGACGGGAAAATTGAAATGGGTACCAGCCCTAAAGGGGGATTATCTATCCGTGCTTGTATTCCTGTCGTGGAAGATAATTTTTAACGGTTTGATAATCATCTCCTAATATTTGATTTTAATGGTGTGTGGAGATGACAGTTTTATGTCAGTCTCAGGTTAAGTTTCCATTACGCTGTCATAAAAATGTCATAATTAAGACATTTTGCTGTAATTAAATTGACCTATTTTTCCTCCTGCACCTTATTTTGATTTGACGAATATATTTCCTTGTTGATTCTCAATATCCCATTAGGAGGGATTATGAAACTGATGCGTACCATCATAGTCGGCATAATGGCAGCGACGTTTTCTTTGACAACCCTGTCTGTATTTGCTGCCACTAGCTTAACCGGGGCAGGTGCGACATTTCCCGCACCGGTGTATGCCAAGTGGGCGGATTCTTATCAAAAAGAGACAGGTAATAAAGTCAATTATCAAGGCATTGGTTCCTCCGGTGGCATAAAACAAATTCTGGCAAATACCGTTGATTTCGGGGCTTCCGATGCCCCTTTATCTGATGAAAAGTTAGCTGCTGATGGCTTGTTTCAGTTTCCAACCGTCATCGGTGGGGTGGTACTGGCGATTAATATCCCGGGGATTAAATCCGGTGAATTAACATTAGATGGTAAAACTTTAGGCGATATTTATTTAGGTAAAGTGAAAAAGTGGAATGATCCAGCAATTACTCAATTAAATCCGGGAGTCAAACTGCCGGAGCAAGATATTGCTGTGATACGTCGTGCTGACGGTTCCGGTACCTCCTTTGTATTTACTAGCTACCTCTCTAAAGTGAATAAAGCGTGGCAAGAAAAAGTTGGCATGGGTTCCACCGTAAGCTGGCCTATTGGTTTAGGCGGTAAAGGTAATGATGGGGTTGCCGCATTTGTTCAGCGTCTGACGGGGTCCATTGGTTATGTTGAATATGCTTACGCTAAACAGAATCATCTGGCTTATACCAAATTGGTATCTGCTGACGGCAATATTGTTAGCCCGACAGGAAAAAGTTTCAGTGCCGCAGCGAAGAAAGCAGAATGGCATAAAACGTTTGCTCAGGATTTGACAAACCAGCAAGGTGAAAATGCGTGGCCGATGACTTCCACCACATTTGTTCTGGTTCATAAACAGCAGAAAAATGCAGTGAAGGGGGCAGAAATATTGAAATTCTTTGACTGGGCTTATGAGAAAGGCAGTAAACAGGCAAATGAGCTAGATTATGCAACCTTGCCCAAAGAGGTGATTGAGCAAGTTCGTGCGGCTTGGAAAACCCAGATAAAAGATAGCAATGGTAACGTCCTGTATTAAGTCGTGTTGATAGTGATTGTTTTAAATATCGATTATTTTAAATATCGATTGCTTTAAATATCGATTAAATTTGTCGTTTTAATTTCTCCCCCGTTTAAGGGGGAGTTAACCCCGAAATGAGAATAAGCTCTATGGCCGAACAAAAAACGGCAATGAAAGCACCCAGTAAAAATGGCGATATTATTTTCAGCGCACTGGTTAGGCTAGCTGCGCTGATAACTTTATTTTTGCTAGGAGGCATCATTATCTCGCTGATTATTGCCTCCTGGCCTAGTATTCAACAGTTTGGCATCTCTTTCCTCTGGCAGAAAACATGGGATGTTCCGGCAGAGCGATTTGGCGCCTTGATACCGATTTACGGTACATTGGTTACTTCGCTGATTGCGTTGATTATCGCAGTGCCTGTCAGTTTTGGGATTGCCCTGTTCCTAACGGAATTGGCGCCTAACTGGCTGAAACGTCCGCTTGGTATTGCCATTGAGTTACTGGCTGCCATCCCAAGTATTGTGTATGGCATGTGGGGGTTGTTTGTTTTTGCGCCGTTGTTTGCCACCTATTTCCAGCAGCCCGTCGGCAATCTCCTCGCCAGCATGCCAATTGTGGGCGAATTGTTCTCCGGCCCTGCCTTTGGCATTGGTATTCTGGCGGCGGGTGTCATTCTCGCTATCATGATTATCCCTTATATTGCTTCGGTTATGCGTGACGTCTTTGAACAGACGCCGGTGATGATGAAAGAATCCGCTTATGGTATCGGCTGTACTACTTGGGAAGTTATCTGGCACATCGTGTTGCCTTACACCCGAAATGGCGTGATTGGTGGTGTCATGTTGGGGCTTGGTCGTGCGTTGGGAGAAACGATGGCGGTGACTTTTATTATCGGTAACACCTACCAACTCGACAGTTTTTCACTGTTTATGCCCGGCAACAGCATCACTTCCGCGCTGGCGAATGAATTCGCGGAAGCAGAGTCTGGTTTGCATACCGCATCATTGATGGAACTTGGTCTGATTCTATTTGTGATCACCTTTATTGTGCTGGCGCTATCGAAATTGATGATTATGCGTCTGGCGAAGAATGAGGGGCGCTGATATGACAACCGTAGGCAGACAAAAGCCTATTGACGCCAATGTACGTAGCCGTAGCCGTAAACAGGCATGGCGCCGTCAAAAAAATCGCTTCGCTCTGCTGTTATCAATGGCGACCATGCTGTTTGGTTTGTTTTGGCTGGTATGGATTCTGTTCTCCACCGTCACCAAAGGTTTCGATGGCATGTCATTGGCGTTGTTCACCGAAATGACGCCACCACCGAATACGGAAGGTGGTGGTTTGGCAAATGCCATTGTTGGCAGTGGATTACTGATTCTGTGGGCGACGGTTATCGGTACGCCTCTGGGGATCATGGCAGGTATCTATTTGGCGGAATATGGCCGCCGTTCATGGCTGGCAGAGGTGATCCGCTTTGTAAATGATATTTTGCTGTCAGCCCCTTCTATTGTTGTCGGTTTATTTGTTTACACTGTCATTGTGACGAAAATGCAGCACTTTTCCGGTTGGGCGGGGGTGATTGCTTTGGCGTTGCTACAGGTGCCGATTGTGATCAGAACTACGGAAAACATGTTAAAACTGGTTCCTGATAGCCTGCGCGAAGCCGCCTATGCCTTAGGCACACCGAAGTGGAAGATGATTTCAGCCATTACGCTGAAAGCATCCGTATCCGGCATTATCACTGGTGTGCTGCTGGCCATTGCCCGAATTGCTGGAGAGACGGCGCCATTACTGTTCACTTCGCTTTCCAATCAGTTCTGGAGTACCGATCTGAGCCAGCCAATTGCTAACTTACCGGTTACCATTTTTAAATTTGCCATGAGTCCATTCTCCGAATGGCAGCAACTGGCGTGGGCAGGCGTATTATTGATAACCCTGTGTGTATTGCTGATTAACATTGTGGCGCGTGTGCTATTTGTCAAGAAAAAGCACTAACTGATATTTTCAACAGAGAGAAGTAAATGAGCATAGTTAATGATATCGCTAGCAGCAAAATTCAGGTCCACAATCTGAACTTTTACTATGGCAAATTTCATGCGCTGAAAAACATAACGTTGAATATTGCAAAGAACAAAGTTACCGCTTTTATCGGTCCGTCGGGTTGCGGTAAGTCTACATTACTACGAACTTTCAACAAAATGTATGAACTGTATGGTGAGCAGCGGACAGAAGGTAAAATTTTGTTGGATGGCAATAATATCCTGACTGATAAACAGGATGTGGCGCTGCTACGGGCAAAAGTTGGCATGGTATTCCAAAAACCAACGCCATTTCCGATGTCCATTTACGACAATATCGCGTTTGGTGTCCGTCTGTTTGAAAAACTCTCCAGAGCAGAAATGGATGAACGTGTTCAGTGGGCTTTGACAAAAGCCGCTTTATGGAATGAAACCCGGGATAAGTTGTATCAGAGCGGATACAGTCTATCTGGCGGGCAACAGCAACGTTTGTGTATTGCGCGTGGCATTGCGATCCGGCCAGAAGTTTTGCTGTTGGATGAACCTTGTTCAGCCCTCGACCCGATTTCTACCGGTCGAATTGAAGAGTTGATCAGCGAATTGAAATCTGAATATACCGTGGTGATTGTGACGCATAATATGCAACAGGCCGCGCGTTGTTCAGACCACACGGCGTTTATGTACCTTGGTGAATTAATTGAATTCAGTGATACAGACACATTGTTTACCACACCAAAAATGAAACAAACTGAAGATTATATTACTGGTCGTTATGGTTAATTACGGGGCATAACATGGACAATCTGAATCTCAATAAGCATATTTCTGGTCAGTTTAACGCTGAACTGGCACATATCCGTACCGAACTGATGGCAATGGGTGGGCTGGTGGAGGAGCAACTCTCCAAAGCCATTACCGCGATGCATAATCAGGATGCCGCATTGGCGCGTGAAGTGATTGAGGATGATCATAAGGTCAATATGATGGAAGTGGCTATTGATGAAGCGTGTGTTCGCATCATAGCTAAGCGTCAGCCAACGGCCAGTGATCTGCGGCTGATTATGTCAATTTCGAAAACAATCGCTGAACTGGAAAGAATTGGTGATGTGGCAAATAAAATTTGCCAGACGGCACTTGAGAAATTCTCACATCAGCATCAACCACTGTTGGTTAGCTTGGAATCCCTTGGCCGTCATACCATCCAGATGCTGCATGATGTGTTAGATGCCTTTGCCCGCATGGATCTGGAAGAAGCGATTCGTATCTATCACGAAGATAAAAAGGTGGATAAAGAGTATGAAGGTATTGTCCGCCAGCTTATGACTTATATGATGGAAGATCCTCGAACCATCCCAAGTGTACTGACCGTCCTGCTTTGTGCACGCTCTATTGAACGAATAGGTGATCGTTGTCAAAACATCTGTGAATTCATTTTCTACTATGTTAAAGGGCAGGATTTCCGGCATGTAGGTGGTGATGAATTGGAAAAACTGTTGACGAAAGATAACGAATAGCTTGCTAACCACTTGGTCAATAATCTGAATGCTGGTATTTTTACCGGCATTTTTTTGCCTTATAATTGCTGATAGTTATAAATATAGTTATTTATATTATTTCATGCACTATAGTGAAATTGATAGCTTGGAATAATAAAGAATTAATTATTGTCAGGAGAGTTTAATGAAATCTCGCGTTCTTATTACGGCGTTATTGGCTGGGTTAACATTGGTTACTGGTGCTGCAAAGGCGGATAAACTGGATGATATTAAAAAAGCCGGCGCAGTGCGGATAGCTGTTTTCGACAGTAACCCGCCGTTTGGTTTTATTGACCCGCAAACCAAAAAACTGGCGGGTTATGATGTAGATATCGCAAATGCGATTGCGAATGATCTTGGGGTTAAATTGGTGTTGCGTCCAACTAACCCGGCAAACCGTTTACCCCTATTGGCATCAAAGAAAGTTGATTTGATTGCCGCCAACTTTACCGTTACTAATGAGCGTGCTAAGCAGGTTGATTTTTCAATCCCTTACTTTGCCACTGGGCAGAAATTTATTGCCCGTAAAGGGGTTTTAAAATCGCCTGAAGACATCAAAAACTTACGTATCGGTGCTGATAAAGGAACAGTACAGGAAATTACACTGCGTGAGCATTACCCGACAGCCAAAGTGATCTCTTATGATGACACACCTCTGGCATTTGCTGCGTTACGTAATGGCAATGTACAAGCCATCACTCAGGATGATGCTAAGTTAGTCGGTCTATTGGCTAATGTGCCGGAAGCCCAAAAAGCTGAATTTGAGATCTCTCCTTTTAGCATCACCCGTGAATATCAGGCAGTGGCTGCGGCGAAAGGACAAGAGCGCTTGGTTGAGGCGGTGAACCAAACTTTGCTGAAACTGGAAAAAGAGGGTGAAGCAGCGGAAATTTATAACCGTTGGTTTGGCCCGGAAACCAAATCGGCTCAACCGAGAGGTGACTTTAAGTTTGCGCCTTTGGAGCAGCAAACAGAGTCCTAATACTAATAAGTGATAAACCCTTGGTAACTAGCCTCGCCTGTTGTTGCGGGGCTTTGTCATTAGTAATACCGGGTAATTGTAAGATATGTTTGAGTTATTTGTTACAGAACAGTTGCTTGCTCCCCAATATTTGGGGTGGCTTTGGCAAGGTTTCCTGATTACGCTGTGGATATCCGCTTGTACCGTTGTCGCTTCCACCTTGCTAGGATTTGTATTGGCTGCTGCTCGTGATAGCCAATTGAAAATTCTCCGTTGGCCGGTAACCGCTTACACCACGCTATTTCGCAATACGCCTTTGCTGGTGCAACTGTTTTTCTGGTATTTCGCCTCAGGGCAAATACTGCCGCAAGAGGTGATGCTTTGGCTGAACACGCCTCATGAAATCAATCTATTAGGTCTACCATTGGCCTGGCCTTCATTCGAATTCCTGGCTGGATTTATTGGTTTGACTCTCTATTCAGCGCCATTCGTGGCAGAAGAGCTACGTGCTGGTATTCAGGGTATAGGGCGCGGGCAAAAATATGCAGCTCATGCACTGGGGCTCACTGGCTGGCAAGCAATGCGTTATGTGGTATTACCACAAGCGTTGAAGATCGCAACGCCGCCATTGCTAGGGCAATATATGAATATTGTGAAAAACTCGTCACTGACAATGGCAATTGGCGTGGCTGAGTTGTCATATGCTTCGCGTCAAGTAGAAACCGAAACATTGAAAACGTTTGAAGCATTCGGTGTTGCAACGGTGCTATATATCGCCATCATTGCCGTTATGGAAGGTTGGGGGCAATGGCGTCAACAACAAGCTATAACGAGAGGACATTAAAATGGATTTTTCAGTCATTGTAGAAAACTGGCGCTATCTACTGTTAGGTACGTTTCCTGATGGTCCTCTTGAAGGGGCGGCGTTGACGTTGATTATTAGCCTGATAGCCGGGGCGATTTCTATTGTATTGGGTACGGTTGCCGGTATTGCTTTGGCAATGCTGAAAGGCTTCTGGGTTAATTTGTTAGCCGCGGTATTGGGCTTTTTCCGTGCAATTCCAGTCATTATGCTGATTTTCTGGACTTACTTCCTGTTGCCTGTGATGCTTGGTGTGGAAATTCCAGAAATTACCACGGTGGTTTGTGCTCTGGCGCTGATTACATCGGCTTACTTGGCTCATGGGGTAAAAGCGGGGATTATTGCGATTAGTGCCGGTCAGTGGCAAGCAGGGCTATCATTAGGTTTTAACCGTTGGCAGGTACTTTGGTACATTGTTTTGCCACAAGCGTTGCGTATGATGGTACCTTCCTTTATTAATCAGTGGATTGCGCTGATAAAAGATACCTCTCTGGCTTATATTGTTGGCGTGGCGGAATTATCATTTCTGGCAACTCAGGTTAATAACCGCAGCATGGTTTACCCGACAGAAGTCTTTTTATTTGTCGCGTTAATTTATTTCGTGATGTGTTTGGCATTGGAATTGACAGCAAACTATCTTGTTCGCCGATTTACTCTACAGCGTAGGAAAATATCGCTTTTCCGTTTCTGGCGGAAAGAAAAATTAGTTTTGGCTCCCCAATATTAGTTTTTCTCTTTACTTAATTATCTCTATCTAAGGCATAATCTCCCTATTTTAACGATAGGGAGATGGTTAATGTTAATTTAAATCAGTAACTTTATGAGAATAAGGAAAGAATATTAAAATAACAGAATAAATAATCTTTTTAGATAATATGATGGTAATTAGCCTGAAAAATATTACAATAATTGTGCTCTTTATTCTTCCCAACAATCGAAGCAACCGAAGCTTTACCGCCGATGGCACCACCAATACCGGCAGATTCTACCGCCTCTTTGGCTATCAGTGCACCTTTTTCCCAAGCGGGCCATATGATTGTTCAAACGTTAAAAAAGATCCTAGCATTCAATGCTAGGATCTTTCTGGTTTAAGGGAGTTGAGCAAGTAAGGATTTTACTTGCTCTGTATCTTCTGGATGTAATTGAAGATATTTCTCACAGGCTAGTTTTACATACTCAAAGCAAGTAGATTCGGGAACTATGATTTCACCTTCCCATACTCCGAACATTACTCCTTCGAAATGATATTCAGGATCAGGATCATCTAAGTTTGGGAAAGTACAATAGGTTTCATTAACTCCACACCCGTCCTTTTTTAGAACAAGCGGTAAAGCCCATAAAAATTCACCTTGGGAGTATATAGAATTAAAAAACTCCTTCATAACCCACTTAGAATCATTATCATAATCTATTTTTTCGAAAAGACGTTTATTACTCATTGTGTCACCGGGAAAAAGTTAGTAACTGCACCTGTTTTTTGATCTAAATAAACTTGAAACTTCACACCACCTGCGGTTGATTCATATTCTCGTAGACTTTGAGAAACTGCATTTTTATAACCATTAGAAACAGCCTGCTGTCCAAGATCTAACATTTTTTGGTCGGAAAAAATGTTTGGATCATATACTGTTTTCTTGAATATTTGGTTTTTGTAGCCAATAACATTTCCGGTTCTATCTTTTGCTGGTATTTGATACTCAATTTGCGTAATGCCTTTAACACTAGTTGGTGTCTGGTTAACAATTTTAATTCCATTTTCAGATGCCGCTTGATTGAAAGCATTAGCATTATGTGTACCACTTATCCCTTTTTTAGATATTCCATCAAATGTGGCTAAGTGATTTTTCTGGTTAATATTAAAATGAATTCCTTCTGGGTAAGTAGTCGTTCCCTTTCCAGCTGTGCCCTGATAAGGCTGTTTATTCTTCCCAACAATCGAGGCAACCGAAGCTTTACCGCCGATAGCACCACCAATACCGGCAGATTCTACTGCCTCTTTGGCTATTAGTGCACCTTTTTCCCAAGCGGGCAACGAGTTATATAACAGCCCTAAATCGTTTTGGTTTTCTGTCGTCACAAACTGGCTGAGACGATGAGTATCTTCAGCCGATAAGCCAAACATCCATCTCAGACCACTGATGGCATCCGCTGTTTTTATCCCACCTTCCATTTCAGCCTGATAGGTCAGTGTGCATAACCCACCGTTCCCGGCACAGTGAGACAACATTTCTGCCCGTTGTGTAGCGCTCAGTTTGTTGTATTTGTTCCAGATTGCTTCGGTAGGCGTTCCTTGCTTATTGGCTTCCTGGAGTTCTCTGACCAGATTGTAGGCATTCATGGAGTTCAGGTGGTTAAAGAGAATAACAATTTCCCCGGCATTAGCCCCACTGTTAGCCCCTTTGGCGCTGTTGGTCGCAATGGCACCTGCGACGCTGCCAATGATTTTGCCACCCGCCTGAATTTTCATTGGATCATTGAATGTTTTATCCAATGTTATCGCGGCCAGTTCTGCGGCTAATGCTCCAGCCGCCGCCCCTTTGGCATCACCGCCGCCAATTTCCGCAGCAAGGGCAGAAACCGCCGCATGGCTAATGGCTTTTCCGGGTAAATCTAACACCTGACCGTTAGCCCCAATCAACCCGGCACCTTCGGCGTTAATCTGGCTGCCAATATTGGCAAGTAATGCGGTGGTAAAATTGTCCTTAAAACTACCGCCATTGATGGTTGTACCAAGGCTGGAACTGATAATGGATTGACCGGCGATCCGTTGAGCCACTTTGCTCCAGTCGCCATTGCTCAGTTTAGGTAATGTCGCTTTTGCCGGGTCAATTTGAGCGCCATTGGCGGCTTTATCCCATCCCATGACGTTATCAAAACCCGCCAGTGCGCCACCAAGCGCCATTGAGGTAATGGTTGATTTAACGGTATCGCTGCTACCCAACACTTTTAGTGCTTTGGATAGATCACCCTGATTATCCACAATAGCAACCGCCGCCTGTGCCGTCAGTGATGACATTCCTGCGGTTAATGCCCCACCCGCAACGCTATTACCCGCATAAGATGCGACAGATGCCGCCAGAGAACTGCCTGCGGTTGCTGCCGCTGCCGCAATCGCAATCACCGCAGAAACCACCGGGTTTAAATGCTGGCTTTTGTGATCCCAACTGTCATAAGCATCCTTCACCACATTCCACTGGGTATCTTTATTTTCGTTGAGTCCTTTCAGCCAGGCGGTCTCCGGTGTATTCCCCAATACAGTCAGGACATTTTGTAATGACTGACCATTTTTCGCTTTGATATCCGCGCTGACACCTTTAGCCGCTTCTACGGTCAGTTTTCCGCCAATATGAATAGAGGGAAGAACCCACTTATCTTCGGTATAACCTTTATCCCTTTGCTTAATATAAAAGCCTTTGGAATAGGTAATAGTCTGTTCAAAAGCGGTATTTTTTACCGCTTTAAAATTGACTTTACCGTGAGTGCTGGTCAATTTGGCGTTTTTATTAGTGGCAATTTGACTGGCTTCGTAAGTGCTGTCATCCCGACTTAACAGATTAATATCACCACCCGCGGTAAATTCAGTGACTTTATTAGTGACATCATGACGGGTACGTTTAGCGGTTTTCTTCCTGCCATACCAATTACGACTTGTCTCTGTGTTCTCATAATGGTTAGATTCTTCCATCGCCTGAGCGTACAGATAGCCACCTTTCGCCGCGATATCCATTGCCCCTTTGGCCGCCAGTTTAGTGGCCTGAAAAAGAATACTGCCGTTTGAAAGCACGGTTAGCACACCACCACTGGTTAATTCAGTACTTTGTTGAGTATAGGTTTCTGTGATGCTGTTATCTTTGAAATAATCAGCGCGATCTTTGTAGAAGTGATTCCGAGCCGATTCGAAACGTATATCACCACCAGAGGTAATCGTTATATCACCATCAGAAAGTAACTTTGAACCCACAGTGGTAATGGCTCCATTGGCAGCCATTGTCAGCTTTTTAGTACCACGGATTTGTGTGCCATAATTTCTGTCATCTTTATGTTCATCATAATGCTCAGGTCTGTCATCGTCATTGTAAGCAATAGCAGAGTAAAGCAGGGGCAGGAGTGTGATATTCCTTCCAGAGGACAATAATACGTTACCGTTTGCCTGTATCTGAACCGCCTTTCCGTTAATATCTGTACCGCTGATGACACTGATATTATTCCCTGCGGTTA
The DNA here is from genome assembly GCF_963878365.1 of Photorhabdus sp. HUG-39. Classification (NCBI taxonomy): domain Bacteria; kingdom Pseudomonadati; phylum Pseudomonadota; class Gammaproteobacteria; order Enterobacterales; family Morganellaceae; genus Photorhabdus; species Photorhabdus sp. HUG-39. The sequence continues at coordinate 132,126 of NZ_CAWNWY010000004.1, read as the reverse complement.
ATTGGCTGCTTAATTCTCCTGAACGTGATGAAGGGAATAATTTACTCAGTGAAGGAGATAATTCACGGGGAGCCAGATCAATACTTTTTGCAGAAGTTAAATTGATGTCTTTTTCTGCGGAGAAACGAATACTCTTAGCCGATAAATTTCCACCGGCATTAATCACAATAGAACTTTTTGCATCCAGCTTACCCACTTTAGATAACATGTTATTAAAAAGTTCTTGTTCTTTAATGAAAGAGATAATACTGCCAATTCGTTTATGTGATAATAGCACCGCATTGTTATTATCAATAGTGATATCATTATTTGCCGTTAAAGTAATATTATCACTTTTAGTTAAAAATATGTCCCGAAAAATAATATTCTTACCTGCGTTTAGCAATAAATCACCTGTTGCCTCAATGCGGCTGATTATTCTATTACCATCATGGTTGAAATATCCGACAGTCTCATTGCTTTGCAATTTCAAATCAGCATTACGGCTAATAACAGTAATGTTTTTTCCCTTGATTTTACTCTGCAATACATCAATATTATTAGCGGTGATCATGGATACATCACCACCCGAAATAACTTCCCCGGTGTTTAATGTAACAGCGTCAGTTGCTAAAATCGTGATGTTGTTATTAGCTTTGATAATATTATTGTTGTTGATTTTCCCTGAATTTAAGACAATATTTTTAGCAGATAACGCATCATAACCCCCTGCAACGGTGATTTGGGACATTTCATTGATGTCATAAGGGGGTGGTGTGCGAATATTAATATTATCTTTAAAATCAGCGACAAGATTACCGGCAGCAACAACACTGGCGGGTTCAATAATATTGCTTTCATCCTCCCATGTTTTAACGTTTCCTGATCTGTCAAAGTCTGTCCTGATATATACGTCGCCACGGGAAGACACACTACCTTCGGTTTCCTTCTCAGTATATACAATATAATTATTTAGCACGCCGGTTATTTTGCTTTCATTAATAAAATTAATTCCTGTTAAGAAAATATCTTTTCCGGCACTCATCTTACTGACAAAATTCAATAACTCATCACTGTTGATATAAATGCTCTTTCCAGATGCTATCACTCCAGGTTGCTTACTGTCAGAATTGATGGTTTCAGTTCTGGCGTGATTTATATGAATTCCCCCATCTGTAGTATTATCTCTACCAAAATCAACACGCCCAAACCATTTATCAGGAAGTGGAGTGATTAATGCAGCTTCATGAATAACCGGGTCTCCAAAATCACAGGTTTTCGTTTCATTAATAATCAGGTTTTTATCTGTTGAATCTGGTATTAACTCCTTGTTTTTAACAACAAAAACATCACGTGTATTATTAAGTTTTTGGGTCCTGACAACCAAATCCCCCTTTACCGTCTTTATCGTCGCAGATTTATTCTCAATCAGATGACCTTTATTCCCCTGAGCATCTTTCTGTATCCACATATTATTATTGGCTTGCAGCAAGGCTTTATTATCGCTATTACGCACAGTATCGCCAAATATCCGCATATCCCGGCCAGCAGTCACGCTACCTTTATTATCCAGCGTGGTATTTTCCAGGATAATATCCTGTCCCGCCTGCACGTTAATATTGGGTGAAATATGGGTTTCTTTGCCAATAATATTCAGGTCCGTTTTAGCGTTAATATTTCCCAGTTCAATTTTGCCATTGGCGTTTAAAGTAATATCACGCTGGTGACTGGTTAACTCTTTTAAATTAACGCCAACGCCCTCTTCAGTGGCAACCAGTCGGATTTTATTGGCATACATGCCGCCTAACGCTTTGGTGTCAACCGCTAATTGAGGTTTAACACCTTCGCCAGCGGCAGGTTTAACTGTGCCATCTTTTAAGCTGATTCGGTTAGCGCCTTGCGTCAGGGACAGGTTATTCGCCTGAATTTTTCCATTTAATTCCGTTGCCCGGCTGATAATATCGACATAATCCGTCGTCTTGCCATCTAACCCTTTACCGCCAATAGTGATTTGGCCTGTTTTAACCTCCAATGCTTCCAACGCGTCCTGTTTATCAAATTGGGGTTTACCCGTGGTCAGTGTTGCACTCGAAGTATTAATAAAACCACAGCCATCACAAGTAATGCCGTTGGGGTTGGCAATCATCATATTGGCTTTATGGCCGAAAATCTCCAACTGGCCTTGCAGGTTAGATTGTCCGCTGCCGGTCACTTCATTAATAATCAGTTCCGCCGCTTTTCCATGCAGATTAGGGTTAGCGTTAAGTTGCCCGGCCAGTTGCGATTGAGCCGCTTGCGTGGCGTTATTAAGCACAGCACCTTGAGTGGCGACATTGAACTCTTTATAGGTGTTGTGGGATATCCCCGCGTCATTCGGCGTGGCAATATTGACAACCGGGACATTGCCCTGATTTTGTACCTGCGTATGGTTATTATCCGGTGTGATCCCCGCGGCAATCGCCGGGTGAAGCGGCTGAATGGCGGTAAGGTAAATTAAAAGATAACTCGTGCCTCTCGCCACCGAGCTGTTGCGTTTACTCATCATACTATCCCTTTTGTTTAATTTAAGTGTTACAAAGTCAGTGATGCTGACCAATAAGTGACCCAGTGATCCGGTTTTAGGTGATCAGGGTGAATGAGGGGCTTCCCAATAGTGATGGTTTGGTTGAATCCAGGGTGAGTCAGTGATAAGCCCAGAGCCGCGCCGGTGACATTGCCGCCCTCGATTTGTCCGGTTTTTTTCTGTAACCAGCCAGTATCCAGCGCTCCGGTTAAAATGAGTTCGCCTGGAATAGGAAGTTTTGATACCCGCCAGTTTAGCTCGTTGCGCCAATATCCGCCGCGGTTGCCGGTGAGATATTGTTCTTTGAATCCCCGAACGGAATATTGTCCGCCCAGTGAGAGACGTTCGCTGGCGTAAAGGTTGTCTGGCGTGGTCTGGCCGTAAATCGATGACAGGTAATAAATGGAGTCTGTGACAGGCATGAAATAGCTGGCGCTAAGGCTGAATTTGCGAAATTGACTACGTGGCGCATCTGAGAAACGCGGATCGTCTTTGGTGGCGCCAAATGTTTGTAAACCGTGGCTTACCGTCGGGTTGAAAGTGACATAGCTTCCTGCCAGCACAGTACTGTAATTAACGCCAAGGTTGATTGTGCTCAGTGTCGGGCTGCTGATGGATAATGTTTCTTTTGCCAGTAAATTGGTGGTCCGACGGCGTGTCAGCCCCATATCCAACGCCAGTTTCTGTTTTCCATCACGATATAACGTCCGGTTTACTGCCAGCCGGTGAGTCTGACTGTCGCCGGTGTAGCGATAGGTTTGTGAACCCGTCGGGATATTCTGAAAAGAATCATTCCATGCATATTGATAACTGAATAACCAGTAACCATAAGGAATCGTCACATTGGCAGAGAGGCTGCGGCTTTGATGGCTATTGCGGAAGTCACTGTTACGGCTGGCGGATAATGACCACTGATCAGCAAGATGTAATGGATTATCCAGATTCACGCTGGTATTGATTTGCCCGGCGCCGGTACTTCTTTGACCACTGTTATCCGCTCCCAAACTGGCACTAATGGGTAAGCGAATCGATGTTCGTTTTAAAATAACCGTGGAATAACCCGATTGTTTTCCCGGCTGAATATCAATGGTCACTTGTTGAGACGGCAGGCGATTTAAACGCTCCATGCCTTGTTCAATATCTCGCAGGTTAAGCGTTTTACCCACTATGCTCGGAAAAGCCATTTTCAACGAGAGAGGTGTTTCACCGTCCAGGCTGACTGATTCAATTTTGCCTTCATTGACCGTAATAATGAGAATACCGGAGGATAAATCCTGTGCGCTGAGTCTGGCTTGGGAAGTGACATAACCCCGTTCAATATAGGCATTAGTGGTTTTTCGTACCAATGCATTAATGTCCTGCAAAGATAAGCAGTGGGATAAATAAGGGCGTGTTAAGTGCTGTTTGACTGATCGAGGCAGGCTTTTTGCACCGTCAAATTCAATTCGGTGAATGGTGTGGCAGATAGATCCTGCTGTACTCGGTGCTACATCGGGTGATGGAGGTAAAGTGATGTTGTTGCGCAGCGTTTCCCTTTGCTGTTGGGCTTGTTGCAGTAATGCTTTTTGTTGTTGCGTGATCGTTTCTTGAGCCGCAGGGCTGATCGGTGTTGAGGCATAGAGCAGTTCAGAAATTGCCAGCAGGATAAGTCCTGTCAGGCTTCGGTGATAAAGAAAACGGCTTCCCATAAATAATCTTAATAGCTTGATAATAACATTATTAAACTATTCTAATGTGGTATTATTTTCTTGTCTGAATGGATAGTGTAAAATGTGATCGAGATCGGTTATTTAATCCTGATAATGGGGAATTTAATATATTAAATTCCACAAAGTGGCGATAGGGCTGGAGATATTATCTCCTTACTTCAACTCTAGCTCTTTCAGTTTTCGTGTAATAGTATTGCGTCCCGAACCTAGCAATCGTGCAGCATCTGCGTGAGCATTATCCGATAGCTGGGGCAATTTCTATTGTATTGGGTGCGGTTGCCGGTATTGCTTTGAAATGTTGAAAGCCTATTAAATCAGGCTTTCAACTTGCAGAGAAAATTACTGATATTTTTCCGGTGACACAAAACCTACACAGACTATTGTTGGCTTAGTTTCAGGTTCGGGCTGGAAAAGAAATTCTTCCTTACTATTTATTCTTAATGTTGACCAGTCTTGCAGAACGCTGTGAAAATCTTCTTGTTCGCAGGTTTTTCCCTTTGCACCTACCAGAATAGCGCCGTCACGTATAATATCGCTTGCTTTAACATGGCGGTTATAGATATTGGGTGCCTGTTCTCCTGATATCCAAGGTTGAATAGTCTCTGGCTGACTTGGCGCGTAAACAGTCAGCCACTGATGCAAGTATTCGCCCCCGACATAATGGAGCGGTGTCGAATAGCGTTGATGCCAGCGTTGTTCCAGTTGCCAGGAAAAATCTTTGATACCTTCGAATTTATGGCCGGCACCGCGAATATTGGCTGCCATAATCAGTACATATCCCATCAGAATCAACCCTGCGACGACAATCAGCCCTCTCAGGGTATTGCGTAATGATTTCTGTGGAAAACGAGTAATAGAACCAACCAACAGCGCTGATGAAACGGACATAAAGGGGTGCAGCCATTCTGTCATTCTTCCCCCCTTATTGAATGAGAACCAGCAGTAGATAATCAGTAATGGCAACAAGATGATAATGTTTACCAATCGGTTCGGTTGCTCCTTCGGCCAGCTAATACGGCCGCCAAGCTGATAGATAATAATGCCAACGATAATCAGCGGATAAAATACCGATAATAACGATCGGGTAGTGTGTAGATTAAATCCACTATCTATTTGTGAATCTACCCATTTGAAAGCGGCAAAATCATTGTTCCATAGCCACCAGAAGTTAGGCAGGACCAGCACAAACCAGATAACCAGTGCGAGATAAAGCGCGGGTTGGCGGTAACATTGGCGAATTTTAGGTACAAACAGGGTCAATAGAAAAACTGAACCAACCAATGCCAATGTGGAATATTTTCCCATTGTTGCCAGCCCAGAACTAAGGGCAAACGCCAACCACCAACGTGGATTGTCATATACGGCTCGTAGAAAGAACAACATAATCCACGGCCAGAGCATAATTAGCAGATAATTATCGTTATATGGGATAATATCGAAGTTAATAATACCAGACAGATTCAATGTCAGCATGGCGAGCCATGCCAGCTCTTTTTTTCCTGTTAGCCGAAATGCCAGATGCCATACACCGAGCATGCTAATCGCGATAGCAATAAAGTGAATGAAATACCAGTAAAAACTCAATGAAACACCGCTTATATGGATAGCAGGCAGCATCATTACACCCACTAACCACGGATTTTTAGGTGAACCCCATTCGCCGTTTTTTCCCCAGTTCAATGCTTCGACGGCATCATAAGGGACGGTTGGGTCGAATGAATAACTCACTATCATCCATAACAAAGCATAACCAACTACCCACAAGTAAACGGATTTATAGCAAGAAGTATCAAAAATAGGCATATCGATTTATCATTTATTGAAAGCTAAGAGTAATAGAATATTTGTTGATGGTTAAACCATGCATGAATGATAAGAGATTTTTGGCTATTTTTTTTAAAAGATAAAGAGTTATTCACGGCGCTTTTCTATACGTGCAGTTTCTGCTAGATTCCGGCGCAGCAATACCCTGATAAACCAAACTGAGTAACAGGCTATGAACCCGTTAAAGAAAAAAGCACCAGCCAAAGTATCCGCTAGTAAACAGAAAAGAAAAAACCGCGAAGAATTGAATGCGGAAGGGCGTGCACGTAAGCGTGAGAAAAAACATCGTGGCAATCCGCCCGGTAACCGCAATCAGGAACAGAGCGGTGATAAACATCAGTCAGGCAAACAGCAACGTGATCCACGTCTTGGTAGTAAAGTGCCTGTTCCGCTGATCGTCGGGGAACAACCGACAAAACCTGTCGTTGCTAATAAAGTCGAGACAAAACCACGTCTGTCGCCACAGGAAGAGTTAGCAATGTTGGAAAACGACGATCGTCTGGATGCATTGTTAGAGCGTCTGGAAAATGGCGAAAGTCTGTCTAAAGAAGAGCATGCTTATGTTGACACTACGCTGGATCGGATTGACGCTCTGATGGAAGAGTTAGGTATTAAACTGGATGAGGAAGAGCGTGAAGAAGAGAAGCAGGATGACATTATGCAACTGCTGAAAGGTAACTAATTTAATCTCTCATGATCAGAGGCGGGTTAATCCTAATAACCATACTAATAGTATGTTATTTGTTATGGTTATTGGGTAAACTGTGGCGATTATCGCGGCGTAAAACCCGGCTGCGCGGAGCCACCATAGCGCAACATATTAAGCATATGAAAGCGTTACGTTTTGATGGGCAAAAACATCGGAAGGAATGAGCATGTCTGAGCAAGCCATCGTTTGGGATCTGCCTTTGATCCAGAAATACAATTATTCCGGCCCTCGTTATACTTCATATCCTACGGCGCTGGAATTCAATCAACAGTATGACAATGCAGCATTTATCCAGGCTGCTGCCCGTTACCCTGAACGACCGCTTTCTCTCTACCTCCATATCCCATTTTGCCATAAGCTCTGTTATTTCTGTGGTTGTAATAAACTGGTCACCCGTCAGAAGCATAAAGCGGATGAATATTTGCAATGGCTTGAACGGGAAATTCGTGGCCGGGCAAAGTTATTTTCTGGTCGTAAAGTGAGTCAGATGCATTGGGGCGGTGGTACGCCAACTTATCTTAATAAAGACCAAATCAGTAAATTGACGGGATTATTGCGTCACCATTTTGATTTTCTGCCAGATGCTGAAATTTCTATTGAAATTGACCCACGTGAAATTGAACTGGATATGATCGATCACCTGCGTAGTGAAGGTTTTAACCGTCTGAGCATGGGTGTGCAGGATTTCAATAAAGAAGTACAACGTCTGGTGAACCGTGAGCAGGATGAGGAATTTATCTTTGCTTTGGTCGCGCGTGCCCGTGAAACGGGTTTTAATTCCACTAGTATTGATCTGATTTATGGCCTGCCGAAACAAACACCAGAAAGTTTTGCATTTACTCTGGAGCGAGTATTAACGTTATCACCGGACAGAATGAGTATTTTCAATTATGCTCATTTGCCGAGCTTATTTGCTGCTCAACGTAAAATTAAGGAACATGATTTACCAAGTGCTGAACAAAAGCTGGATATATTGCAAGAAACAATCGCAACGCTGACAAACAATGGCTATCAGTTTATTGGCATGGACCATTTTGCTCGCCCGGATGACGAACTGGCAGTCGCTCAACGGGAAGGGAAGTTACATCGCAATTTTCAGGGCTATACCACTCAGGAAGAGTGTGACCTGCTAGGCTTGGGCGTTTCTGCTATCAGTATGTTGGGCGATAGCTATTGCCAAAATCAAAAAGAGTTAAAAAGCTATTATGCGGAATTAGAAAAACAGGGGCATGCCTTATGGCGTGGTTTAACGCTGTCCCGAGATGATTGTATTCGTCGTGATGTTATTAAAGCGCTTATCTGTAATTTCCGTCTAAATTTTACCGATATTGAGCAGCAATATGGGCTGAGTTTTACCTGTTATTTCGCGGAAGATTTGCAATTATTAACGCCACTGGTTGAAGATGGGTTGGTTGAAGTGAATGAGAAACAGATTTGGGTAACGCCACGAGGCCGGTTACTGATTCGTAATATCTGTATGTGTTTTGATATTTATTTGCGCCGGGAAGTTAGCCAGCGTCAGTTTTCAAGAGTGATTTGATTGTTCAGAACATGGTTTTTAAATAAAAGGGCAATTACATAAAATTGTAAACAGAGTCCGCCTTGCAGAACATGTTCGATTGCACCTCGGAAGAAAACGTCGCGCTGTTGAAATAGGTCTATTACTTAGACAATCGTGTGACCGAATTGACGGCACCGCCCCAATAGTTCGAGAGTTTTTACAAACAGAACAGGCGATGAGGCAGCAGAAATTAGAGCAACCAGCGCCGAAAAATAAATTTTATCGTAATTATGGGCCGAATATGTGATTTCAACTGCTCGTGAGCTATGTTTCGGAGGGAGACACAGTTAACTTTTCACTGAAAAAGTCCTTCCTGTATTCATAAGTTTTTTTATATGTTAAGTTACTTTTTTAGCCCAAAAATTGAGTTAACATCATTTGAATAAGAAACTAGGACGGTAATCTTTATGTCATACATGATTTATCTAACATTAAATGGTAAGAAACAAGGCTTAATATCAGCTGGATGCTCAACCCTCGATTCTATAGGGAATCGATACCAAAAAGGGCATGAAGATCAAATACAGGTACTCAGTCTAAATCACACAATAACTCGTAACCAGAACGTAAGTCATCATCCTATACAATTTATCAAACCCGTTGATAAATCATCCCCATTGTTAGCTATGGCTATAGATTCTAACGAATCATTAAATGGTGCTTTTATTTTTTATAGGACGAGTCAGACAGGGCAGTCAGAGCTTTTTTATGAAGTAAAAATTACGGAAGCAACTATTGTTGATATTTCCTGTACTTACCCAAATTCAATTAATAGTAATGAGTTAATGCCGTATGAGAAAATCTTTCTTAAATATAAATCCATTACATGGAACCATGTAACAGCAGGAACATCAGCCTATAGTATATGGGATGAACGGGTTTATTAAAAGTAGAAGACCACCTCCCTGGGAGGTGGCTTAAGGATGACAATTAAAGTTAAGCATATATACTTAGCTTTTTTTTCTTTCACTTAAATATGTGAGAACAAAGAATAGAACAACAATTACAATACTTCCTATTAAAGATATAATCCACCATTCATCGGGGAAGAAATACACTGATATAATTCCCCATATAAAAATGGCTACAACAGGCATATTTGACCACAATAATTCTTTAATAAATACACAAAAAAGATCTTTGAACCATCCTTTACTAAATATTTTATTTTTCATATATAAACTCAATTACCCATCATATTTGCAAGTACGCGAGCAACTTCTTCTTCGCTGATCTGCTTATTCTTGAATCCTTCTATTAAATAAATTCCCTTTTCTAATTCAGGTTCAACTATAAAATATAACATTTCCAGTTTTTGAAAATACAAAGCCCAATAGAATTGTGGACATGTTATTTTAAGTCTATTTGCTGATATTGATGCTTTCTCGTAATATCCGTAAAATTGAGCGATATTTAACAATCCACTTATAAATCGTTTGGCTACATTTTTCACTATAGTTTTTTTAATTAAATTTAAATATATAGCTTCTGCTATTATAGCTGACACACTTAATTTAATTGATTTACCTATTGCCACTTTAGCGGAAAATTTTAATATTTTCCCATATATTCTTTCTTTCTCTTTTTCTTCATTACCTTTAAATACTTCATCAATATATATTTCTGTTATTCTCGAAATGAATTTTCTTTTATTTTCATTTTTAAGATCCATCAGATTTAACTTCATTCTGTGATCTTCTTCTTTTATCCTTCCGTATACATCTTCATAACCGTCAAAAAAATATGAAAATTGCCAGAGCTTACGTCTCATACCTAAGCCTATAGTATCTACGACCTCTTCACCTAATTCTATAGTGTCATTTACTGCCCTTTCGAGACTGAGGCCTGCTACACGTTTAGCTTCTTCTATTCTCCAAAGCAAATCATTTTGCCGATCTACCTCTTTCCAGAGGTCATTTTCGATACTAGATTCCATACATAAGCTCCAACTCAATGATTAATTAAATTTTCTTCGAATTTCAGTGTTAATAGCCTACCATCAGAGATACGCATATTAACCCTCTCTGTATTTGTAGATGATAATAATTGAAAGCAGAACATCATCATTACAGCTAGTTTGTCCTCAGCTATGACTGAACTATTAACTAGAACATTATTTATTCGTTGCATTAATTTATCTCTGTCATCCATACGCTATCTCTATTATTAATTAAAAAAATTAATATAACATATTTAAATAAAAATAACCATATTAATCAAATAACAAAAATTTACTCAAAGAGTACTCGATAAGATATTAAGTTTCCGTAAAATAAAAATTCCGAATATTTTAATTTATTCTATAAAAATAATTAACGTTGTGTAATGAAATTCTGTTACTCTTTGTCGCCATCTTCAGTGTGAGACTGTAATTTAAATTGTGTAATTACTTGTTCCTGATATATTCCTTACAGCAACGCGGACAGGTAAATTATGGACGAACTGAACCAGGTGTTTAGTCCCAACATTAAGAAGTCGTATGATTTCAGCTTTTCTATGAATGTATCGTCTGTTGAGAAAGAGAATTACGGCTGTAGTACTAGTCTGATGTATTATATTTCAGGCTTTTGGTGAGTACGCAATAAGCTAAAACAACAATAACCGGCCAAATAAGTATAAGGACCGAAACCCATAATGACCAATGCCATACATTTACCACCAAAACTAAGCTACATATAAAAATAGCAATAATAAGAGGCAAAAACTTAACAAGTAGACAAAAAACGTAAAGAGAAGCTATAGCAGCGGCCACTTTGGCTGGAATCTCCCACAATCCAAAGTAATCACGGAAAATATAAAAATTGATCGACAATACTTGCATCATACCAACGAAAAGAGAATAAAACAAAATAATCGCCATAATAATCCGGCACCACTTCATCATCTTAAACCAACCTTTTAATTACTAGTTTGAATTTAAATCACAACGAAGGCTGTGATTTTTTTAATTAGGTTATTGCTCACTTGGTGAGACAATATGTTGTTACATCGCCGAACTTTACAGACTCAATTCAGCGATCTTCTGTGAGTATTTTTACTGTGCGTTACAGGCACTCAAGATACCTCTGTATTCGATCAGAGTTAAATAGCAACATACTCCTGCGTTGGTTGTGTGCCCCACATTCTCAAAAGGTATATATCAGGATTTCTGAGGTTATTGGTTTCTCCTTATCAGGAAAAGTTGTTCTTTCAGATATGCTCTGTTCACTTGGACAAAATTGTCGTTTTCAACCGGAGGGTGATAGATGCTGCTCAATCTTGCCTTTTGTCGATTCTATTATCTCGATTGATCGTAAATTAATCACGTTTGATACTGGTTTTATCAGATAAAATACAGCCAGTCAATCAGTTATGACGATCCCTAACTTGCCGAATTGTTGACACGGCATTCTGTATTGGTCAGCCTTATCTGGTTAAATTTTTTAAAATCGGATTATACGGTTGATGCTATTATTGTTCAGGTTCATAATTGGGAAAATTTTTACACCGGTTTATAAGGTGGTACGTAATGGGCCAAGAGGCATACGAAGCTATTCAGGAAAAGCGCCTAAAGCCTTGGAAAGGTGAAGAGGAAGTTCGATACATTTGGATGAAGGCGATAGAAGATGCTACTGGATTTCATTTGAATGCTGAGCGCGGGCGTAAAGACTCAAGCCATAATCACGTAATCATTGAATTCAAAGCGCCAGGTTTGTTTCGTGGCAAGAAGGACAGCCCTGGCTTCAAAAGTGCCACAGAAGAACGACTTTTGCCATATATACAGTGTGAGTCAGCGAAAACAGGAATTCCTGAATCTGATTTCATTGGAATAGCTATTGACGGTGAACACATTTGTTTTGCTCAGGTCCATGGTGATCAGATTCATACTCAACACTTAATTCCCTTTTCAACCTATGCGGTCGATTTGGTGATTGACGCTTTTGTCTCCGATACGCGAAAAGCCTTAACAACTGAGAACCTATTGGCTGATTTTGGACATGGGTCAGCAGATGCTCGTGAATTTATGCAGGCTATGTCTGATGGCCTGCTTTACTACTTAAAACAGCAAGGCAACAACAAAATTAAAATGCTTTTTGAGGAGTGGAGAACTTTGTACGGCCAAGTTGCTGATATGTCAATTTCACAAACAGAGGCTATTAACAAAGAGATTGCATTTATTTGGAATGGTTTTCGGGAAGATTCTACATCGGCACGGCTATTTGTCATTCATACTTACAATTCGATACTCATTAAACTGTTAGCTGCCGAGATTGTATCAGCACATGGATTAACATCGTCGACTCAACCTGCTCAGAGTATGTCGGCTCAAAAAGATGATGACGAGTTGGTGAATTATTTGGACTACTCTGTCGAGAAATCGGCCATTTTCAGGGAAGCAGGCATTAACGGTTTTGTCGAAGAGGCTATTTTTAGCTGGTATATTGGCCTTGCTAGAGACAAGGTTGTTCCGGCGTTACTACCTTCCTTGAGGCGGTTGCTCTCGGTTTTATCGTTATATCGGCTTGATCACTTATCTAGGACAAGGGATGTTTTGCGAGATCTATACCAAGGTCTTGTTCCTGGCAAACTCCGGCAGAGCCTTGGTGAATTTTACACCCCAGACTGGTTGGTTGATTTTACGCTTCAGAGAGCTGCTAACAACACATTATTAGAGAAGCGTGTGTTAGATCCTACCTGTGGATCCGGGGCATTCTTACTGGCGGTGATTCGCAAAAAACGTGAGCTGGCGGCAATACAGGGGTGGAGTGTGTCTAAAGTTATCAAAAACCTATGTGATAGTGTATGGGGTTTTGATTTGAACCCGCTTGCTGTTCAGACTGCTCGTGTAAATTTCCTGATGGAAATTGCAGACCTTCTCGCTGCATGTCCAGGAATGGATATTGAGGTTCCTGTACTAATGGCTGATGCCATTTATTCACCTGCGGAGATCCCCTCTGGAAAAAATAGAATTGTTGAATACAACATTGGAAGTCAGGTAGCCAAACTGAATATTCACTTGCCTGTTGAGTTAGCTTTAAACAGGGAGCGCCTCGATTTTGTTTTTGAACGAATGGGCAAAGATGTTGAGCAGGGATTAGAGTTCGACAAATCCAGCCAAAAACTGACAGCAGCAAGTATAGTCACCCAAGAAGAGCTATCGAACTGGGACAAACCACTCCGACATACCTATGATCAAGTGTTAAATCTACACAGAAAACAATGGAACGGTATTTGGTTTCGGATTGTCAGGAACTTCTTCTGGTCAGCGGCAGCAGGTAAATTTGATTTAGTTATTGGCAATCCTCCTTGGGTTAGATGGTCAAAGCTACCTGACCTTTATCGTGAACGTGTTAAACCAACGTGTGAAGACTATGGTATTTTTTCTAAGACCAAACGCCATGGTGGGAATGAACTTGATATATCTGCCATGATAACCTATACGGTCTCCGATAAATGGCTGGATATAGGTGGCAAACTAGCGTTTGTCATCACTGGCACACTTTTTAAGAACCCATCATCAGCAGGTTTTAGAACATTTAAACTAGATTCACAGCGAGAGGATTCACTTTATCTTCAACCATTGTCTGTTGATGACATGAAGGAATTAAAACCATTTGAAGATGCAAGCAACCACACGTCTGTTGCGCTGTTTCGAAAATCCATCGTCACCGCACAATACCCCGTAGCTTACAGGGTATGGTCAGCTAATCCTGGTCACAGGAAAGCTATTAGGCCCTGCACACCTCTTAATAACGTGCTGAAAGCTATTTCTCATACGACAAAAGAAGCGTTTCCGGTTGGTGATGAAGGTTCTCCGTGGGCGATACTCGCTCCTGGGCGCTTCAATGCGATTAAATATCTATCATTACAGTGTGAATGGACTAAAGGGCGGAAGGGGATTACCACGGATCTTAACGGAGTTTATTTTGTTCCAATCTTGCAAAACAATGGCACTCTCGTTCAGATTCAAAGCCGCCCTGAAGCTGGACGGAAAGACATTGGGCCACAGAAAACTCAATGGGTAGAGCCCGATATGCTTTACCCTTTAATTAAGGGAGCGAGTGATTTCGATGAGTGCTACTTGAAACTTGATGCTCCAGATTATGATGATGTTGAACAAAGGCTGTTTACATTCGTACCAAACACAGGTATTTCAAATGCTGAGTACGAGAGTGCGGATGCACAGTTGCATTCCCCGAAGATGAAAAAAACCTTAGCATGGTTTAAGGGATTCGAGAGACTGTTGCTGGAACGTTCTACCTATCGTCGCCAAATGAAAGGTGCTCCTTACCATGCTGTTTATAATGTTGGTGATTACACCTTCAAACCATGGAAAGTGATATGGCCGGAAATGTCCTCATCGTTTTATGCAGCGGTTGCAAGCTTTCAGAATGTACCTGTTGTTGGCGAACGTGTTTATATTCCAGATCACAAAGTATACTTTGCATCCTTTGATAACAAAGAAACAGCGTATTATTTGTGCGGATTACTGAATTCATTAACTGTTCAAGAATGGATTAACAGTCACAATGTATCCATTCAAGTTGCGGATGTGTTCAAACATCTATCATTACCTAATTTTGATATTACCAACACGATGCACACTAACCTTGCAGAGCTTGTTGAGGAGGCTCACCAGTGTCACGACAAAACAGAACGCCAGAAAATTATCAAGCGAATAAAATCGGTCGCGGAGAATGTTTTGATCGCTTGGAGTGTAACGCTCGTAGAATAACTGACAAAGAATAAGTTGGCTATTTATGGCAAACATCATTAACTGGCCTGATTATGTCGTCCTGTCTGTCTCCGAACTGGAGCATGATTACCAGGTACATGTAGGAACTGCCAGCCCACCTACTCACTGCATCCACTGCAAACATTCTCGAATCGTTGGCTTTGGCCGTCGTGATGAGGTGATCATGGATACTCCTGTCAATGGCAAGCGGACAGGGATTATACTGAATCGCCGCCGCTACCGCTGTCAAGTATGTTGTAAGACGTTTATGGAACCAGTACCGCACAAGGATGGTAAGCGGCAAATGACTCACCGCTTGATCCAATACATCGAGCGCGAGAGTCTACGGCGCACCTTCTCCAGCGTAGCAGAGGACGTAGGCGTGGATGAAAAGACTGTTCGTAATATATTTCACGACTCCTGTGAGCGACTGGAAAAGACCCTCAATTTTGAAATGCCTAAATGGCTGGGTATTGACGAAATCCATATCATAAAACCCCGGTGCGTTATCGCCAATATCGAGCTGCAAACCATTGTTGATATGCTCGATAACAATAACAAAGCCTCTGTTATGCGCTACCTAACTAAACGAAAAGATCGCTATCAGGTGCGCTATGTAGCTATGAATATGTGGCGACCATACAGAGATGCAGTGGCTACTATGATCCCTGACGCTACGGTTATCATCGATAAGTTTCATGTTGTCCGTATGGCGAATGAGTCACTAGAAAGAGTGCTAAAGGTCATCAGAGGCGGCTTGAACGTTCAGCAGCGTCGAAGACTGATGAAAGATCACTTTGTGTTGCTGAAACGTCGCCACGAGCAGACAGATGCCGAATATATGCGATTATCTGACTGGATACTCAACTATCCTGAGCTGGGTTATGCTTACGAGCTGAAAGAGTCATTTTTCGACATCTGGAACTTCAAAAATAGGTACGAGGCACAGCAAGCTTACTATGTTTGGCTTAGACAGATAACACCTGAAATGAAGGTGCATTTTGACCCACTCGTTAAAGCTATAGATAACTGGCACGATGATGTTTTTGCTTACTTCGACCACCCGATCTCCAATGCTTATATAGAGAGTCTGAACAACCTGATTAGCGTGGTGAATCTTGTTGGTCGTGGTTACAGTTTTGAAGCATTGCGAGCTGATATACTGTTTACTAAGGGCTTTCAGAAGAGAAAGAATCTCCACTATCAACGTCAACGGATTCCTGAGCAGGTATGCGGACCAGAGTCGGAAACGTTAATGAATTACGGTGTAGATATATCAGCACTGGTAAGAGAGATAGAAACGGGGCGATTATAGCCTTGTTTCAACACTCCAACCCAAGTTCTTTTAACTTCCGTGTAATAGTATTGCGTCCCCAACCCAGCAATCGGGCAGCATCTTGTTTATGGCCTTTGGTATGCTTAAGTGCACAATCAAGTAAGGTACGCTCCAATAATGGTAATGCTTCAGATAGCAGATCCTGCTGACCATTTTCCAAGGCATTTGTTGCCCACTGGGCAAGTAGCTGCGACCAGTTTTCCGGTATGGTATTGGTAGGTGTTCTATTTGCGGGTACGGTATTTACAGATGTTGTTGTGCCGATTTCGGTATGATGGGGTTCAAATAATTCAGACGGCAAATCTTGTACTAGTACCTCTTGGCTTGCCGCCATGACTGTCAGCCAACGGCAGATATTTTCCAACTGGCGAACATTGCCCGGCCAGGGTAAGCGCATTAAGGCCATTTCTGCGTCAGGATGGAGAATCTTTGTTTCTACGCCCAACTCTTTGGCGGTCTGTTGTAGGAAATGACGCGTCAGGCGAGGGATATCCTCCACTCTGTCACGTAACGGCGGTAATTGCATACGAATAACATTGAGGCGGTGATAGAGATCTTCACGGAATTTTCCTTGCTCTACCAAACGTTCTAGATCCTGATGGGTTGCCGCGATAATTCTCACATCCACTTTTACGGGAGCATAACCGCCAACTCGGTAGAACTGACCTTCCGCCAATACCCGTAACAGACGGGTCTGAATGTCCAGAGGCATATCACCAATTTCATCAAGAAACAGTGAACCGCGATTAGCCTGTTCAAACCGCCCATGACGTACCTGATTAGCGCCGGTGAAAGCCCCTTTTTCATGACCAAACAACTCTGACTCAATTAAATCTTTAGGGATGGCTGCCATGTTAAGGGCAATAAATGGCTCATTGGCCCGTGGGCTGTGACGGTGCAGCGCATGGGCCACCAGCTCTTTTCCGGTACCGGATTCGCCATTAATCAGGACGCTGATAGAGGAACGGGAGAGGCGGCCGATAATGCGGTAAACGTCCTGCATGGCAGGCGCCTCTCCTATCATGTCAGAAACGGGTGTGACGACCTGCGGGTTTTTAGTTGGCTGATTCTGATCGCGGGAGTGGCTAAGTGCCCGTTCCAGCAAAGCAACGGCTTCATCAATATCAAAGGGTTTTGGTAAGTAGTCAAAAGCCCCTTGCTGATAAGCACTGACCGCAGCATCCAGATCAGAATGAGCGGTCATAATGATGACTGGCAGCAACGGGTTGCTCTGTTTGATATTATTCAGCAGGTTTAGCCCATTCATTCCCGGCATACGGATATCCGAAATCAGTACATCAGGCGTGTTTTGGGCTAGTGCGGTCAGGGCGCTATCAGCGTCTGCAAAACTGGTACATTCCATCCCCGCGTTACTTAACGCCCGCTCCAGTACCCAGCGGATTGAACTGTCATCATCGACGATCCAGATTTTTCCCTGTTGCATCGTTATCCTCTATTTCTTAATTGGTAAGTAGATAGAAAATGCTGTGTGTCCCGGCCAACTGGTGAATTCTATTTTGCCAGAGTGTTGGTCTATTAAATTGCGAGCAATGGATAGACCAAGACCTGTTCCACCTTCATGAGCACTGACCATTGGGTAAAACAAGGTGTCCTGAATTTGTGGTGGGATACCCGGCCCGTTATCTTCCACGTCAATTCTGGCAGCCAGACGATAGCGCTTGCCATGCAAGGTAATTTGAAAAGCAGTACGAGTGCGGAGAGTAATGGTTCCCCCCTGTTTTTCTAGCGCTTGTAAGGCATTACGGGTGATATTTAGCAATACCTGTTCAATTTGATCAGGATAGTGGGCCAATTCTGGCAAACTGGGATCATAATCTTTTACCAGTGTGACGTTATCCGGCATTTCCAGCGAGACTAACTGAGAGACCCGTTCAGCAACATAATGAATGCTTTGTTTAATTCGTTCACCCGGATGTTGTGGGCCAAGCAATCTGTCTACCAGATGGCGCAATCGGTCGGCTTGTTCAATAATCACCTGGGTGTATTCCTGCAAAGCAGGATCAGGCAGTGCTTTTGACAGTAATTGTGCGGCTCCTCTCAACCCACCAAGGGGGTTTTTGATTTCATGTGCCAGCCCCCGAACCAATTCCCGTGCGGCTATCTGCTGAGCTTGTTGTACCTGCTCTTGGCTTAACCGGCGTTGACTATCCATAGGCGCCAGTTCCAGCAAGATGAACTGCTCGGAAATGGGTTGGGCACTGAGCGACATAATGTGAAAGCGGTTCTCAACCACTAATGTTACTTCGTTATCAGTAAAACTCTGACCACTGACCAGACTAGAGCGCATCAATTCTGTATCCAGTGAAAAATAGCTGAACAGCACTGGAAGAGGTGTACCGAATAATTTACGGGCACTCTGAGCGAATAATTGTAGTGCTGCGTGGTTGGCATAGCGGATGACGAGATCAGTATCCAGTACCAGTACACTGTTAATGAGCGAATTTAATATTTGCCCGCTATCGGGCAGATTTTCCGTTTTCATCCACACTCCTGCACTTTTTTGGTGCACTGTATCATGTTCGAGCGTAAAACCCAGTCAAAGCCTGAAATGTAGATGGTAGGAAAAGGGCCCATCCAAAGATGGGCTAAAGGTTTCACGGCAACAAAAAATGATCAGCGGAAACGGCGCTGCTAATTACACACTGTAATAGAGTTCAAATTCCAGTGGATGTGGTGTCAGACGGACACGCTCTATTTCACTGTTTTTTAAGTCAATATAAGCATCAATGGCGTCATCGGTGAAAACACCGCCACGGGTCAAGAATTCGCGATCGGCATCCAGTGCTGCCAGTGCTTCATCCAGAGAAGAGGCGACAGTGGGGATCTCTTTGGCTTCTTCCGGTGGTAGGTCATACAGGTTTTTATCCATCGCATCACCGGGATGGATTTTATTGATGATGCCGTCAAGGCCAGCCATCAATTGAGCGGCGAATGCCAGATAAGGGTTAGCCGCCGGATCAGGGAAACGTACTTCAATACGGCGAGCTTTGGTGCTGGCAACAACGGGAATACGGATAGATGCCGAACGGTTACGGGCAGAGTAGGCCAGCATCACCGGTGCTTCATAGCCCGGAACCAAACGTTTATAAGAGTTGGTTGTCGGGTTGGTAAACGCGTTCAGCGCACGAGCATGTTTGATAATACCGCCAATGTAGAATAGCGCCAGTTCAGATAGACCGCCGTATTTGTCACCGGCAAACAAGTTAGTACCGTTTTTAGACAGAGACATATGGCAGTGCATACCGGAACCATTATCACCAACCAGTGGTTTTGGCATAAAGGTTGCGGTTTTGCCAAAATTGTGCGCGACATTATGTACGACGTATTTGTAAATCTGGGTTTCGTCCGCTTTTTTGGTCATGGTGTTAAAGCGGGTAGCGATTTCATTTTGGCCTGCTGTTCCTACTTCATGATGGTGAGCCTCTACAACCAACCCCATCTCTTCCATCGTCAGGCACATCGCTGAACGTAAATCCTGCGAAGAATCAACAGGAGGCAGCGGAGCATAACCGCCTTTTACCGCAGGCCGATGGCCTTTGTTACCGCCTTCGTATTGCGTCCCGGAATTCCATGCAGCTTCGATATCATCGATGTAATAGTAAGAATGAGACATGGCATTGCCGAAGCGCACATCATCAAACAGGAAAAACTCAGGTTCTGGTCCACACAGGACAGTATCGGCAATTCCGCTTGAACGCAGGAAGTTTTCAGCACGTTTGGAGATGGAACGGGGATCACGATCATAACCTTGCATGGTGCCCGGTTCCAGAATGTCACAACGTAGGATCAATGTGGCATCGTCAAAGAAGGGATCAAGCATGGCTGTACTTGAGTCTGGCATCAGTACCATGTCAGATTCGTTAATCCCTTTCCAACCGCTGATTGAAGATCCGTCAAACATTTTGCCATCTTCAAAGAAGTCTGCATTAACCTGATGAGCAGGAATGGTCATATGTTGTTCTTTGCCTTTGGTATCAGTGAAACGCAAATCAATAAACTTCACCTGATGCTCTTCAATCATGGTTAAAACATGTTCAACGGACATACTTGGTTTCTCCTGGTTTGTGTCGGTCTTGATAAAATGGTCGTGGTTAAGACTAAAGAAAACACAGTCACATCGTTTTACTTTACACGTTTGCAAACTTATAGTTGTGAAAATCAATTCAATCACGAAAGCATTTGCGAAAAGCGTGCCAACTTTTTAACGCCTTGCCATATACTGTGTTGTGAGTATACCCGTGATGGGATAGCTTGATATTTGGGAATGTTGCACTAAATTGGTGCAATTATGTTACTGCGAAGCACAATATTAGTGCATTTGTGCCGAAAGTGCGTCTGTTTATGGGCGTGAAAGGGATCACAATTTCATTGTTATCAAGTTGTTAAGCATAGATTATTGTGATCCTGTTTAGTCCTTCGACCAATGTGTGTACAATAGCGCGCCATTTATAAAATGCCTGAGGCAAAGTTTGTGATCGAAAAATTGCGTAATATCGCCATCATCGCGCACGTTGACCACGGTAAAACTACCCTGGTTGACAAGCTGCTGCAACAATCCGGTACTTTCGGTGACCGTGCGACAGCGACAGAACGTGTGATGGACTCCAATGATTTGGAGAAAGAGCGGGGAATTACTATTCTCGCAAAAAATACCGCCATTAAATGGAATGACTACCGTATTAATATCGTAGACACTCCGGGACATGCCGATTTCGGCGGTGAAGTAGAACGTGTTATGTCCATGGTTGACAGTGTACTATTGCTGGTCGATGCTATGGACGGGCCAATGCCTCAGACCCGTTTTGTGACACAGAAAGCGTTCGCTCATGGTTTGAAACCGATTGTGGTCATTAACAAAGTTGACCGTCCTGGTGCACGCCCTGATTGGGTTGTGGATCAGGTGTTTGACCTGTTTGTCAATCTGGGTGCGACTGATGAGCAACTGGACTTCCCCATTATCTATGCATCGGCATTGATGGGAATTGCCGGTACCGATCATGATGATATGGCGGAAGATATGACGCCGTTGTATCAGGCGATTGTCGATCATGTAGAGCCACCGAAAGTTGACCTTAATGGTTCATTCCAGATGCAGATTTCTCAGCTGGACTATAACAATTATGTTGGTGTTATCGGGATTGGCCGTATTAAGCGCGGTACTGTTAAGCCAAACCAGAACGTCACAATTATTGATAGTGAAGGTAAAACCCGGAACGGCAAAATCGGTAAGGTACTGGGCCATCTAGGGTTGGAGCGTATTGAGAGTGAGCAAGCGGAAGCGGGCGACATCGTTGCGATTACCGGCTTGGGTGAGCTGAATATTTCCGATACGCTGTGTGATACTAATGCTGTTGAAGCGCTGCCACCGTTGGCTGTTGATGAGCCGACGGTAAGCATGTATTTCTGTGTTAACACCTCCCCTTTCTGTGGACGTGAAGGTAAATATGTCACCTCACGTCAAATCCTTGAGCGTCTAAAGAAAGAGCTGGTTCACAATGTCGCCCTGC
Source organism: Photorhabdus sp. HUG-39 (assembly GCF_963878365.1). NCBI lineage: Bacteria > Pseudomonadati > Pseudomonadota > Gammaproteobacteria > Enterobacterales > Morganellaceae > Photorhabdus > Photorhabdus sp. HUG-39. Next base: position 110,202 of record NZ_CAWNWY010000004.1, on the reverse strand, counting down.
GTGTCGAAGAAACCGAAGATCCGGATGCGTTCCGTGTTTCTGGCCGTGGTGAATTGCACTTATCTGTTCTGATTGAGAACATGCGCCGTGAAGGTTTTGAACTGGCGGTATCCCGTCCGAAAGTTATCTTCCGTGAGATCGATGGTCGTAAGCAAGAACCCTTCGAGCAAGTAACGCTGGATATTGAAGAGCAGCATCAGGGAGATGTGATGCAGGCTTTGGGTGAGCGTAAAGCAGATCTGCGCGATATGTTACCAGACGGTAAAGGTCGTGTGCGCCTTGATTATATTATTCCAAGCCGTGGTCTGATTGGCTTTCGTACTGAGTTCATGACGATGACCTCCGGTACCGGTCTGCTGTATGCAACATTCAGCCACTATGATGATATTCGTCCGGGTGAAATCGGTCGCCGTCAGAACGGTGTGATGATTTCCAATGGTCAGGGTAAAGCGGTTGCTTATGCACTTTACAGCTTACAGGATCGCGGTAAGTTGTTCCTTGGTCATGGTGCAGAAGTGTATGAAGGCCAGGTGATCGGTATTCATTCTCGTTCTAATGACCTGACAGTTAACTGTCTGACAGGTAAGAAACTGACTAACGTCCGTGCATCTGGTACTGACGAAGCGACAACCCTGTCTCCACATATTAAGAAAACCCTGGAGCAGGCTTTGGAGTTTATTGATGATGACGAGCTGGTGGAAGTGACCCCGGTATCTATTCGTCTGCGTAAACGCCATTTGACGGAAAACGAACGCCGTCGTGCGTATCGCAGTAAAGAAGCATAATCTTTCCTGCAATACCAATGCTTAGGGCGCCAATGGCGCCCTGAGTTTTCTGGGACTTGTCTGTTCAAATTGAACAAATCGAAGATTATTTACCGAGCAATTGATAGAACGTTGGGTTGTCATCACACTGCCCACCGCCACACTCCAAAATAGTGGAGATTAAATTTGCGGTAATTAATATGACAAATAATCCGATAATAATCTGACCGATGGCAGACGTCTTTTGCTTTTCTTCGGTTGTTTTTTCCAGGCTTTTCAATATCAGCATGACTGATATGCCGATAATCGCGATAACTGAGCAGATAAGGGCCCAAGTATAGAAATGTATACCAAAAAGCGCGGAACCATAACCGAGATCACCGGGTGTGATATGTAAAAATACTTGTCGGATCGCAACAATGCCAGTCACGACACAGCCGATAAGTGATAAGCCATAGTGCGCACTTTTGATACCAAAACGCAGATTAAACAGGAAACCAAACCCTATCATGATCATGCCTGCTCGCTGTAGCAGACATAACGGACAAGGGAGTTCGGAAAGGACCAATTGATAATAGAAAGCAAGGGTTAGAACAGCACTGATAGCAAATAACCCAATGAGGTTAAATATCATGCCGAAGCTGATCTGTTGTTTTGTTGCTAATACCTGATTCATCAGATTGTCTCCCGTTAAAAAGATAGATTTAACGAATCAGTTGCATGATGGATAAACCAAGCTACAGTCGTCACTGAAAGAAGACCCCATAGGGTATAACTCGTTTTATACTTTCCATATAGGGTGGTGATAACCGCAAATAATGCGAGTAAAAAAGGCAAAAACATATACATGGTTGATTCTCCAGTTTTCTAAAAACATTTAAGACCTTTCCCAGTAGTAGATTGCTTTCTTTAGGGTAGGGAATTTATCGAACTCAGTTTAGGATCGTTTACTTCGATACAAGCGATCAATTATTCAAAGATAGGTTGTCCATTAAAAGAAAAGCTTTGGTGCCATTAATGGGCGTTGCTCTCTTTGGTATCGCATTTAAAAACGTACAAACCTACATTTATTAAAGCAAAGTTTTAGTATTCGAGTGGTGTATGATTTAACACACTATACGTAGTGTGCTGCTAATAACAATTGTAGTCAATCTTGTTTATGTTTGCCACCATTCAGCAGGATTAGCGTGATTATCATTTGGCGAGAGTTTCAATGAGTTGTTTTTTTATTTAATAGTTAAGCAGGAAACGATTAAAAACGACAAATCGTATCTTTGCCTGGAAACTTCCCAATTTTCTACAATTAATCCTTTACCCAGATGAATTCCTTTTCATTGTTTTTCACGATAATGAGCCGTGAGCTTGGCATAACTTGCAATATGTAGACACTCATTGTTCTGGCTGTAACGCTTAAATTATCAATATCCATGTGATATCTCGCCTGATATTTTCAGGAGGAATAAGTGTTTCTTATCATGGGCAATAAAAACCCCTCAACTTTTTATCGTGAGGGGTTGTTGTGATATTTAATTTCTATCTTGGGTTTTTACTCATTTAATGCTTTGGCTTTTATATTATCGGAAGCTGATTGGGCGCGGACTTTTGCAAAGAAAGCAATTGTGACAACCGCCATTGCTGCCAGGCCGATAACAACAGAGATATTCCAGTTTAGCGCAAAACCTTCTGGTGCAAATGCCAGATAGGTAAAGCACACCGCGGTCATAAACATGGCTGGTAGGGTGGTAATCCAATGGAATTTATTACGGCGCAGCAGCCATGCGGAAGCAGCCCATAACATGACCATTGCTGTGGTTTGGTTCGCCCAACCGAAATAACGCCAGATGATATTGAAATCGGTTTTTGTAATCAGATAACCGACAATAAACATTGGCACACTTAATAACAGACGTTTGGTCATTTGTTGCTGAGGGATATTCAGGAATTCAGCAATAATAAGCCGGGCAGAACGGAATGCGGTATCGCCAGAAGTAATTGGCAAAATCACCACACCGAGGATTGCCAGAATACCGCCGACAGTACCTAACAGAGACGTGGACACTTCGTGAACAACCAGAGAGGCTGTACCTTGATCAATCACGGCCTGTAATGCGTTAGTATCTTCATAGAAGCTCAGGCCCAATGTACACCAGATTAGTGCGATAATACCTTCACCAATCATTGCACCGTAGAAAACGAAACGGCCATTTTTTTCATTCTGCATGCAACGTGCCATCAGTGGAGATTGAGTGGCGTGGAAACCAGAAATAGCGCCACAGGCAATCGTGACAAACAGCAATGGCCAGACCGGCAGATCTTTCGGATTAAAGTTAGTGGTAAAATCCAATCCTTGTGAATAGAAAGGCTTATCGCTCATCGCTAAACCGACCATCAGCGCAACAGACATAAACAGCAGCAATGCACCAAACAGTGGGTAAAGGCGACCGATGATTTTATCAATAGGCACCAGCGTTGCGAGAATATAGTAAGCAAAGATAACACCGACCCAGATAGCAATGTTATCCCAACCCATTGCCTCTTTCAGCAAGTTATTCAGTAAGCCGGCTGGACTCAAAACAAAGACGACTCCAACTAGCATCAGCAGAATAACCGCAAATATGTTCATGAAATGCTTCATCGCTTTGCCCAGTTCGTTACCAACGATAACGGGCACGGATGCACCGTGGGCACGCACACTGAGCATACCGGAGAAGTAATCGTGTACTGCACCGGCAAAGATACAGCCTAATACAATCCACAGCATGGCAAGCGGGCCATAGAGGGCACCAAGAATTGGGCCGAAAATAGGACCAACGCCGGCAATATTTAGTAACTGAATTAACCAAACTTTTGGGGTGGACATAGCAACGTAATCAACACCATCAGCCATAGAAAGAGCGGGGGTTTTTCTTTCTGGTCGAATAGTGAATATCTTTTCGACAATCTTGCCATATATGAAATATCCAGCCAGAAGAAGGCCGATACAGAGGAGGAACCACAACATAACTATAACACCTTACTCGACTTTTTTAATCTGGATGCTACTTTATCGTTTCGTAAGAAAAATACCGTGAAGTGATTCGCTTTTTACTTGTCCGTACTGTTTTCTCATTGAAAATACGATTAAAGTAAAAAGTTATTAATTAGCCAGGGGGTAATTATGTTATATATCTTCGATATGGGTAATGTGATTATTGAGATTGATTTTAAAAGAGTTTTAGCGGTATGGAGTAATTTGAGCGGGACACCTCTTGCGACTTTGACTAAAAGTTTCTCTATGGGAGAAACGTTTGAAAAACATGAGCGTGGTCAAATTACTGATCTGGAATTCGCTGATACTTTATGCCAGGAAATGAATATTTCACTCAGTTTTGAGCAGTTTGCTGCTGGATGGCATGCTATCTTTATTAATATTCGACCTGAAGTCATTCAGATAATGAAAAAATTGCGTGAGGCGGGACATCGGGTTGTCGTGTTATCCAACACGAACCGTTTGCACCTGGATTACTGGCCGCATAATTATCCTGAGATTGCGGCATCCGCTGATTACCTCTATTTATCGCAGGATTTGGCAATGCGTAAACCTGAACCTGATATTTTCAAATATGTGCTTGAAACAGAAGGTTTTTCACCGGATCAGGCGGTGTTTTTTGACGATGTGCTGGAAAATGTGGAAGCGGCCAGGGCGTTAGGGATCAATAGCATTCATGTTGTTGATAGGCAGACAGTGCCAGATTATTTCGAAGCAATCGGTTTTTCTGAACAAAATGAGGGATTGAACGGATAATAGAGGATAGTGTGCTGATGCTACTATTTGAGTAAAGGAAAAATATGATCGCGTTAATCCAGCGGGTAACACAGGCAAATGTTGTTGTTAAGAACGAAGTTGTTGGGGAAATTGGTCACGGCCTGCTGGTGTTGCTAGGTGTTGAGAAAGGAGATGATCAACAGAAGGCAAAACGGTTGTGTGAGAAGGTGATAGGGTATCGGATATTCAGTGATGAACAGGACAAAATGAACTTGAACGTCCAACAAATCGGAGGCAGTTTGCTAGTTGTCTCCCAGTTTACACTGGCTGCCGATACTCAAAAGGGCATGCGACCCAGTTTTTCCGGTGGTGCTGCCCCAGATAAGGCCGATGAACTATATCGCTATTTTGTTGAACTATGCCGCCAAAGTGGTGTAAAAACAGAAATCGGGCGGTTTGCGGCCGATATGAAAGTCAGCCTGACAAACGATGGGCCAGTCACTTTCTGGTTGCAGGTCTAGCAACCAAAAATAGCCAGTAGAACGCAACCATCCCCGATTAAACATCATGATCAAAAGAAAGGGGCAGTTTCTATGTATCATCTGCGAGTACCTGAAACAGAACAAGAACTGGAAGCATATTATCGATTTCGTTGGGAAATGTTGCGTAAGCCACTGCATCAACCTGTAGGCTCTGAGAAAGACGGTTACGACACGATGGCTCATCACCAGATGGTTGTGGATGAGAAAGGGAACCCGGTGGCGGTAGGGCGTTTATATATCAATGCGGATAGTGAAGGGGCAATCCGCTTTCTGGCAGTGCATCCCAACATGCAAGGTAGAGGGTTAGGAAAATTAATCGCAATGGCCTTGGAATCTGTTGCCCGCCAGGAGGGTGTTAAACGGGTAGTATGCAGTGCTCGTGAACATGCGGTGGAGTTTTTCAGTAAATTGGGGTTTGAAAACCGTGGGCTAATTGCTAGCCCACAAACGACACCCATTCGCCATTTTCTGATGATAAAGCCGGTTGCAACACTTGATGATATTCTTCACCGGCCAGATTGGTGCAACGAACTGCAACAGGCTTGGTACAAACATATTCCCCTCAGTGAAAAAATGGGGGTACGAATTTCTCAATATACCGGTCAGAGCTTTATTACCACCATGCCGGAAGCCGGGAATCAAAATCCTCACCAAACTATCTTTGCTGGCAGTCTGTTTTCTCTGGCAACCCTGACCGGTTGGGGATTGATTTGGCTGTTGTTGCAGGAACGTCAACTAGGTGGTGATATCATTCTGGCTGATGCCGATATCCGTTACAAAAAACCGGTTGTTGGCAGGCCAAAATCTGTTGCCGATCTTAAAAATATGAGCGGCGATTTGGCTCGTTTGGCACAAGGTAGTAAAGCGAGAGTGAAGTTGGATGTGATTGTTAGTGGTGATCAGGGAATCGGTGCGGTATTTACGGGTACCTATATGGTATTGCCAAATGCTTATACGGCTATCGCTTAGATTTCTCAGTGGCATTAAATATGCCACTGGGGGGGCACGAGATAGTGTTTGTAATAGATTTTCTCCTTTTTCTACACCGCCAGAAGGAATTTCCCAGAGATTTGGCGGGGATTCATCAGGAGCTCGTTGTAAGAACAGAATATGACTATTTTGGTCTCTGATGATGCCACCGACAACAATACGGTCATAATTTTGCAGTTTGTTTTCAATGGATTCAGGCAGTATACACGTCATTTTTTATACCTTGTTACAACTTCATTGGTAAAATTTAATTGCGTTTTTAATGTCACCGATATTAATGCGGTTTTTCGGCTGATACTGTTCGGAGATTTTATTAACGGATTGAAATAGCAAATAACTATTATACCCGTCATCTTTCAAGTTGTCTCTTTGTTGGCTGCACTCGCTCACCCCGGTCACATAGGTACCCGAATATTCGTTACTATAGCTTAACAACCGGACAAGTTTCACAGTTTGGTGTGGATATTTTCCCCTTATCAATGACTTGAGTTTCGCTACCTGATTGTTTATCCGTGGCAGTCAATGAACCATCGATAGAACTTTTAATATTATCAGCAGCAAGATCTCCCTGTATTAACAGCGTGAAATTGCCTTTACCCTGTAATTTCAACGGCACCCACCGCCATTGAGGCAAAATCGTTAAATCTGCATCTATTCCCCGGAAATCTAAAGTAAATGGCTTCTGTACCTGTTGATCTACTGTACCCTTCACTTTCAGTAATCCGTTATCAACAGAAGCATCTAATTGATCGAGGATCAGTGTATCTCCTTCTGTATGTAATTTAAGGTAAGGGCGACGTAATTCAACTTTGTTAAATGTTGCGCTAGTGGCACTTAGATTCGAAGAGCCATGCCAGATTCCCCATTTCCCTTCTTTCAGTAATTCCATGTCATAGATATAACCACTGAGGGCAGTAAGCTGGAATGGAAAATCGGGGTTAATATCAATCAGTAAGCTGTTGTTAATTGTCAGCTCGTTAATGGAAAATCGCGATATCCATTTAGGCAATGATTTTTTCAGCAACTGATGCCAGTTTTGTGGCAAGGTATAAGTTAAACCGGCAACCGTAGCATTGGTGATGTTGAATTGTTTTGTTTGGTGATTCCATTGCCCTTTGACGTGGAATAACCCCTTTTCCCAACGGGAAGTGAGATTGGAAATAGTGAGTTCATTGTCTGCAAGAAGAAGGTGACCAATAACATCGGTGAAATGAAGATCATTCAGTGTAATATCCATAACGTTGAAATCAATGATGCCCTCTTTTGCCTGCCAGCTCCCGTTAGTCAACCCGACATTTTTTACTGAGACATCCAGATAGTTAGCAGACCAGTTTTTACCTTCCAGTTTGGCATTAGTGAGACTCAGATCTTTGATACTGATTGCGGGTAATTTGTTCGTTTTTCGCAATAACTCCTCAAGTGTCATTGGCGTTTGCCAACGAATATTGCTGATAAGTAAATTATCCCACTGCCAGCTACCATCAGGCAGACGTTGCCCATTACCTGATACCGAACCCTGTGCCAATGTTGCACCAAATGAACGGAGAGTGAGGGTATTTTGCTGGTTATTTCCTCGTATAATGACTTTTTCGAGAGAAATATCATTGAAATTCAGTTTATCAGCGCTGAATTGAAATTCCCCATTCCCTGCCAACGTATTTGATTGTGGGTTCCAGGGAGTGATACCGCCAGTGATGTTTTGCCCTTGAATTTGCCAGCTTGCATTTTCTGACTGAATAGCCATCTGATTAAGTTGCAGAATGTTGGCGCTAAAAGGTAAGGATTGCTGCTGGCCTTTGATTGTTAATTGGCCCTGTTGCAATAACAGACGATGAAAATGGCGCGGGGAAGTAAGTTGCTGCCAGTTGAAATCGAATGCGACAACTTGAGCCGCTAAAATGAAAGTCTGTTGCTGATTGCTAATGACAATATTGGAAAATGTCAGGGTGCCCGGTTGTGACCAGTTATGTTCGATATTACCTATTTGAACCTGATAACGGCTGTGATGACTCAGCCATTGACTAAGCTGATGTGTTCCCCAGTTTGTCTGCATCACGACATAAACCGTGATTACTGCCAGTATTACCAGTAATAACAGGGTAACCAGCGATTTTCCTAACCATTTCATCATCAGACTCCAATCGGCTTATAGCTTCCTTTGTATAATTTAACAATAAAAATATCAACAAGTCACTATATTAGTTGTTATTTCTAATAATTTCAGGGTATGAAATGAAAAAGTAATGAATTATTCGTTATCGTTTTATTCTATTAAAATAAACTTCGGAGATTAATCTTTAATTAATTGTATTTTTGTTTTTCGTGCTAAGTTTTATTAATTATTTGGAATATTTTTATGAATTTGTTAATAATTATATTGTGTGATTAATATAATTATTAAATCTATATTTTATTGCATGACAATATAGCCAATGACATCCGAATGAATTAATGTATTAATGGATGGCTATAAATGGAATAATGATATTTTTTCGTCATTCCTTTCTATTCCTTTCTCAATTTGATTGATGCTTGAAATATACCTTATGGATTTCAAGATGCATCGCGACGGCAAGGGCGCGAATCCCCGGGAGCATAGGTAACTATGTGACCGGGGTGAGCGAGTGCAGCCAACAAAGAGGCAACTTGAAAGATAACGGGTATAACACTGCATAGTTTATTTTCACCCATCTTCTGGTAAATAAATAATGTAAGGAATCTACTATGTCAGAAAATATGAAACAAAAATCGTCGGATGAAGGTAATATCCGCACAACCCGCCCACTTAATGGAAAGGAATTTCTGGATGGGCTAAATGATGGCCGGGAAGTCTGGGCTTATGGTGAACGCATTCACGATGTTGTTAACCATCCTGCTTTTCAAAATCCGGCCCGAGCTGTTGCGAAACTCTACGACGCTTTGCACGATCCTGCTTATCGTGACGTACTGACTACGGCGACAGATACGGGGAGTTGTGGTGTGACACATCCTTTTTTCCGTATACCGCGCTCACAGCAGGATTTAATTGCTGATCGTGATGCTATTGCCGCGTGGGCTCGCATGAGTTATGGCTGGTTGGGTAGAAGCCCTGATTATAAGGCTTCGTTTCTTACCTCGCTCGGCGTAAAACCGGAAATTTATGGTGATTTTGCTGATAATGCAAAAAACTGGTATATCCGTTCGCAAGAAAGCGTGTTTTACTGGAATCATTCGATTATTAATCCGCCAATAGATCGTCATTTATCACCTGATGAAATTGGGGATATTTGTATTCATGTTGAAAAAGAGTGTGATGATGGATTAATTGTCAGCGGCGCTAAAGTTGTTGCCACAGGATCGGCGATTAGTCACTACAACTTTATTGGTCATTACGGTTTACCAATAAAGAAACGGGAATTTGCGTTGGTCTTTACCTTGCCGATGAATACCCCGGGAGTGAAATTAATTTGTCGTCCCTCTTACGCCATGGCGGCTGATAAAATGGGCAGCCCTTTTGATTATCCGCTCTCGTCCCGATTTGATGAGAACGATACGATAATGATTCTGGATAAAGTGAAGGTTCCTTGGGAAAACATATTTATCTATGGAGATGTAGATAAAGTTTCGTTATTTTTTGCTGAATCGGGTTATTTTCATCGGGCTATGTTGCATGGTGTGACTCGACTGGCGGTTAAACTTGATTTTCTTTCTGGGTTACTTATTAAGGGTGTTGAAGCTACGGGTACGAAGGATTTTCGTGGCGTGCAAGCACGGGTTGGTGAAGTATTGTCATGGCGTAATATGTTTTGGGCGCTCAGTGATGCGATGATTAAATCCCCGGAGCCTTGGAGTGGAGATGCCCTATTGCCTCGATACGAGTATGGGATAGCTTATCGTTGGTTTATGACGCTGGGTTACCCGCGGGTAAAAGAAATTATTGAACAGGATCTAGGTAGTTCCTTGATTTATATTAATTCTCATGCCCGCGATTTTTCCAACCCGGAACTGTCTCCTTATCTTGATAAATACATGCGTGGCTCCAATGGTTACAGTGCAGTTGAGCGAGTCAAGCTCATGAAACTGATTTGGGACTCTATCGGTACGGAATTCGCTGGCAGGCATGAATTATACGAGCGCAATTATTCCGGCAACCACGAAGCTATCAGAATCGATGTGTTATTGGCTTCCCAAGCCACGGGCTTAGTGGATCAATTGAAAGGGTTTGCTGAGCAGTGTATGAGTGAATACGATCTCGATGGTTGGGTTGGTAACGATTTTATTTGGCCTTCCAACCGCTAGGAGATAAATCATCATCACGCACGATGATGAAATATACGTGCGTGATGAGTTGATTATGTGTAACCCGATATCAGATTTGTAGAAAGATGACTTCTCCTGAGGAAACACCAGATTAAGAGGTTCGGATGAGGTGAGCATGGTGTGAAATTCCAGACTGACAAAGAACGCATTTAATGATCGACTGCGTAAAGCAATCGTTTGCGTAAAAACTCTGTTCGTTGCCATGATTCGCCCTGGTCACATTTTTATATGTTTTAACTTGTGTTTGTTGCAGATTTTTTTTCTAATCCAGCGTTGCCTGCTTTTGGCGTTTTCTAAAGGATGAGTATAACGTCGTAATAACTTACATAATTTTAACAATATAGTTGGGGTACATAGATGTATCATCTTGATGTTTATGGCACGCTTGTGGCGTCCGCATTAGTACTATTACTTGGGCGCAAACTTGTACAATCAGTCCCATTTCTTGAAAAATACACCATTCCTGAGCCGGTCGCCGGTGGTCTGTTAGTTGCTCTGATTCTTTTAGCTGTTAAACAAACAACAGGCTGGGAAATCAACTTTGATTTATCTCTTAAAGACCCTTTGATGTTAACTTTCTTCGCCACTATCGGCTTGAATGCTAATCTTGCTAGCCTGAAAGCGGGTGGTAAGGTTCTGTTCACGTTTGTCTTCGTCGTTGTTGGCTTGTTGCTGGTTCAGAACACGGTGGGTATCGCCCTGGCTGAACTGTTAGGTCTGGACCCATTAATGGGCTTACTGGCGGGTTCTGTTACGCTGTCTGGTGGTCACGGTACGGGTGCTGCTTGGGGTAAACTGTTTAGTGAGCGTTATGGTTTTGAAAATGCAACAGAAGTGGCAATGGCTTGTGCGACTTTCGGTTTAGTACTGGGTGGTTTGATTGGTGGACCGGTTGCCCGTTTTCTGGTGAGAAACACAAAAACCCCGGGGCTAAGGGCCGATGATACCGAAGTGCCAACGGCATTTGAAAAACCTTATACCGGGCGGATGATCACAGCACTGGTGATGCTGGAAACGATCGCCTTGATCGCTATCTGTCTGATGGCAGGTAATTTTGTATCTGAACTTCTGCAAGGTACATGGTTTGAATTACCGACGTTCGTCTGTGTGTTATTTATCGGGGTTATCCTCAGTAACAGTCTGTCGGTGTTAGGTTTCTACCGGGTCTTTGACCGAGCGGTTTCTGTATTGGGTAACGTGAGTCTTTCCCTGTTTCTGGCAATGGCATTAATGAGCCTGAAATTGTGGCAGATGGCATCGCTGGCATTACCCATGCTGGTCATTCTCACCATCCAAGCCATCGTCATGGCGTTGTATGCGATTTTTGTCACTTATCGGGTGATGGGTAAAAACTATGATGCTGCGGTGCTGGCGGCGGGTCACTGTGGTTTCGGTTTAGGGGCGACACCTACCGCCATTGCGAACATGCAGGCGATTACCGATCGCTTCGGGCCATCCCATGTGGCGTTTCTGGTGGTGCCGATGGTCGGGGCATTCTTTATCGATATCGTTAATGCGATTGTGATTAAACTCTATTTGCTGTTACCCGTTTTCCCGGCGGTGTAGGGATAAATTAGCAAGATCCTGCGCCAGCTATGCAGTTGGCGCAGTATTGTTGTTGTGTTCTGCTGTAATGCATAATTCAAATTTTCCACTACTGTTCAATTTTGTTACTAATGTAATTGGGGATATAACTATTAATGGTAGTAGGGGAAATATTTTTGCAGAATATTTAACTTTATTTCTGTTGTTTTTCTGAATTTATCGCCAATTTTCGGAATATTTTGTCTAAATGTTCTGCCAAAGAATTTCCCTGTACACTGACGAGCATTAAGGATTGTGTTGCTCCTGTTTCCAGAAGAGGAATCGCTACCAAGCCGTGAGCAATTTTCGCTACACTGGCAGGTAGGATTGCTACACCAAGGTTAGCGGAAACAAAGCAAATCATATTGGCAATATTGGGCACTTCAAGAAAATGAGATAGTGAAAAGCCCGTTTTTTCTGATAATGACTCTATTTGGCGCCGTAAAAAAGTCCTGTGACTGGCTGGTTGTAAAAGCAATCGTTCTCCTTGTAGTTCATGAAGTTTAATTCCTTTTGCAGAGGCTAGAAAGTGCCCCTCAGGTAGTAGCACATAAAGTGGTTCCATTCCTAAATAAAGAATCCTTAACCCTTTAACCGATTCATTACTTAAATCAGCTCTAAGTATTGCTGCATCGAGATTCCTTGAGCGTAAAGCGGTCAAATGCGTAAATGCATTACCTTCGCAGAGCTGTAATTCAAGCTTGGGACGTTCCTTCAGCAAAACAGATAAAGCAGAGGTTAAAGCAGATGAAAAGATTGAACTGGCAGAATATCCGATGCGCAAGATACCGATTTCTCCGGTTTCTGCCTGTCTGACTCTATTGATGCTATGTTGGGCTGTCGCCAAAACTCTTAAGGCCTCATCTAAAAAGACTTCGCCCGCTTTGGTTAGTTGGACGCCATGAGTATTTCGGTGAAACAACTTCACATTCAAAGAAGATTCAAGAGATTTAATACTTTGGCTTAAAGGGGGTTGTGTAATGTGTAAGCGTTCCGCTGCGCGCCGGAAATTCAAAGTTTCTGCTACGGCAATAAAATAGCGTAATTGTTTAAGCTCCAACACTTAATTCCTCTGATTTGGTGTGAAAGTAAATTTACCTTGTATTTGATTTCATGTTCACTCTTATGTTTTGGCTATCACCGTGAGTGAATATTAGACTTTCCCGTTTCTAATGATCTTATATAGATTATTCTCATCATTAATTTCATTCTCTTCAATAAGTTATGAGATTGTTTCTGTTCATTTGTTCGACGGCTGCTTTTTTTAATCTATACCAGCTTCAAGCTCTATATCCGTGGCTGACTGCAAGATTTGGTGTCATGCCAACGACAGCAGGATGGTTAAATATGGCTAGTTTGTTGGGAATGATGATGACAGCACCTTTTGTGAGCCAATGGGTATGGAAATTTGGTACAGCATATGCCCTCAAAGCTGGATTGTGTGGTCTTATTTTACTAAATTTATGTATTGGTTTTAGTGACTCAATACAACAACTTTTTATAATCCGCATTATGCAAGGTTTCATTGTACCCGCTGTATTAACAGCTAGTATGGTTCTCATCAGTCAAACTGAAAGTGAGCATAAACGTACTCATGTTGTGAGTTGTTATGTCGCAGGGACAGTGTTAGGCAGTACTCTGAGTCGATTTTATCCTGCTATTGCTACAGATGTGGTGGGATGGACACTGGGGTTTTTTACCTGTGCTTTCTGGCTTACATTGGCGCTTATACTGGTTATTCATAGATTGGGGCACGTCTCTGTTACCTCTGAAGACAATACTAATCCGCCAGAGTATGTTCTGCGCTCTATTTTTCCGCTTGTAATAAAAGAAAAATGGTTACTGATCGCCTTGTTATCTGGATTTGGTCTGCTATTTACTCAAAGCGCTATTTTTACGGCTTTAGGATTACGTCTTGCTGCCACTCCTTTTAATCAGCAACCTACACATATCGGATTGATTTATTTGGCCTGTTTACCAGCCCTGATAGTGATATTACTGAGTCCGTATCTGCACAGAAAATACAGCCAAAGTGTACTGGTAATAGGAGCAGGTATATTGCTGTGGGCATCTATTGTCATGATGGGGTATTCAATCGTTGTTGTCCTGTCAGGAGTCATTATTTTTGCAATATGTACCTATTTTATACAAACATTGACGACCAGACTTGTCAGTCAGGTCCATTATATTCCTGTCACTTTTGCCAGTGGACTTTATCTGAGTTGTTACTACGGTGGTGGCGCTTTAGGAGCGATTTTTTCAGGTTATGCTTTTTATCAATCAGGCTGGTATGGAGTGATGAAGTTCTTAGCTATCGTTCACCTGATTATCATTTTGGTACTTTTTTTGTTTATCCATCTGCGAAAGGAAATCCATCCTAATGTGCACCCTTAATCTTGACCATTCCTATCCTCCCTCGATAGGCTATCTTATCAAAGACATTGATATCCTGGAAGTTCACGATTTTTCAGCAATTGATTGGGAAAATATACTTAGCCAAATGAATCATTTGGGCAGGAACCAGTGGCTATCCAGAGCAGAACTAAATGAAAACCTACTCACTGAATCGTTTAGAATAAATCTGTTTAATAAAATTCCAATGCTTTGGGAGATCGAAAAAACATTAAGAAATGCGGCCTTACAGGGGTATCATATTATTCACATCAGACAGTTAGGATTAGCAGGAAAGTCGGCGGATGAGCAGGCTATCTGCTTTTACGTTATTGCTTTAATGATAGGTTTTCCTTTAGCGGCAAATAAAGTTACGGGACAAGTTGTTTGGGATATCAGAAAGCAGATGAATAATGATGCTCTGTATCAAACTTTTTCAGAAGGGTCGGATGAAGCAACCTATCATACCGATACCGCCTTTTATAATGAACCGGTTAAATATTTTGGTTTATATTGCCGAAAATCCGCTTCTTGCGGCGGTGGGGTTAATCGTTTTTGCAATGCGCTGGCGCTGCGAGATAAGCTCTCTAGAGAGCCTAATACATCATGGATGATTAAGTTGATGACAGAGCGCACCGCTATATTTCAAGTCCCTACCTCGTTCACGAAAAGTGGTGGTATCGAAACCATTGAAGCTAAGGTTTTTGGTTACAAAACTCCCGTCCGCTTAAGACTGGATTCTATTGAAAGTGGATTTGAGATAAAAAATGACCTTTCTGGTATTGCTTTGACCACTGCTATTCGCGAGTTTCTAAGGCATGTTGATAAGCCTGATAATCATATAGAAATGCAGCTTGAGGAAGACAGCGCGATCTTTGTGAATAATCATGAATTATTACACTATCGCAGTAGCTTTATTGATTATCAACGGCATTTAATGAGAATTTGGATAAAAGTGTAAGTTGTTAACGAATATCTGGGTTTGCCGGATTGACACAGAGACTTATTTAATCTGTGATTACATCTTTCAAGTGGGAGATTTTATCATGTTAACTCTAGAGTGGAGCAACTTTAGAGTTCCTCACATTCAAGATTGTGAAATAGAATGAACAACGATGAAGCTTTTTAACGCTCTGGGGTTTAGTTGGGACCGATCTTCGGTTCCTCTTATTGTTCCGATCTATTCTATTGAGCGGGTATGCTTCCGTTTTCACCGGATGCTACCAGAATTTGTTTGGGATGCTAGCGTTCTTGAAGGTAATCCTTTTACTTTCCCCGAAGTGAAAACATTATTGGATGGTGTAACCGTCGGTGGTAGGAAGGTTTCTGATCAGGAGCAAGTACTGAATCTTGCAGAAAGTTCCAAGCGCTTGTTATCTCTGGTGAAAAAAGGTCAATTTGAGTTGACCAAGGCTATGTTTACTGAACTTCATAGCATAGTTGCTCGCAATGAAGCCTTGGAATGGGGAATATTCCGTGGAGAAGGGCGGGAGACCAACTACACCCCAGATGTTAGTTTGGGTGAGTGTGGGCGGCATATTCCGTTACCTACCGCATCAGGCGCTCCAGAATTGAACCGCATTTTTCAAGCCGGTATGGCGGTATTGGATGAATGTCCGCCTTTTGAAAAGGGAATTGCATTCTTCCTTTTTGGTGCGTTACAGCAATTCTTTTTTGACGGTAATAAACGTACTTCCCGTTTCATGATGAATGGTATTTTGATGTCAAACGGTATAGACGCCATCAGCGTGCCTGCGGCGAAAATACATGAGTTCAACGAAAAGATGGTACGCTTCTACCTGAGCAAAGATGCCACTGAAATGATGGCATTCCTTGTGGACTGTCACCCGGAAGCAGAGCAAATTCGAGCAGCGAATAGATGAAATAATATTGGCAACCGGACAGGAGTAGTCATTCTGATAATAATACTTCTATCGCCTCTACCTATGTGACTGGGGTGAGTGCAGCCAACAAAGAGGCAACTTGAAAGATAACGGGTATATAAGTACCGAAGGTGAGGGAGGATGTCAAATAAAGGCATAACGACGGATCATTGGTATTTTTCTATTGTTCAAACGACATAATTATTATAAGAATAATAGTTTCCAAAAAACATATCATAGGTGTTTTATATTTATTTTCTCCTCATATTTATCCGAAAATTAACCAATATTAAAAAATTATATCTAATTCATCACTAACATATTAATATAAATAACGTTTCATGATTCTGCCACGCGCGAATTTACTAACCTATTGTTATAGGTGAAATTATGAGTGATGTAAGATGTGGCGCTATTTTGGAATCTTATTTATAACAAGAGAAAAACTTTCAGTAATTATTAATTCGTACTAAATAATATATTTCTTCGATAAATATACCCTATGGATTTCAAGATGCATCGCGACGGCAAGGGAGTGAATCCCCGGGAGCATAGGTAACTATGTGACCGGGGTGAGCGAGTGCCGCCAACAAAGAGGCAACTTGAAAGATGACGGGTATAAAGTATTTTGGCCTTTAGCTAAGGATAACAACATGAAAGATAACACTTTATATGGCCCTATTGCACATCTTTACGAGAGCTTTTCAGATGCTACTGACCATATCAAAGTAGAAATCAGAACTATCTTCAACCTGGCAGGAGATATACACGGGAAATCAGTGTTAGATTTAGCCTGTGGATATGGTCTCTTTAGTCGAGAATACAAAAATCGTGGTGCGTCAAAAGTCATTGGAGTCGATATATCAGAAAACATGATAGCGATTGCGAAAAGCAAATCACAACAATACGGTGACGATATCGAATTTCACGTAAGAAATATCTGCAAGATGGAGTCGGAGTCATTTGGCAAGTTTGACATAGTTAATGCAGCCTGGTTATTTTGCCATGCAGAATCTCTTGAAGACCTTGAAACTATGTTCCGTGTCATTGCCGCTCATCTCAAGCCTGCCGGTAAATTAATTGCGTATACCTTTGAACCTGATTATCGATTAGAGAAAGGGAATTATGAGAATTATTGTATAAAAATTCTGAGTGAAGAGCCGGTGAAAGACACCACTCTCGTGAAAGCTGAATTTCTTACCACACCACCCAGCCCTTTCACTATGTATCGTTGGAGTCGTGAACAATATCAAACAGCGATCCAAAAGGCGGGGTTCAAACAATTTAAATGGCAAAAACCCATGCTGTTAGAAAGCGATGTTGAGGCTCATCCCCCAGGTTTTTGGGATGATTTCCAACGAAATTGTCTTGATACAGCTCTTGTTTGTCAGATTTAACCAGATAATCCCCAAGATCCACTCTCTTTCCTATACCAATCCCCCGGTGAAAATCGAGGGATTTTTTTGAATTTCCTTCGTCCTGCAAAACAACTTTTCCTGACCTCCAGCCGGGATTTTGGTGAGAACCGGATGAAATAGTTCGACAACTCAGGTTTCTGAGGAAAACGGCGCTCGGGTAACTCACTCAAGCATCTGATACAAAAGTTTAGCTGCTTATTTTATTGCGAATTAAATAAAGTATCCCACGTTTTATGCTCTTCATTATATACCCGTCATCTTTCAAGTTGCCTCTTTGTTGGCTGCACTCGCTCACCCCGGTCACATAGTTCTCTATGCTCCCGGGGATTTGCTCCCTTGCCGTCGCGATGCATCTTGAAATCCATAGGGTATAGATGATTATGTGGATCTTGCGTTTGATGCAATACCGCCAACACTTCAATACCCGTCGGAACTTCCCGGTAGTAAATAATGTGGCTCTCTACGGGGAAACTTAGCACACCAAAATAAAGATCCTCACTGCGATCACGACCGGGGGATGGGTGACGATCAAGAATTTCCGTCATAGTCACACGTAACGAAGTTGAATAAGCTTCCGCAACATTCGCCCCCCATCGGCGCATAGAATAGAGTTTGATTGCACGAATATGTTCTCTGGCTTTCTTAGTAAACCGGACACTCATCCTTAAGCCCTACCCTCAAGTTCATCAACTGTCAACGGTGCAAATACATCATCAATACTGTGCAATTCGCCACGATCAGCTTGTGCAATAGATTCAGCCAGAACGGCTTTTAAATTCTGTAACTTGAGCTGTGCGAACTGATCATACTCTTCGGGAGAGATAACCACGGCCACACGTTTACCATGCTTACTAATTTCTACAGGTTCACGCTGAACTTTCATAAGCAGATCACCAAACTGGTTCTTAGCTAGTTGTGCGGGAATAATTTCCATACATCACCTTCCGTCTAAAATGGCTCGAATAGCTATTATAGCTAAAAGTGCATGGAGCTACCAATAATTAAAATAGCCAACCGCCAACCAAGATGACTTTTGGGTATCTTTTGCTCTTAACGCGTCTATTTGAGGCAATTCTTTGCTACCGTTGTCACTGACTTTGTAATATTGTCCGTGAATTATAATCGTCTAATAGGTCATTCTGAATGTCGATAATGAAAGGGTATTACTCCCTCGATTTAGGGGATTTATTGCGGTAAACAGCATACTGAGCCATCAAATAACCCCGTATTCATCATCATCGGTAAATAGCCCTGCACCACGCTCAAATTCATTGAAAGCGTGGATACCGGCTTTGTTTTCAGTTTTCCATAGCTGTCTTCTTTTCTCACGAACAACATCGGACAACATTTTGTCTAGTGTCGCTGATAAGTTGATCCCTAAATCACGGGCTTCATCTACCACTTTAGCGGTCAAATACACATTTGTACTACGTTTACCGGATTGTTTTCGTTCTACGGTTGAGACGCATTGTCTTTTCATCAGATACCTCATCTATGCGCATATACCTTATAGATTTCAAGATGCATCGCGACGGCAAGGGAGCAAATCCCCGGGAGCATAGAGAACTATGTGACCGGGGTGAGCGAGTGCAGCCAACAAAGAGGCAACTTGAAAGATGACGGGTATATACTCCACTTATAGCAAAAAATTTTTATTGCATTACAAATGTTATGCAATAGAATGTAATACAAATGTCATTACAGGAGATAACGTTATGAGTACTATTCAGATCAGAGTTGATGAAGAACTTAAAAAAAGTGCGTATCAGACATTTGAGAAACTGAACTTATCGCCATCTGATGCGCTACGTCTCTTTCTGCGATATGTTGTGGAGAATGAAAAGCTGCCGTTCACTGAAGTTTCCGTTATGGTGGCAGATCATGATGAAGATGCAGACATCTTAGCAGTGGTACGTGACCGTCTTAAAAATCCCGCTAGACGTATCAGGGTAAACCTTGATGATATTTAATATCGATTTCGATGAACGAGCCCTGAAAGAGTGGTACAAACTGGATCAGAGCATACGCGACCAATTTAAAAAGAAGCTACGGAAGTTACAGAACAATCCCTATATTGATTCAGCCAGATTACACGGTAATCTGGCTGGCTGCTTTAAAATTAAACTCCGTTCTTCAGGCTTTCGTCTGGTTTACCAAGTGATAGAAGAAGAGATCGTAATATTGGTGATCGCTGTTGGTAAACGGGAAGATGCGAAAACTTATGAAATAGCTTGTAAACGAATTGTATAATAAATATACCGCAATGAAATCGCCCTAACGCTGGGTGATAAGATTGAGGGTTTCTGTCTGGCAATGCAGAGCGTCCAGCGTGATGATATTCCAATAAAGTAAAAATAATTCAATGAGTTGTCTGGTGTCTGGTTCTTCTTTACCTTTGTTTTACGATAAAAAAGTCATTATCCGCTTACTTTCGCCTTTACTGATGAGGAGTGTCTCAACAACATATACCCAATGGATTTCAAGATGGATCGCGGCGGCAAGGGAGCGAATCCCCGGGAGCATAGATAACTATGTGACCGGGGTGAGAGAGTGCAGCCAACAAAGAAGCAACTTGAAAGATGACGGGTATAAATGAGCGTCAATTTACCCGCGCCATTTGGTTCCACAATGATTATCAATTAGTTTCCGAGAAACTTCGTCATTCAGGACTTAAAGCACATAGTGAATATGATTAGTTAATCTATTAAGTGTTATTTTGTTATTGCCGGCCATTAACCAATGACTGAGAAAAATATAATAATTCAACCTATGGAGTATTCACTTTAAATTTTATCACTCCCGCTCTCTACGAAATAGTTTTTAATGTAAATCCTAAAGAAACAAAGTAACTCATTTCTTTATAAATAGAAAATATATTGCGCCCCTTTTGGTGATTTTTATTCTTTGCTTTACAGTTAATACTTAGTAGATTAAGTTACATGTTTGCGTATTAATAAAAGTAGCAGTAAAGATGTACATCCCCTCTAAATTCTGTTGCCCAAGTCTCATAATTTTAATTTTTACGCTTTATCGATAAAAAATAATCTAAAACCAACTACCAAAAAATCAATTTGGTATTAATCTATAGTTATCAGTCGATAATTTTTTTCTATTATCTTCTTCATCAAAGAATAGCTAGTATCAAATTGCAGTAGAAATTCAGCTTAACCCGCAAGGGATAGGTTTTATGGCATAGATTCCCCTGTGGGTAAGAAGGTTAATCCGATATCACCATCATTAGGAGAATAATATGAATCAAAATAACGAGCCCTCACCAAGCATGGATGCCGAAGGTAATCCTATCAAGCAATATTGGTAACCGGACCGAAATAGCTCCTCTGAGAATAATACTTCCATCGTCTCTAATAACGAGTCAACCGCCATGTTATTGCCTACCGGCAGAGTGATCGCTTGGGGAAATGATTATAGTAGCCAAATCCCGCCTGACATTGCCGAATTGCAGGATATCGTCAGTATCAGTGCAACAAGTGAGGCTTTCGCGGCTCTGCGAAAAAACCGTAGCGTGGTCACTTGGGGGAACGAGGATAAAGGTGGTCAAATTCCACCAGAAATTGCCAAATTGCAGGATATTGTCAGCTTGAAGGCAACAGATTCTGCTTTTGCGGCCCTGCGAGTAAACGGTAGTGTGGTTGCCTGGGGCGATGAGAATTTCGGCGGTCAGGTTCCACCAGAAATCGCCAAATTGCAGGATATTGTTAGCTTGAGTACAACAGGCTCCGCTTTCGCGGCTCTACGGGAAAACAGTAGTGTCGTCGCTTGGGGAGATGAATATTCTGGCGGTCGGATACCGCCTGAGATTGCAGAGCGGCAAGATATTGTCAGCCTGAGTTCAACAGTAAACGCATTTGCCGCCTTGCGGGCAAATCGGAGCGTGGTCGCCTGGGGACTTGAGAATTGGGGCGGGCAGGTTTCGCCAGAAATTGCCCAGTTGCAGGATGTTGTCAGCCTGAGTGCAACAGATTCTGCTTTCGTCGCCTTGCGGTCAAACCGCAGTGTAGTTGCCTGGGGCTTCAAAAATTCGGGCGACCAGGTTCCGCCTGAAATTGCTAACTTGCAGGATATTGTCAGTATCAGTGCAACAGGAACTGCATTTGCAGCCCTACGGGCAAATCACAGTGTCGTCGCTTGGGGAAGCAAATATTCGGGTGGCAGTGTTCCGCCCGAAATTGCCAAATTACAGGATATCGTCAGTCTGAGCACAACATATGGTGCTTTCGCGGCCTTGCGGGCAAACCGCAGTGTAGTTGTCTGGGGAGGCAATGGTATTTCAGCTCCGCCCGAAATTGCCCAATTGCAAGATATTATCAGTATCAGTGCGACAGAAACCGCGTTTGCCGCCCTACGGGCGAATGGTAGCGTCGTTGCTTGGGGATATGGCAGTTATCAAGGCAACCAAATTCCAGCCGGGATAGCCCGATTACAAGATGTCGTCAGCCTAAGTGCGTCAAGAAGCTCATTCTCTGTATTGCGGGCCAATGGTCGGAAAGTAGCTTGGGGCTCTGCTTACGACAATAACTTGCATCATGAATATGAAAATTAATTAACCCATTGGGCAAAGGTCTTACGGTACAAACCTCTTGTGGGTAAGGTAAATCCAATATGACCTTATTTAGGAGAATAAAATGAACCAAAATGACGATTTCTCACTAAACGGGGATACTCTCATATACCAGCCGTATTATTATGGAGTGACAATAGATAATTATTCTAGACGTAGTACTCCCATTATATCTAATGCGATAACAACCGTGATGTTATTGCAAAATGGCAGCATGATCTCTTGGGGAGGTAATGGAACCAAAGTGCCACCCGAAATTGCCAAATTACAGGATATTGTTAGTATAAGTGTAACACGTTATGCTTTTGCAGCTTTGAGAGCTAACCATAGCGTGGTTGTCTGGGGCCATGAGGATTACGGCGGCCAGATTCCACCAGAAATTGCTCAATTGCAGGATATTGTTAGTATAAGTGCAACATCAGGCGCATTCGCTGCCCTACGTTCAAACCGTAGTGTAGTCGCTTGGGGGATACAGTCCGGCGGTCAACTCCCACCAACAATTGCTAAGTTGCAGGATATTGTCAGCCTAAGTGCAGCAGGAGGTGCTTTCGCAGCCCTACGAGCAAATCGCAGTGTGGTTGCTTGGGCTGGTGACTGGTGTCCAGGAAACGGTGGTGAAGTTCCCCCTGAAATTGCCAGATTACAGGATATTGTCAGCCTGAGCGCAACAGATTCTGCATTCGCAGCCCTGCGGGCAAATCGTAGTGTAGTTGCTTGGGGGAGAGCTGGTGAGGGTGGATTAATTCCGCCCGAAGTCGCTAAATTGAAAGATATTGTTAGCCTGAGTGCAACAAACGGTAGTTTCGCCGCCCTACGGGCAAACCGCAGCGTAGTATCTTGGGGGGTTGCCCATGTTCCACCTGAAATTGCTCAACTGAATGATATTGTCAGCCTGAGTGCAACAGATTTTGCTGCATTCGCAGGCTTGCGAGCAGACGGTAGCGTGGTCTGCTGGGGAGGGAGAGAAGGCGGTATCCCATCCGAAATCGCCAAATTGAAGGATCTTGTTAGCTTGAGTCCAGCAGGTAATTGTGCTTTCGCAGCCTTACGGGCAAACGGTAGCGTGGTCGCTTGGGGACTCCAAGGCTTGAATGTCCAAGTCCCCCCCGGAATAGCCCGATTACAAGATATTGTCAGCCTGAGTTCATCTGGACGTTCATTCTCAGTCCTACGGGAGAATGGAGAAAGATTAGCTTGGGATGTTGGTAACGATAATATAGTACACAGTGAATATGATGATTAATCCATTGTCATTATAAATTACTAAAAAACACTAAAACCAAGGCTGAGCCGTAATATATCGGTTCAGCCTATCGTTTATTCCATTTGAAATATTAGCTCTCCCGCTCTTGTTATTACCAAACTAACTCACTTTTTTATAAACAGAAAAAATATTACGCCATCCTTGGCGATTTTTATTATTTGCTTTGCTATTAATGCTTAGTAAATTAAGTTACATGTTCACGTATTAATAAGAACATCCATAAAGATGTACATCTTTATTAAATTATTCTGCTCAAGCCTCATAATTTTAATTTTACTCATTATCGATAAAAATAATCTAAAACCAACTACCAAAAAATCAATTTAGTATTAACCTATAGGTATCAGTCGATAACTTTTTTCTATTATCTGATTCATCAAATATTGGTGCTAAACACCCAGTCTGGAAATTCTGTCAGCGGAAGTTGATAAAACAACTGATTAATTATAAAGAGGCTGGAAATATCTTTATCAATCAAGCAGAAAAACAAGCATTAGGGGAGAAAGTAGCAAACCGTTGAATATAAATAGCTCAGGAATGGAGATTCCATTCCTGATTATGGTGATTTAATTTTGTCTAACACTCAATTAAATCGGATGACAAGCTCTCATTTATTTCTCTTGATGAGATATATTGGTGCCGCTATCTTGTACATAATCATCAAAAATAATAATAAAACTGTTATGAGAAGCAGAATATGATTTTTCAATACCTTTCTGTATGACTGACAATATAAAACCATGCGTATCGGAGAGATCCCACACCTTGACATCTTCACAATCAAGAGCTAAATATTCCTCTCTACCTTCCTCTCCACATTTATTAACCGAAACTTTAACCGGTTCAGTTGAGAGATTTTTAACATAAATCATAAATCCTCCACTATATCAATAATGAATATTTTTATTAAATTCAATGATGTAAGAAAAATTAAATTAAAAAAACTAGTGCGATAATAAAATTTTTTAGACAGCTGGTATCGAATATAAGGAGTCTATCCGGCTACCGTTATTTTCAACATAGCTAGTATAAATAATTATGTAGCCATTTGATTTTATTGAATACAACATTGTGGCACTATCTTTACGTGCTAATGACATTAAATAACCGCGCTTATCTGATCTACCCCATTGAGCCACCTCTCCTGGAGGAATATCAATATATTCATCATCACCTTCGTCACTACTCCATTTACTAATTGCAACTTTAACCACATTATCTGAAATATTTTTGGCATAAATCATATTAAATTCTCCATTATATCAACGTAGATTTATTTAGCTCTGATTTAAAAACATCCTAACACGTACCATAATGAAATATAAGTATAGATAAGAAAACCAATAAAACTACTATTATTTGCGTGACCTCCATCAAGGTTTTATAATTCGAAAAGGAAATATTTAAAATTACATTCATTGGGTTAATAGAAATATTTACTATTTAAGCTTAGTAACTCAATATTACATTAATTAAAATTTCCTATCATAGATTTATCTATACCCTATGGATTTCAAGATGCATCGCGACGGCAAGGGAGTGAATCCCCGGGAGCATAGATAACTATGTGACCGGGGTGAACGAGTGCAGCCAACAAAGAGGCAACTTGAAAGATGATGGGTATATTTCCGTTTTAACCTTTGAGCATAACATTGCGCTAATACCGCACATGTCATCAACTGAATTTGATGAAAAATGTCGTAACAGCCTGTCACCGCAATTAGCTGATAAAAGACTTCGGATAGTGACACGTCGTATCAATTAATCCGAGGTATTAGATTCGACTTTTTTAAGAAAATAATAAGAAACTATTTATAGTTTATGGGGATATATTCTAACGCTGGTGCTAATTTAGGAATAATTGTATTTCTATTTTCCATTCCTTTGGAAATAATACATTATCAATTTAATAGAATAATTAAAAGAAAGCTCTATAGCAGAGCATCTTAATGATTGGATAAAACCAAATATCCCTATTTTTGGCAGCGTTGAGAAACGAAAAGCCCGCTCTGATATATACCCTATGGATTTCAAGATGGATCGCGACGGCAAGGGAGCGAATCCCCGGGAGCATAGGTAACGATGTAACCGGGGTGAGAGAGTGCAGCCAACAAAGAGGCAACTTGAAAGATGACGGGTATGTTCTCAATCACGCATTACCATAATGTACCCGTTCCGGTAACCAGCGTTCAATCAAGGCACGGGTATGTTCAGGATAGTGTTGGTGAATATGCCGGGCAATACGCTGAATTTCCGGCAACATTCCCTGATCTCTTAGCAAATCAGCTACCTTAAATTCCGCATTCCCAGTTTGGCGTGTTCCTAATAGCTCCCCGGGGCCGCGAATTTCCAGATCTTTCTGCGCGATAACAAAACCATCGTTACTGTCTCTAAGCACTTGCAGGCGAATTCTGGCAGTACTGCTTAGCGGAGTTTTGTAAAGTAAAACACAATGAGAAGCGATAGCGCCACGGCCAACTCGGCCGCGTAATTGATGAAGTTGCGCCAAGCCGAGCCGTTCCGGGTTATCGATGATCATCAAACTGGCATTCGGCACATCCACGCCCACTTCGATAACCGTTGTGGCGACCAAAAGCTGTAGTTCTCCACGCTTGAAAGCCTCCATCACTGCCTGCTTTTCTGCGGCTTTCATTCGGCCATGTACCAACCCGACTTTCAGTTCCGGTAAAGCGAGCGTCAATTCTTCACTGGTGGCTTGTGCCGCTTGAGCTTCCAGCACATCGGAATCTTCAATCAGCGTACAGACCCAATAGGCTTGTCTGTTTTCATCAAGACAGGCGTTTCTGATCCGTTTGATAATTTCTTCACGGCGCGTATCCGGGATCGCAACGGTTGTGACTGGTGTCCTCCCCGGTGGTAATTCATCAATAATAGAAGTATCGAGATCCGCATAAGCAGTCATGGCTAAGGTACGGGGAATCGGGGTGGCCGTCATAATCAATTGGTGAGGATGAAAACCCTGTTCACGTCCTTTTTCCCATAAAGCCAGACGTTGATGCACACCAAACCGATGTTGCTCATCAATAATCACCAGCGCCAGACCGGAAAACTTCACTTGTTCCTGAAACATGGCATGCGTACCAACAATCATGGCGACTTGACCGTTGGCAATGGCTTCTTGTTGTTTCTGACGCGCTTTCCCCTTTTGCTTACCTGCCAGCCAGCCGACCTGAATACCCAAAGGTTCCAGCCATCGCCGGAATGTATTTGCATGCTGTTCTGCCAGTAGTTCAGTCGGTGCCATCAAGGCGACCTGTTTACCATGTGCAATGGCACGCAACGCAGCTAATGCGGCAACCAGTGTTTTTCCTGAACCTACATCGCCTTGAATCAGTCGCATCATGGGAACATCT
Organism: Photorhabdus sp. HUG-39; assembly: GCF_963878365.1. Lineage (NCBI taxonomy): Bacteria > Pseudomonadati > Pseudomonadota > Gammaproteobacteria > Enterobacterales > Morganellaceae > Photorhabdus > Photorhabdus sp. HUG-39. The sequence continues at coordinate 83,369 of NZ_CAWNWY010000004.1, read as the reverse complement.
TTTGCCAGATCCTGTTCAATTTCTGAGACAACCCGTTGTTGCGCATGGGTTGGAGAAAATGGCAGGCGATTAAGGAATTGCGGTTTTAACTTGTCCTCAGTCGGCAATGATTGAGCGTGATAACGTTGTACGCCAGCTCTGACGGCTAACATACTCAAATGGTGAGCCAAAAGTTCTTCCAGAACCAGACGGCGATAAGCTGGATGTTTGCCGGTTTCCAGATCCACCAGCGCAATATCTGGTGTTGGGCGGTGCAAGGTATGCAGTGCTTGCGGCAGACTAATAATAGAGCGGCTAAGTTCTTCCGGTAAAAGTTCATTGATTGTACAGGTATCCAGTAATTTCAGTGCTTGATCAATGAGATTACGCAGCGTCGCCTGACGAACACCTTCTGTTGTCGGGTAAATCGGTGTTAATGTCTCTTGAAGCTGTACATTTCCAGTATGATTTTGAATCTTATACTCAGGATGAATAATTTCGGCACCCTGACTGCCTCTTTTGATTTCACCATAGACAACAACCTGTTTCCCTTTCGCGAGATTGTTTCTCATTGCCGCCGAAAAGTTAAAAAAGCGCAGTGTGAGCACGCCGGTACCATCGCTAATTTTGCAGATCAGGGTTCGACGACGACTAACAACAACATCGGTACGCAGGATTTCACCTGTGACGGTGGCGGAAATACCGGGTAAAAGATCATTAATAGTATAAAGGCGTGTCTGGTCTTCATAACGCAGCGGGAAATGCAGCAGCAGATCCTGCAAATTAACCAGCCCTATTTTTGCTAATTTTGCGGCCTGATTTGCCCCGACGCCACGTAGGGAAGTCAGAGGGATGGCATCAAGCAATGGGCCTCTCATAAGGTTTCTTTTATCTCCGTTAGATTGCATGGTAGTCCATCAGGTTTCGCAGGTCACGGCCTGAGCCTGTTTACCATCCATAATAATACAGACGAGTTTAACGTAATCAATGGAATATTTTCCTTCGTAACTGGTTGAAAACCATATCAATACCTTAAGAGTAAGCCGCTATAACGAAAAAGGCGATTTGTAACGACAGGTTCTTGTAGCCTGTTTTGAATAATCTGTCCTGTCAGTAAAATGTAAACTAACGTGCTTGTGAGGTGAAAAAATAATCAAAAAAGGTGTTTAAATTTTGCTCCATATCTGTATAACCTCTTGTAGCCTCGGTGAACAATAGGCCATCGTTTTGGGTAGCGGTGTCTATTTTATCCTAGCTTATGTCTGTTCTAAGCGGGATATAGCCGGGTTGTACTATCAATATATTTTGGAGAAATAATCATGGGCCAAAGAAAATATCTGACTCAATCAGAAGTAGAAAGCATGTTGGAAATGGCAAAAGTTGGGCCTAATCCAGAACGGAATTACTGTCTGGTTTATATGAGCTATATCCACGGCTTTCGTGTTAGTGAAGCCAGGCATTTACGGTTATCTGACATGGAATTAAAAGAAAAATGTTTATATATCAGGCGGTTAAAGGGAGGGTTTTGTACTAACCATCCCCTGTTGCAGCGTGAGGTTAAGGCGATTAAGGCATGGCTTAAAGTGCGCAAAACTTTACAGGGCGCTGATAGTGATTGGCTGTTTTTGTCGCGTTGTGGGAAACCGCTTACTCGCCAGCGTATCTATCAGATTATCAACCAGTTAGGACAACGGGCGAATATCGCGGTAGATCCGCATCCGCATATGTTGCGTCATGCCTGCGGTTTTGCTCTTGCAGATCGAGGGATAGATACCCGACTGATACAAGATTATCTTGGACATAAAAACATTCGCCATACGGTACGCTATACAGCCAGTAATGCTGAACGTTTTCAAGGAGTTTGGAGTATAAAAGGTAGACGTTAAGGTATGACAGTTAGGACCATTTTGACAATTGGTATACAATTGCCTAGGAATTATACTAAAAGTTTTCTAATAAAAAAAGAGATAGATTTGTATATATTTGTAAAACGCAACTATCCTACCACAAAAACATTTCGATAATCCACTCTTTTTATTCCAATATGTAAAAACATCACACTTCCTTCGTTACTTTAAAGAAATTACTGTTACTAATTTCGGATTAAATAATTAAATATCCTTAAAATTTGCGAAATAACTATAGTTATATCCATATTGCTTTGTTTTTGCACAGAAAAATTTTTGTATACCAATTGTCAAAATGGTCCTAATTGACAAATATTTGTACAGCTAGATGTCTCTGTTTGTCAAAACGTGATGCATGAGTTTGAACCAGATTTTAGTTAAGTAGTTAAAAAGAGATTAATGAAATGAAAAGACAGATATTAAAGATAAGCGTCGTGGCGGCGTTGGTTTTGGGGGCAGCTTCGGCTGCTTTGGCAGATGAGGTGGTGAATAAAGGGGGGCATAATGCCACAGTAACTGTTACTGGTACTGTCTCGGATGTGACATGTGACATTACCAGTGGTGTAAAAAACGGTGATGTGAGTTTGGGTAACCATAAGCCAGATGAATTCAAGACTGGTGCGGATAAATTTGCGGGCATGCGTGTTGTTAATGGATATGAAACTTTTACTGTTGGTGTCAGTGGCTGTGATGGTACTGTTACGGCAAAAAAATCACTTAAGCTGCTGGTGTCAGGGACTACGATAGCAACAAGCACTGACATATTTAATGATGGTCAGGGTAATGCGGAGGGGCAAACTCCAAATGCGGGTGTTGCATTAACCTATAAGGTTGATGGTTCTGCTGATGGAACGGAAGAGCTTCTTAAGAAAGACAGCCGTATCGTATTAGCTTCACCAAGTGGTACAACTCCTCAAGCGGCAGACTTTAATAACAAGTCTGTGGTCTTTAAAGCTTATATGGCGTCAACGGTTGATAAACCATCTCCTCAGCACATTCATGCTCCTCTTAACTTTTCCATAGCGTATGAATGATTGTTGATTCAATAACCAGCCTGAGGAGCCTTTCTTCAGGCTTCTTCGATGAAAAATCCTAGATGATTGGATGATGCCTTTTATTAGGCAACTACTGGCTGGTTGAGCCAAGATATGAGAAACAAAAAATGATTAATAAACTCCGACTTCCTAACATAATAATAAAAGGCTTGGTATTGAGCGCGTTTTTGTTCGCGCCACAGAGTCTGGCTGAAGGCGGGTTTGGCATCAATGCTACACGTATTATTTTTCCACAGGATAAAGCTGAAACAATAGTCTCGGTGCGCAATACAACAACCAATATCCCTTACCTAGTGACAACTAAAATTACTCGCACCGTTGATGGCAAGGGTAAAACACCATTTTACGTCACGCCTCCTTTATTTCGTTTGGACCCTAAAGGAACCAATGTCCTGCACATCTTAGGTGATACCAGCAAGTTGCCGACTGACCGGGAGAGTGTCTTTTATTTTAATGCTGCTGCTATTCCCAGCAGTAAGCCTTCTGGGCAGCGTCTTGAAGGTGACAAGATTGCGGGTGGAGTAGTCTATGCCATCGGCAATACCATCAAACTATTTTATCGGCCAACGGGGTTAGTGGGTACGCCAGAGCAGGCATACAAAGCGCTGCGTTTTACCCATGCTTCCGGGGGCGTTCAAGTTAGTAATAATTCGCCTTATCACATCAGCTTTACCCAGATTAAAGTTGATGGTGTACCGGTGAAGTTTTCTGACAGTCATCCGCAAATGCTGGCACCTTTTAGTAGCCATGTTTATCCCGCTCAGAATAGTCAGAATAAAAAGAAGGTGGAATGGGCGGTGATCGACGATCTCGGCGGTGGAGAGAACTTCGATGGTGAAATTCAGTAAAGCCGGTATCTCAAGGGTTCAGCATCTACGCAGGTACCTGAATTACATCGGCATGGGTGGGGTTCTGTGGCTCTTTTCTGGTCCCTTGTGGGCAGCGAATTCTGTTGGGGCCACATTTAGGGCCGAAATTACACAAGGCACGTGTGATGTCATTGTGGACAGCAATAATATCGAGCTGGGCATAGTGCAGTTTGCAGACTTGGTATTAGGAAAAGTTAACAGGGAAATTCAGATTACGCTGAGAAATTGCACGAGTGTGGTCAATAGCAACAGTATTACTCCCACGATTACCGTTACCGGAAATCATGTTGGTACGAATGATAAGAGCTTGTTTCGTGATAAAGGGGCAGATGAAAAAAACGAAGCTTCAACGGCAGTGGGCATCACTGTGCAATTGAAGAAGTTTAGTGGAACAGAATGGTCCCCAGATTTAAAGGACGATGAACCGTTTCATCTGGCTAATAAAGGCACAATCGTAAACGATAAAACGCCTACTGTGCCGGTGAAATTTTCACTGGTATGTGCTTTGGCAGGCGGGCAGACGGTAGCGGTCTGCAAAAAGGCAGGAAAAATCAAGGCTACACTGACGTTTACGTTTAATTATCGTTGATGTATCGGCATTGCAGCGTGATATCGCGTTAACAGAAGAGTGATAGGGTTAATTTGAGGTGAGCACGATGTTTGGGACAGCGACAGAACAAAAAAAAAGCAGGCTGAATGACCCGTCGACCTTCCTGCCCAAGGGTAGAAACCCGGTATTGCAGGTTGTGATGCGCTGCTTCTGCTGGGGTTCTGTAATGGTTCTGCTGTTCTTGGCAAGCAGCGTCATGGCTGATGACTCCAAGACCGGGCCCAAGTACCCACCGACGATCACGAGTGGGATAGACGTACAGGTGAATGTAAGTGTTTTTCCTGATCCTTGTGACATAGAGATCGGTGGTGGTGATATGAAGGGTTCGGAGCTGAATTTTGGTTCCCTGCTGGCGGCGGAGGAGTTTAGTCATGAAGGGGATGTATCAGCCCCCAAGTCATTTAAGCTGAAATTAAAGAATTGTGGCGATCCGGAGAGTCTCGGCCTTACACCTAGGATCACTGTATCTGGAAATACCATCGACGGTGAATATGGTTCAATATTTAGTGATCCTAGTTCCGGTGATTCTGGTACCTCTGAGGGGCTGGGGTTTATTATTTTAATCGAAGAAAATGAGAAGAAGAAAATAGGGCTGAATGATCACTTGTCAATCAATCATCAGGAAATGGAGCTCCCGTTCCAGGTTGAATTTGATGAGGGCAGTGTTGAGATGTATGTAATGGTAGCAATTGCACGTGGAAGAGATAGTAAGATTATTCAACCCGGCACGCTGATTGCGCACGTCACATTTACATATTCTTATCCGTGAGGTGTGATTTATCACGGATGATAAAAATTGGGAGAGGTGGAAAGAGTTAGATGAAAACGAAAAATAGCAATCTTATAAACAGTGAATTAATGGCATATCACAGCAGGGCAAAATATGTGTTGCTCTTCATGATGCTGATTGGATGGACCATCGGTTGTGTGACGACTTTTCCAGTGCAGGCGAAGGATCCAGATACGAATCGTACAATCAATTTCAGAGGCATGTTATTGCCTCCGACCTGTGTGTTGAGTGTGAATGGGTCCAGCTTTGCCGATTTTTATAATTATTATATCGATCCGGTCTATGCCAGTGAACTTAGAAATAGCAAATATATCGCAAGAGATCCCTTAGAACTGAACTTTATGTTTAGTGACTGTGATCTAGGCGAATCAAAACCCGCTTTCTACATATGGAGTGATGTGCCTGCCATAACAGATCCGGAGCTTTTCATGGATGGTTCTTCTACTGCCAAAGGAGTAGGAGTTAGGATATTAGACGAAAAAACTAACAAGTTTGTACAGGTAAGGAATGAGACTGACCCGTATAGGGTAGACCTCTCAGACAGTGTAAAAGGAAATGGTGGGAAATTGGAGGGAACAATGAGGAGGTTCAGGGCGTATGTGGGAGGTGTGGGCGATGAAAAGAATCCAGCAACGTGTAAAACAGAGAGTAACGATACCAATGTATTATGCGGAGGAGTTGCGGCTGTGAAGATACATTTTGAGTTCGTGTATCAGTAGATGGTGTTAAGCCGGGTGTATTCAAGGGATTTTATCTGATTCTCTGAGATGAAGTGGGATATATGAAAAAGATGATAGTCATGGGAATGCTGGCGATATGGGCGGTTATGGCATCGTCACCAGCACATGCGGGTCTTATGTTGAGGAAGACACGTATTATTTATCATCAGGGCGACAAGGTGCAAAGCATGTCATTGCAGAATTCAGGCGATGAGGTGTATCTAATACAAGCTGCTGTGACTCCGGGAGATAACTCAAATACCCGTTCATCGGAGTTTACCGTGTTGCCTCCGTTGTTTCGCATGGAGGGTAATAGCTTGAACGTGATGCGAGTTATACGTACCGGCGGTGATTTCCCAGCTGATCGAGAGTCTCTGTTTCGTTTTCGTATTAATGCGATTCCGGCGAAGAAAACACTAGATGAGAGCAAGGCCAATGGCAATGGAAAACCAGGAGAGATTGGTGCATCTCTGTCTATTGCGCTGGGGATGAATATTAAACTTATCTACCGGCCAGATAAGCTGCCGATGACACCGGAGCAGGCCTATGGCCGACTGACATTTATACGAGCAGGCAATACTGTCGTAGTGACTAACCCAACACCGTATTACCAGACTTTTGCCCAATTGAAATTTGATGGCAAGGCAGTAGATCTTAACAAAGCCCCGTCAATGTTGGCCCCTTTCGGCCAGATGACTTTTTCCTTGGCAGGTACGGCGGGAAGTAAAGTGACATGGTCGATGATCACCGATGCCGGTGGAGTGAGTAGACTACAGAGCGGTACGTTACGGGCCGACTAAGTATGTTTTTATATTTTGAAATTGGAAGAGCATGACATGGTGGAGCGTAATATTTCAATAAAACAGATCGTTATAACTGTGTCATGTATTCTGGCAATAATATTACCGGTATTGCCACTCAGGGCAGCAGAGAGTCTGAAGGGGTTGCATCTCAATGACACTCGTGTGATTTATCCTGAATCATCCAGCAACGGAGTCTCTTCGACACTCATTAATAACAGCGACAACAATTATCTCATTCAGTCAATCGTACAAGAACTAAACCCAGAGACCGGTTTACCGCTGGGGGCTAAGGCACCATTTATCGTTATTCCGCCGATTGCAAAGGTGGGGGCAGATGAACGGCTGGTGTTGAAAATCCTTCGTATTGGTGGGGTTTTGCCGAAAGATCGAGAATCTCTGTTCTTTCTGAATCTGCATATGTTGCCTTCTGAGAAACAATTACCAGTATCTAGAGATGGCTCTGGCAAGATGAAAATGGTGACAGCTCTGGCGGTGAAATTGTTCTACCGTCCTGAAGGGATACCAAAAGAGGGGGTTGCCGGTGCGGTGAAACAGTTAAGCGCGTCAGTAAAAGAGGATGTTGTGATGCTGGCTAATCCGTCACCGTTTTGGATAACGTTGCAGACTTTGCAGGTCAGTTCGTTTGCCGTACCGGGCAAGGATTTGTTTAGGATGGTGCCACCCTTTGGTCAGCAGAGCTGGTCGCTGCCGGCAGGTAAAGTGTCTCTTGGTAGTCATGTCACTGTATCGTGGCGTGCTATTGATGAGTTTGGGTTAGACACTGATGAAGAGAGTAGATCTATTGCCGTATCCGGCAGTGGTCAATAGCGATGTTGCAAGATATCGACAGAATAGATATGAGCAATGAACCTCTATATGTTAAATAAGAGATGGTAATTAAGAATGAAAGTGTTGATTCCGGCAATAAGCTGTCGTTCAAAACGGCCGTTTACTTGTTGTCGTTGTGTAAATCAAGGTATTTCTACCTCTCTTACCCTATCAAAGCACCAAATGGGGGGTTCTCTCGTTTTTTGTCGGGTGATGCTGGTATTTCTGACGGGATGGAGCGCTCAGGCAACAGCGCGTGATTATTTTGATCCGGCTTTATTGGGCTTTGGTTCGAATTCCGGTCAACCGGTAGACTTATCACAGTTTGAGACCGTAGGAGGTCAGGCACCGGGAACTTACCGTGTTGATATCTACGTGAATGGTACTTTTTTTGATACGCGTGATATTACGTTCCAGCGTCATAGCGAGGGTAATGCCGAGCTGACGCCGGTACTTACCCCAGATTTGTTGGAAGCGGCTGGTGTTAATATCAGCGGCATACCAGCGTTGAAAGCATTGCCGGTGGATAAGCCGATAGAGAGTCCGTTGGGTAAATTGATTCCCCAAGCGGCGGCCCGCTTGAACTTTTCCCAGATGCGGCTGAATGTGAGCGTACCCCAAATAGCGATGAAGCCTTCAACGAATGGCTTGGTTGATCCGACGTTATGGCAGGAGGGCATTCCGGCTTTTTTACTGAACTACAGCATCAATGGCAGCCAGAATCAACGCTCACAATTTGGTAATAAACAGACTAATCAGAGTCTGTTCGGTAGCTTCAATTCTAGATTGAATCTGGGGGCCTGGCGTCTTCGGAATACGGCTACTTATTCTTATAGCAGTCAAACTGATAACCGGTATGACTCATTCGATGACGCAGTGAAAAAAACGACCGAATCCCAGCAACGTTGGAACTTTCAGCAAACCTATTTGCAGCGGGACGTGGTGGCGTTACGCAGTGATTTGACGATAGGGGATACCTCGACCGGTAGTGTGGCAGGTCAGGTATTTGATGGTTTTCCTTATCGTGGTATTGGGCTTGCCACTAGTGACCCGATGATGCCCGGCAGGCTGAGTGGTTTTGCGCCGATTATCAGTGGGATAGCTAAATCCAATGCTCAGATTACGGTGACGCAGAATGGCAGTGTGATTTATCAAACCAACGTGGCACCCGGTCCATTTCGTATCACAGACTTAGTGGGCAGCAGTGTCGGAGGCGACTTGCAGGTAACGATAACTGAGGCCGATGGTACTCACCATGGGTTCACTCAGGCTTATTCCAGTCTGCCTATGATGTTGCGGCAGGGGCAATTCAAGTACGAAGTGGCCGCCGGGCGTTATTACAGTAGTGGATATGGCAGCGGCATACGTAAGCCGGTGTTTGGTATGGCCTCGATGATTTACGGTCTGCCTGGTAACGTCACGTTATACGGTGGTGGCCTGGTGGCGCAATCGTACCAATCCGCGGCGCTGGGAACCGGGCTCTCTCTGGGCATGATGGGGGCGTTATCTGCGGATATCACGACTTCCCGGACTCGGTTACAAAATACGCCTGACATCCTGCGTGGGGAATCTTACCGCGCTAAATATTCGAAAAGCATGCTGACCACTGGCACGACGGTGGATTTAACCGCGTACCGCTATTCCACACGTAATTACCTGAGTTTTTCGGATGCGAACACTCAAGGCTACAGTGTTTGGGGAGAACTCCCTTCTTGGATGTCTGAGCGGCGACGCAGTAGTTGGCAGATGCGACTGAGCCAGTCATTGCCCGGTAACTATTCTCTGTGGCTCAGTGGTCAGCGGGATAACTACTGGGGAAGCTCTAAAACTAACACCACCCTATCGATGGGATTGAATGGTTCTTTCTACCGTGTGGGCTGGGGGCTTAATTACAGCATTGATCGCATGCGCGGTAACGGCGACTGGCCTGAAAATCGGCAAATTTCGTTGAACGTAAACGTTCCTCTGAGTCTGTTTGGCTCCTATGCGGCGCTGAATAATGCGTATGCTAACTATAGTTTTTCCCGTGATAGTACGGGACGCAGTAATAACCAGTTGGGCATAGGCGGATCGGTGCTGGATGATAATAGTCTGTCTTGGAACGTATCGCAGAGTCAGGCGAATAAAGGGAGAGGGCGCAGCGGGTCAGTGTCAATGGGATATCTTGGTTCCTTTGGGCAAGCCAACTTGGGATACAACTACGATTCATGGGGGGGACGCGGTGTGAACTACGGGTTTAGTGGAGGGCTGATTGCACATCAGCATGGCGTTACTTTGGCATCGCGTATTGGTGATGCTGCTGTATTAGTGCGGACATCGGGGGTTGCAGGTATTCGTGTGATGAATTCCAGTTCGGTGACTACTAATCGCTGGGGATATGCGGTTGTGCCTTATGCCCAGACGTACAGCCGTAATAGTATCAGTTTAGATCCGTCATCGCTGCCGGAAGGGGCTGACATGGCACAGGGTAGCAAGAACGTATTCCCGACGAGTGGCGCGGTTGTGATGGTGGATTACCCCGTGCGTATTGGGCAGCAGTTGCTGATGAATTTGACCTATAACGGTAAGCCCGTGCCGTTTGGGGCAATGGCGGGGCTTAAAGGGGATACAGACACAAATCTGGCCGCGATAGTCGGGGAGGGTGGACAAGTGTATCTGAGTGGTATGCCACCCAGCGGGGTACTGAAAGTGAAGTGGGGCAGTACACCGGACAAGCAGTGCGAGGTGACATTTAACCTGGGGCCCCCTCCGGTAAAGGCGAAGGCAGATAAACGCTGGAATCCAATGAGGCAATTGAACGAAACCTGTCGTTAAGATGAGGCAATGTGTTGTGGTTCTGCACTGACAACCTAATGGGGAAAACCACAATTATTAGGAAGAGGACCCTCTGAAAGGCGGATGTGATTTGGTCGGGATGGGGTGTATCAACGAATGAAAATTTCTAACAGGACAACTGGGAAGTTACTCCCGGTTGGGCAGCCGATGAAGACGAATAAGACATTTATTAACAAGATAAAACAGGATATGAGTTGGATGATGGTTCATTGTCGCTGGTGGTCGATGCCGATATGGGTGGGGATGATATGCCTATCCGTGGGTATCTTTTCTTCTCCCACACTGTTCGCCGCGCCGACAATAAATTGGAATGCTGATCGCGCCATTGACGCTCTGGGGCCTGCTCGAAAGGTAAAGTGGAGTGACGGAATAATCACTTATCCAGCAACGGGTAAAGCGACCTTAAAAGATGTGTTTCCAACACTGTCTATGCAGTGGGGTAGTAGTAAAACGTTGGATCAGGTCGAGTTCCGGCTCAAAGCAGGGCACGGGGAAATTTTTAAAGTCCCGAGAGTGGTTTCAGGCCGTTACGAATGCTCAATTGAAGCCAAATTTACAAATGGTCGTCCAGGAGTAGCCATTCCCAAGGAAAACATGGCGGTGGATATCGATGGTACAGGGACAAAGTATTCTAAATCACCAGTAGCGCTCGTGGCGAGAACTACTGGTAATCAGGATGATGAGAGTGTAGCAAAGGCAGAACTAAGTGACCTTTCTTTTGATGTGTCTTGTCAAGGGGTAAATTTTTCATGGGAGCGAAAGGCCGATGAAAAAGTTGAATTCGAAACCCAGAATGTTCATGCACCTGTGGGTATTTTAATTGATGGAGGGGATTTTATGTGGTGGTCCAGACCAATTCTTCCGACTATCAAAGACCCTGTAACAGTGATATCCCCTCCGGAGTGTATTTTTGAAAGTCAGTCTAGTGAGGATTTTGATTTAGGAGAGATTCGCCGGGAGCCGTCGGACGCGATATTCCCAAAAGAGTTACACCGGGCAACGGTAGAGACAGCTGATCTATTGATAAGTGTTTTATGCGATACACCCAATAAGGACGATACAGGCGTAGCCATTGTGAATTTTTCTACCGAGCATCTCGGTGTTGATGGTAAAAGTATAGTGATGGACACCTCTAAGACTGGGGGTAAGGACTTCGGTAACGCGTTGGAGATAAAAGTGTTGCCGCGAGTTCTAGGCATACAGACTAAGCTTGTAGGCGGCAACCAGATTGGTCAGCCAGTAACATTTGGTTCAGCGACTGACCCTAAAAGTGTGCTGGTTTTTAATGTAGATGATAAGTCAGCCGTGAAAAAAATTAAACGTGATGAGCACGGCAACGAAATAGGCGAGTATTATTCTCATCATTCTTTCAACAGGTTTTCTGTGCAGCTTTGGCAAACGAAGGCGATAGACCCCAAGCTTTCTGGTGAGTTCAAAACGTCTATGGAGGCAACTCTAGTCATGAAATAACGCTGTGTTGGCAAGGTATTTAAATATGGCATGGTGGCTTAGCCGCCATAGGTACTTCATCTCAATAAATCACACTATTTCATTTCTCATGTGGTAACAAATTGACCCGTTAGTCACCAGTGGAGAGTAAAATGACAATCAATGTTAATGATTCAATGCTGCTTCAGATAAGCGGCAGCCAGACCGATTTGCCTGGAGGTCAGACTATTACCGGCAAACAAAGTAATCATGGGGATTTTCGGCTGCCAGCCTGTTTGTCTCATTTGAAGGATACACCGTTGTACATGGCAGTCGCGTATTGGGGATTATTGAAGGGGAGTGGATTTACCAAAAGTGAAATCAGCCAGGTGTTCCGAGTGACAGAACGCCGGGCAACAGATGTGATGAATTATATCTACAATGAGCGACGTGATGTGATCGCCTGTGAAAAAGTCTTCTTTCGTGAGAAGCAAGGAAGTCGCCGGCAGATGCTGATTGTTACGGCCGTCGTTGAACCCATGCCTCAGAAGGGTCAGGCGTCGGTAACGAAAACGGTGAAGTCGACGCGCTCCCGGACATCATCACAAGCTAATCATATGCGCACTTGGTTTTTGCAGCGGGCTAGTGGTCCGTTTATCTTCTGAGTCGTATCACACATGAGGCTGTCTGGCGGGACCATGATGGGAGATGAGGTTTTATCGGTTCTGTGTGTGATGCCTTATGGGATGCTGATAAGTCGGATGGTACTGGTCATCAGTATCGTATTGCTGACTGTTTGTGGGTTTTTATTGGGCAACAAAATTCGCTACTCGCGGTATCCCCGTATGCTGTTAGCGTATTGGTGCCGAACATGGATTTTGCCGCTGTTATTTATCGCTATCGGATTGGTATTGATGTTTGGTGTGGGTGAGGAGGGTTGGTTAGACCGCATATTGGATGAGGTTGATTCAGTATTGATTGGTCTGTTCTTTGATAACCGGGATGACGTGCTGTCAGCCCCGTATCCGCCGCCGGTGTCTTGTGGATCGGCGGTGGATAGCGCTGTTGATTGTTCACCTGCTGATTTGCACGGGCTATCCGGTTTAGTTTCTGTTACGACTGACTCGCATCACATCCGGCATGATCCGAATTTTGCGCATAATATTCGCTAACTGAATACGGTCTTTAGTCGTGAGCCGGATAAAAGCACAGTAAACCCGGCCGTCTTTCTCTTCGGTATTCATACTCTGAATATTGGAATTGGCTGCATTAATGGCGGCGGTCAGATTTGCCAGCGCCCCTTGATGGTTAAACATGTCCACTTTTATTTCGGCGGTGAAATCGTTATTGATCTCGTGATCCCACTCGACGGCCATAAATTTTTCGGGTTCTTTCTGATAACCACGGATATTACGGCAAGACTCATGGTGGATAACCAACCCTTTGCCGGGACTGATATGGGCGATGATAGGGTCACCGGGGATGGGCCGGCAACATTTGGCAAACGTAATCAGCACACCGTCAGCGCCTTTGATGGGTAATTTACGGGCGCCATTGTTGTGATAGGTATTTGTGGTATTTTCTGGCGGCGCGCCTAGCAAATTACGGGCGACGACGATACTCATGGTATTGCCAAGCCCGATTTCAGCCAGCAGATCGTCTATTGTCGAGAGTTTCATTCTCGTCAATTCTTTATTGATACTTTCCGGCGGAATATCAACCAGTTTCTTCCCACTACCCAACGCGTGATTTAACAGGCGACGCCCCAGCCCAATGGAGTCTTCCCGCTTGAGGTTTTTCAACAATTGACGAATTTTAGCGCGGGCTTTTGAACTGACGACAAAGTTCAGCCAGGCGGCATTTGGCCGGGCACCCGGCGCGGTAATAATTTCAACGGTTTGGCCGCTGGTAAGAGACTGAGATAATGGATATGGCTGGCGATCAACCCGTGAGCCAACGCAGGCGTGACCAATATCGGTATGTACGGCGTAAGCAAAATCAACCGGGGTGGCACCGGCGGGTAATTCCACAATGCGCCCTTTTGGGGTAAAAACGTAAATCTCATCAGGAAACAGATCAGATTTAACGCTTTCGATAAATTCAAAAGAGCTACCGGCACTTTGCTGTAATTCCAGCAGACTTTGCATCCAGCGCTGCGCACGGACTTGCGCGGCGGTACCGGATTCACCTTGTTCTTTATAAGCCCAGTGTGCCGCGACGCCCATTTCGGCCATTTGATCCATATCTTCGGTGCGGATCTGGACCTCGACTGGCACCCCATGAGGGCCAATCAGGGAAGTGTGCAGGGATTGATAGCCATTGGCCTTAGGGATGGCAATGTAATCTTTGACTCTGCCCGGGCGGGGTTTATACAGGCTGTGCATCTGCCCCAAAACCCGATAGCAGATATCAACATTATTAACGATGACCCGAAAAGCATAGATATCCATAATTGAATGAAAACGTTGCTCTTTGAGGTGCATTTTCTGGTAAATAGAATAGAGATGTTTTTCTCTGCCGCTGACTTTGCATTCAATGCCGGCTTCAGTCAGCCTGCCTGCGATTTCAGACAGAATTTTCTGGATCATCTCCTTACGGTTACCCCGGGCCGCTTTTACCACTTCTTTGATAACCCGGTAGCGGTTAGGGTGAAGGGCCTCAAACCCCAGCTCTTCTAACTCTGTTTTCAGATGATGGATACCCAAACGATGGGCTAAGGGGCTGTAGATCTCTAACGTTTCCCGGGCGATACGGCGGCGCTTATCTGGGCGTAACGCGCCGAGCGTGCGCATATTGTGGGTACGGTCCGCCAGTTTGATCAAAATGACGCGGATATCCTGCACCATTGCCATGACCATTTTGCGGAAATTTTCCGCTTGTGCCTCTTTTTTATCGCGGAAATTCAGCTTATCAAGTTTGGAGACCCCTTCGACTAACCCGGCAACCACCGGGCCGAAAGGTTGGGCGATATCCTGAAAGGTGGCGGGCGTGTCTTCAATAACATCATGCAACAAGGCGGCCATCAGCGTTTCATGGTCGAGACGCATCTCGGCTAAAATGCAGGCAACTGCGACAGGATGAGTAATGTAGGGCTCACCGCTGGTACGGGTTTGCCCTTCATGGGCATCCCGCGCAACAGAGTAAGCCTGCTTGAGGAGCTCAATCTGAGCCCCGGGCAGGTATTTTTGGGCAAGCTGATTCAGGCTTTCGAACAGATACAAGGCAGACCTACCGTAGATTAACGACGACTTTCCGCGATAGCGGAAACCGCCTGCATTTCTGCGGCTTCCTGCTCTTGTTGTTCCTGGCGTTCACGTACGTCCAGAATTTTACCGTTGATCAGGCCCTCTTCCACTTCACGCAGAGCGATAACCGTGACTTTATCGTTCTCTTCAGCAACCAGAGGATCTTTACCACCTGTTTGCAGTTGACGTGCTCGACGAGCGGCGACCAACACCAGGTCAAAACGGTTACCAATTTTTTCTACAGCGTCTTGAACAGTTACGCGTGCCATATGTGTGCGACTCCACAGGTAAAGAAATGACTGGGCATCATACTGAAACTTGGTTCAGTCTGCCAATAATTTGCTGATTAAAGCATCATGCCGTTGTGCCTGGCGCTCCCGATGCAGGCGTTCTGAACGGATGATGGTGTGCAGATCGGCCAATGCAGTATTGAAATCATCATTAACGATTAAATAATCATACTCGTTATAGTGAACCATTTCTGCAACGGCTTGATCCATGCGTTTTTCAATAATATCTTCACTATCCTGCCCTCGACCGCGCAGACGGCGACAGAGCTCTTCTTTTGACGGCGGCAGGATAAAAATGCTGCGGGCAGAGGGCATTTTTTTGCGGATCTGCTGCGCTCCTTGCCAATCGATATCAAGAAAAACATCAACCCCACTGGCAAGGGTGTCTTCAATCACTTTCCGGGATGTACCGTAATAATTATCAAAAACACGGGCGTGTTCCAGAAATTCATTATTATCGATCATCTGGCGAAAGGCTTCTTCGGTGATAAAAAAATAGTGTTCACCCTGATTCTCACCGGGACGCATTGCACGTGTGGTATGGGAAACAGAAACCTGAGTATCATACAGAGGTTGAGTCTTTAACAAAGCCTGAATCAGGCTTGATTTACCCGCTCCGCTTGGCGCGGAGACAATATATAACGTGCCTTGGATCATGGTGGTATCTTGGTTGATTGGATAATAATTAAATAAGGCAGAATAAAATTCTTATAACAGTATACACGTACCCATTCACACATGTCGCGTTGCCGATGCATTTCCGCCGAAATTTTCTTAGGGGAAAAATTGCCAATGGATATTTTGTATCGCCAAGGGTTGACTTCTTTAGTTAAAATTTTGCTCTATGTATTATCACAACTGTTGTTGAATGAAACAAAAATGGTGTATTTACTGTTTTATGTGTCATCGTCGCTTGGTCGAAAAGGAGGCATGGATGAAATACAGTGAGTTCCGCCGATGGCTAATTTCTCAAGGAGTTTTAATTGTTAAGAAGCACTATAATATCCGACGCATTGAGATGAAAAAGCGCGTAATTTTGAGCGTTTTTACTGTCTTAAAAGGGCAGTGCTAACCGCGGCAAGGCCCGATTACGTCTGGCGGCAGTCCATGAGCGGGCGGATCTGGCAATGCCCTTGCTGTCGAGTCGAACATAACCGCGATATCAATGCGGCGATCAACATCCAGCGCAAGGGCATAACAGCATTACAGGCGGCGGGACTTGTCGTTTCTGCCCTCGGAGGCCAGCGTAAATCCGTCATAAAGACGGTTGCGACCTGAGAAGTGGGAAGCCTCGCTGTTTTTTTACGGCGGGGAGCAGTCACCGGGTTACAATGAAAGAGTATGGCTTAATCGGCAATTAATCGTATTCACCATGTGCTTTAATATCCCCGCCTCCCCAGCCAACTCGTTTGCCATTTGTTCGCAAAGCCGTAAAGGCGCTCCCCGATGAGTCTACGCTGACAATATCCTGCAATTTAGCGATTTCGGGTGGAACAAACCCACCGGTACTTGGCTTCCCCCAGGCAACGACACTACGGTCCGCCCGCAGGGCCGCGAAAGCAGAATTTGTTGCACTCAGGCCGACGATATCGTTCAATTGAGCAATATCGAGTGGGAGTATGCCACCATTATCTATATTTCCCCAAGCAACGACACTACGGTTTGCCCGTAAGGCCGAGAAAGCAGAATTTGTCGAACTTAGGCTGACAATATCATTCAGCCGAGCAATTTTTGATGGGACATCATTCCTATCACTCCTTCCCCAGGCAACAACGCTGCGGTTTGCCCGTAGGGCAGCGAAAGCATCATCATTTGCACTTAAACTGACAATATCATTCAGCTGAGCAATATCTGATGGGACATAATGGCTATAACCCTCTCCCCAGGCAACAACGCTGCGGTTTGCCCGTAGGGCAGCAAAAGCATTATCATTTATACTTAAACTGACAATATCATTCAGCTGAGCAGTTCTTGATGGGACATAACTATGACTACTGGTCCAACTAATAATGCTGCGGTCGGCTCGCAAGGCGACGAAACTATCATATGCTGAACTTAAACTGACAATATCGTTCAGTTGAGTAATATCAGGTGGGAGTTCGCCACCGTAGTCCGCATCCCCCCAAGTAACGATGCTACGGTCGGCTCGCAAGGCGGCGAAAGCAGCATATGTTGAACTTAAACTGACAATATCGTTCAGTTGAGCAATCTCAGGTGGGATTTTGCCACCGTAGCCCGCATCCCCCCAAGTAACGACGCTACGGTCGGCTCGCAAGGCGGCAAAGGCGTATTGTGTGGCACTTAAACTGACAATATCGTTCAGTTCAGCAATCTCAGGTGGGAGTTCGCCACCGTGGTCCGTATCCCCCCAGGCAACGATATGACCATTCTGTAATAATATGGCGGTTCCAGAGTTATTAGAGTCTATGACGCCATTGCTATCATAGCTGATAGCTTTGCTTCCAGATCGTTGTTTGATAAAAGTGTCTTTGGTCTCTGTGCTGAATGAGAACTCGTTATGTTGATTCATATTGCTCTCCTGATAAGGCTGTATCGGATTTATTTGTAGGAATTCTGTGCCGCAAAACCTATTTCTTCCCCGTCAAACTGGGTTTCTGCTTAAAGGATGTAAGCACCTGTATTGCGGTATTTGATTTGCTGGCGGTCAACGCAGTGTGTTAACCCGTTCATAACAGGTGAAGAGATTATGAGGATTAACTCAATTTTCAGGCCAGCGTCTCTCCTGCTAAAAAACACATTTACTGATTAATCGTATTCACCATGTGCTTCGGCATCTCCTCCTCCCCAACCTGCCCTGCGGCCATCTGCTCGCAAGGCTGCAAATGCAGAGTTTGATGCGCTCAGGCTAACGATATCCTTCAACTTAGCAATTTCCGGTGGCACATAACCACCGCGACTTGGTTGTCCCCAGGCAACGACGCTGCCATCTGCCCGCAGAGCTGCGAAAGCACTACATGTTGCACTCAGGCTGACGATATCGTTCAGTTGAGCAATCTTAAGTGGTAATGTTCCACCGGTGTCGATGTTTCCCCAGGCAACCACACTGCGGTTTTCCCGTAGGACTGCAAATGAGCCTGTAAATCGCGATAATGAACCTGTTGTTGAGTGTAGGCTGACGATATCTTTTAATGCGGCAATTTCGGGGGGTGGGATTAGGCCACTGCCCATATCATCTTCCCAGGCAACGATGCTGCGGTCGGCTCGCAAGGCGGCAAAGGCATACGGTGTGGCACTTAAACTGACAATATCCTTTAATGCAGCAATTTCGGGTGGAACCACTATTCCCCCCCAGGAAACGACGCTGTGGTCTGCCCGTAGGGCGGCGGCATAATCATAATTGGTAGTTATGCTAACGATATCTTGTAATTTGGCGATTTCTGGCGGGATAATTTCCACACCCCAAGAGACAACGCTGCCGTTCGCTCGTAGGGCCACGAAAGTATTATTTGTTGAGTGTAGGCTGACAATATCCTTTAATGCGGCAATTTCGGGTGGGGTTGGCAAAAAATCCAATCCCCAGGAGACGACGCTGCCATCTGCCCGTAAGGCGGCAAAAGATTGCTCTGTTGTGCTTAGGCTGATGATATTGTGTAGCGATAATCCACACATTCTTGGCAGAGCCGTGTTTAAAAAATCCACTGCTCCCCAAGAGGCTATGCTGCCGTCCGCCCGTAGGCCCGTGAAAACATCTCTTATTGGAATTGAACTCACGCTGACAATATTCTTCATCTTATCCACTGATTCTAAGGGGAGTAGGCCATTGATTAATGGACCCCAGATAGACACGCGGCCATCTGCTTGCAAGGCTGCAAATGCAGAGTGTGTTGCGCTTAGGCTGACGATACCTTGCAGTTTGGCAATTGATAGCGGGACTTTCTCTTGCCCATGCCAGGTTTTTCCCCACATGATCACTCTGCCATTTTGCAATAACATGGCGGTTTTCAATTCAATAGAAATGTTATTTTGCGGTAACGTATCGCTTGTCAATTCAATAGAGACGATGGAGGTATTGCCACCAGAGTTACTTTCTCTGCCTGATTTTAGGTTTTGCTGGGTAAAACGATCACCAGTAGCCATGTTTGATGAGAGATGGTCATTTGGGTTCATATTGGCTCTCCTAAATAAGGTTAATATTGGGTTTGCTTTTACCTATAAGATAAAATTGGTTTATCGCGAGTTAAGCTAGATTTATATTGCCACTGGGTAACATTACCTGTTATTTGAATAAAAAGATAATAGAAAAACACGATCAGTTTATAATTTTGTGGATGTATTCCAGTAAAGAAAATATCACATAAATTGAGGTGTTATACGAATGAAAGTATTGAAAGAATAACATGAAAAGGTAAGCGGATAATATGATTGAACGTGAATGATGTGACTCAGAAGAGTTAAACCCGACGTAATGATATTAAATGGTTAGTGTAAATGTTAACAGTTACAGTAATTGGTTATTTACTTCTTATTTGACGTGAGAAGTTATCGCTTTTTTAATTTTTATTGGAAAATCAGTATAATAACTGGAATTGAATATTGTGATATTTCAGGTTGATAAAAAACAAGGTGAATGATAACTCAGTATATTATCCGTATTCATTGGATATTCAACCGGGGATTGTTCCCCGGTTGTCTGGTTAAAGATTTTCATTGTGTTGCTATCGCTTCATCCCAGATAAATGACCTTTACTCTTACTGCCTATCCCAATAGAGCTATTTTATTTGCCATTTTGAACCTGGGCAGTGCTCAAAATCCTCACGTACTACGTGTACGCTCCGGTTTTTCCGCGCTGTCCGTGTTCAAACTGTCTGCAACAATTACGCCTATTGAGATAGGCTCTTAGTTTCTGCTGGTTATTATTTTATTCATTGGGTAAAAGGATAGCAGGATCTTTAAAATTGGGATTTAAATCAACGGGTGCAGACCAGAGCACAAGGCTATAGATCACATTTTGCATATCTTGGCTGTCTTGCATTATAATTAACGGCACCCCATTTTCCCAGTTATTTTCGAATTGAACTTGCTCTTCAGGTTTTCGCTGCCATGAAAAACCTGTTCCTTCGCAAGATACTTCGTAACACAGATCGAGTAGCTTAGACTCCATTACGTTACTGTCCCCTTTGAACCATTGGGGCTCATTATTTTCAACGATTGCATCCGTATAAAGTGTTATGGTGGCCTCTCCTGGCAGGCCATCTTTGCGGGAGGCTATTATCTCACAAGTGTACTTTCCTGTAACAACATGTGGAACAATGAAGATTCGGTTTTTCGTTTTAATCCAGAACATCATATCTTTTAACACTGCGGTATCAGGTAAACGTGTCCCTGGAAAATCGAAATGTGGATCACCTTTAGGAAAGACTAAGGTACTCGTCCCACTTTCTGGATAACGAACCAATTTATCGTTATTCTCTTTTCCATATATCTTCGGGTTTCCGAGAGCTAAAATGGCTTTTTCAGGAACCCAGTCTATGATTTGAGGATTACTCGTGATTTGAGGTTTACTAGGTTGTGTATACGTATGAACATAATATTCTTTAGAAGTTTTCATTTATTGCTGTAATCCCCTCCCGGTTAAATTATATCGACCTTTCAGAGATTCTCCTTTTTCCGATTATTATTTTCTGTATCCGGGTACCCGTGCAAGCTGTCACTACACGTTACCTCATTGGATTTTAGCTCTTACTGCCGTCAGTTTTTACTGGCGGTATTTCTACCGATAAGGTAAAACTTACTCTTGTGAGTTAAACCGGATTTATATTGTCACTGAATAACATTACCTGTTATTTGCATAGAAAGATAGTAGAAAAAAGTGATTGGTTGATAATTTGGCGGATGTGTTCCGGTAAAGAAAATATCACATACATTGAGATATCATACGAATGAAAGTATTGAAAGAGTAACGCGAACGAGTAAATAAATAATAGGGTTAAGCGTGAATGAGGCAGGTCTGGAGGAATTAATGTTCGAATGGTAATATTTAAATGGTTTACGTAAAAACTGACCGTTATGGAAACGGGTTATCTATTTCCAATGTACTTCGAGTGCTCAACCGGGGATTACTCCCCGGTTGTTCTATTAACGATTTTTATTTATTGCGGCTATCTGCCCTTCTCACCCCGGATAGATTATCTGGGTTATCACAGGGATCTGGCTTCGCTAGGTTAGCACTGCCCGTACTGCCCGTACTGCCCGTACTGCCCGTATTTCCCGTACTAGTAGGTTTCTGGATGGCTGGGTCTTTAAACCTATTATTCGGATTGTTGTCTGGTGGTGTCCAGAAAGCAACATTATGAATCCAATTGCAGGTGTCTTGCATTTCAATTGACGGTACCCCGTTTTCCCACTTACTTTCCAATTCAAATTTCTCTTCGGGTTTACGCTCCCATGAAAATCCGGTCCCTAGGCAGTTTACTGTGTAAGTCAGGTCGTTCACGTTAGATTCCATAACGTTTTTGTCTCCCTTGAACCAGTAGATGTCTGGATTGACAACGATAGCATCCGTATAGAGGGTCACTGTGGCTTCCCCTGGAGATCTATCTTTACGTTTGGCAACCATCTTACAGGTATACTTACCTGTAACCACATGTGGCACCTTGAAGATTCTGTATTGTGCTCTAACCCAGAACATGCCGTCTTTTAGCATCATCTCTTTTCCTATCGGTTTTGGAAAATTATGATTTTTTACTATCGGAAAGACATTCAATAAGGTACTGGTACCCACTTCTGGGTAACGAATTGGCTTACCGTTGTTGTCTTGCCCATTTATCACCGGTTTCCCGAGAGCTTTGATTGCCCAACTTGGGTTCCAATTGGGTGTAGCAGCGGCGAATACCGAGGTGGAAAAGAGCGCCCCTACAGACACGCACATCATCCATACCGGCCACTGGCGGTAATGTGCCGTTATCCGACCAATATCCTGTTTCATTCTGTTGATGAATGTGTTACCCGCATTCATGGGATATTCAGATGGGGATAGTTCCCCAGTTGTTACGTGAGAAATTTTCATTTATTGCTGTAATCCCGTCCCGGTCAAATGACATCGACCTTTCAGAGATTCCCCTTTTTCCGGTTATTATTTTCTGCATCGGGTACCCGTGCAGGTCGTTACTACACGTTATCTGTCTTAATGACAGGTTTTGTTCAATTAGTCTCTGGACTCCGGCTCTTATTCACTTCCTCTTGATCGGAGGAAACCCAAGTCAAATACCACTTTGCACTGACTGTCCGCATTACTTTATGTTGCTTTCCGAGCCTTTAGGTATATTTGCCTACCATTTTCTGTTATTACTATCGCCGCTAGATTTATCAGCTATTGCTGGCTGATACACATGAGATAATTCAATATGACTATTGTTTATTGAGTTGAAGCCGGAATGGAAAACCATCTCGGCCAATGTAACCTTGGCTATTTGTATCCCAAAAACTCAGATGGTAGCGTGTAGAATAGCGATGCATCTTGAAATCCATAGGGTATATATTGGATTTACCTTTTACCCACAGGGGAACCTATGCCATAAGACTTATCCCTTGCGGGTTAAACTGAATTTTTACTGACATGAATAATATTAGACATTATTTAAGTAAAAATCTAATAGAAAAAAGTTATCGGCTGATAACCTTAGGTTAATGCTACACCTGATTGTTGGTAGTGGTTTTTAGATTATTTTCCACGGATAGATCACAAGAGTGGTAATAATGAGATTTAGGCAGAGGGATTTAGCGGGGATATACATCTTTATGACTATTATTACGTGAACGAGTAACTTAATTTGGTAATAACAGCGGGCAGGTAAGCTAATATTTCAAATTAATGAGACGCTGAAATCGGCCAACATAATGAAGGATCACCAGCTTGCCCGCGCTATCGGGGATGCGAGCTGGAATAGCTTCCTCATGAAACTGGAATACAAAGCCGCAGCGGCGGGACTCGTCGTTTCTGCCCACGGAGGCCAGCGTAAATCCGTCATAAAGACGGTGGCGGCCTGAGAAGTGGGAAGCCAACCGGGGATTACTCCCCGGTTGTTCTGTTAAAGATTTTTATTTATTGCTGCTACCGGCCTTCTCATTCCAGATAGGTTATCTGGGTTATTACAGGGATCTGGCTTCTCCAGGTTAGCTATTAGGTCTCAGGATGGCTGGGTCTTTAAACTGACCATTTGGATTGTTGCTTGGTGGCGTCCAGAAAGCAACATCATAAATCCAATCGCAAGTGTCTTGCATTTTAATTGTCAGTGCCGCGTTTTCCCACTTACTTTCCAATTCAAATTTCTCTTCGGGTTTACGCTCCCATGAAAATCCGGTCCCTCGGCAGTTTGCTGTGTAAATCAGGTCGTTCACGCTAGATTCCATAACGTTTTTGTCTCCCTTGAACCTGTAGAGTATATAATTTACAACGTTAGCATCCGTATAGAGGGTCACTGTGGCTTTCCCTGGAGATTTATCTTTACGTTTGGCAACCATCTTACAGATATACGTGCCTGTGACCACACGTGGGACCTTGAAGATGCTGTTTTGTGCATTTATCCAGAACCTGCCTTGTTCCAGCGTCATATCGTCTACTCTCGGCTTTGGAAAATTACGATCTATTACTGTCGGAAAGACATTCAATAAGGTACTGGTACGTGATTCTGGGTAACGAATTGGCTTACCCCTGTTGTCTTTCCCATTTATCACCGGTTGCCCGAGAGCTTTGATTGCCCACGTTGGGTTCCAAGAGGGTGCAGCAGGATTAGGTTGATAATACTCTGATGGGGATAGCTCCCCGGTTGCCATATTAAAAATTTTCATTCTTTGTGATAACCCTGTCCCGGCCAGATTGTATTGGCCTTTTAAGGGCCCTCCTTTTTCAGATGATTATTCTCTGCATCGGGTCACCCGTGCAGGTTGTTATTACACGGTTTCGTTCATGTAAGAGTATTGCTGGAACTCATGTTTGAGGAGAAATCGTCTTGATTCATATTACTCTCCTAACTTAAGGTTATATCGGATTTACCTTTACCTACAGGGAACCTATGCCATAAAACCTATCCCTTGCGGGTTAAGCTGAATTTCTATTGCTACGAAGACATAAATAAGATTAGCAATTATTTTAAAAAAAAGATAATAGGAAATAGTTATCGGCTGATAACTTCAGATTAATGCTAAATTAATTTTTTGGTAGTTGATTTCAGATTATTTTTTTATCTATAAGTGGTAAGGGTTGAAATTATGAGACTTGAGCGACAGAATTTAGGGGGGATGTACATCTTTATGGCTACTCTTATTAATACGTAAATATGTAACTTAATATGCTAAGTATTAACTGTAAAGCAAGGAAGAAAAATCACTAGGGGTTTATTGTAATATCCGCTCTAGCCTGTTTATGAAAATGTCAGTTATTTTTGGGTTTTTAGGATTTACGTCCCAAACTATTTCGTAAAGTCATTGTCTTTTAATCTTTATTTGAAAGTTAATGTTAGTAATAACAGAGAGCGGCTGTGATGAGATTTAAAGTGAATACTCGACAGGCTGAACCGAGGTATTATGGCTCAGCCTTGGTTAATGGTTCACAATAACAAATTAATACTTAATAGATTAACTAATCGTATTCACCGTGTGCTTTAGTTCGAATGGCGAGGTTTCTCCCAGGCTAACTGATAATCATTGCAAAACCGAATGGAGCGGGCAAATTGATGCTCATTTGTGCTGTTGAGACGATCCTCATCGGTAAAGGAGAAAGTAAGCTGATGAAGCACACCCGAAGGTACTTTTCTATATCGTTTGGATTAAGTTGTTTTGAAGCCAAAATGTAATTCACAATTGCAAGCTCTGGCGTAGTTCAATAGTGTCTTAAGTGTTGGGTTTCCGTTTCCTTTTTCAAGCTTGGAAATATTCGCCTCTTTTGTTCCCATACGCTGTGCAACTTGGTTTTGCGTTAGACCAGCAGCATGCCGCATGCGTAATAAAGTATTAATTAGCTCGAATTCTGTCTCTAGCGCATCATACTCAGCTTTTACATCTGAGTTAGCTAATGCTTTGGATTTTAGGGATTTTAAGTTGCTCATTTTAGAACCTCTTTCATTCGTTTATAAGCGAGACCAAGATCCTTTTTAGGATACGAGCCTGAATTTTGGGTGGCATATTTAATATCGACCCTTGAACTTATCGTATGTGATAAGTTTATCGGTTATTAAACCTCTGTCTTCGATGAGAACCTCTGGGGCGGGAATCGTTGATGGCAGCCCTGAATCAAATATTAAATACATCAGGCTTTCACCATAAATATCCGCTTTGTGTAGTGTATGAAAAAGCCCGCTACCTTGGGATTTCAGGCAGTTATTCTTCGAACCGCTTCGCAAAGTTATTATTTCTGCCTTGGACAGCATCTCTTTATCCTCTATTTTGTTGTTATGCATGGATAGCCAAGGAGCAACGGATGCTTAATTTATTGATAAGGGTTGTTCGGAGTATGAATGGAATTTACACTGCATACTATGGTGTGTGATTTATCGACAGTTGTTACCTTAATATTCATTAGTTAGTTTTATACCCTATGGATTTCAAGATGCATCGCGACGGCAAGGGAGCGAATCCCCGGGAGCATAGCAAACTATGTGACCGGGGTGAGTGAGTGCAGCCAACAAAGAGGCAACTTGAAGGATAACGGGTATATCTGTCATAAGTTTGTGGTGCAAATTACAGGGGTTACAGCGATGAGGCTTGAATTGCAAAATTTAGCAAAAATGTCACCGGCGCAAGAGCGCGCTTTTATGGCTATCTTTGATGCTCAACTGGCAAATGACGATGGTTCAGAGGCGCGTGCTCACCTCAATGCTGGTGAACCAATTTATTATGCGGAGTTTGACACTCCAGCAGGGATGGTTATTAAGGAATATCCAGGTGGCCGTAGGGAACTGGTTAGTTTTATGAGTGGTACCGAGCAGGTAGTTGAGGTTTTGGAAGAGTGACGCATCGGCCTCAGCTATGGGTTATTGCGGGACCGAATGGAGCGGGCAAGTCGACACTGGTTCGACGTCATCTAACTGGCAAGGTTCCTGTAGTAAATCCCGATGATATAGCACGAGAACTCAGTCCGCATAATCCATCACTGAAAAATGCGGAAGCGGGTCGGTTAGCTATCAAACAACGAGCGGTTTTTCTCCAAGAATGCCGCTCGTTTGCTGTTGAGACGACTCTCACGGGTAAAGGCGAAATTAAGCTGATGGAGCAGGCTGTTAGTGCCGGTTACAAGGTTAATTTTATTTTCGTCGGTGTCCATGATGTGGGTTTGTCTGCCGCACGAGTGGCGCTTCGTGTAAGAGCGGGAGGGCATAATGTGCCAGTTGTCGATATATTCAGGCGCTATGATCGTTCTATAATTAACCTACCGCTGGCTATGAATATATCAGATAGGGTCTGGATTTTTGATAACAGCAATAAGCGCAGGCAGCTATTGTTGGCTCGGGACCGCGACAGAGTGAAGCAATTTCCAGTTATTTACCTGAATGGTTTAGGCGTGCAGTCAGTAACGAAATCATTTCTGCTCAGAAATTAAAAAAATCGTAATAGCCTCACGATCAGTCAGAGCCGTTGGCTTCCATTCCAACTCTATTATATCCCCTTAAGTAGGGCGGCTTTTTTGGCTGCAAACCGTGTTTTAACTTCCTCATGAGGAACGCTGGATTGGGGATCATCGATAGCTGACTGAACTTGCTTACGGAACCATGCATCATAGAGAGCAGCTTCATGTGCTCGTTTCAGTGCTTCCACACGTTCCGGTCAATTTGGTGTGGAGTCATCAATTGTTCCTGTGACCATAAACGTCTTCTTGGTTATTTATATGCGAGTATTCAGAGTAACATATGCATTTAATTATTAATTAAAATGCAATAAATAGTTAAATGATTTAGGCTTTCACCATAAATATCCGCTTTGTGTAGTGTATGAAAAAGCCCGCTACCTTGGGATTTCAGGCAGTTATTCTTCGAAGCGCTTCGCAAAGTTATTATCTCTGCCTTGGACAGCATCTCTTTATCCTCTATTTTGTTGTTATGCATGGATAGCCAAGGAGCAACGGATGCTTAATTTATTGATATTAATTCTGTTCATTGTTTTCAGTTCACCGATAGTTGCGGCTGAAATTTTTGTTTCGAATACAGAAAAGAATTGCCCCGAATGGTCGCAGGACAAATTACAACGTGAAACTAACAGCTTGATGCAACAGATGGCGCACTGGGATCAGCTCTATCGTCAGAAAGGGATCAGCGAGATCGATGATGAGGTTTATGATCAATTAATGTCGGAGCTGACTCATTGGCAATTCTGTCTGAAACAAGCACCCCATTCAGATTTTCCTGTGGAAGTTTTTCCTGATAATAAGCTTGTTCATCCGGTTGCTCATACCGGATTAAGTAAACTGAAAGACAAGCAGGAAATTAACCGATGGTTGCACGGTAGATTACCTGTCTGGTTACAGCCAAAGATTGATGGTGTAGCGGTAACATTGGTTTATCAGAACGGGAAACTTGTTTCATTAATCAGCCGGGGCAATGGTGCCGAAGGGGTAAATTGGACAGCAAAAAGTCGATATATTCCCGATATTCCGCAGAATATAGAAAATGCTCCACCTGATTTGGTATTGCAAGGAGAACTCTTTCTGCATAAAGAGGAGCATAGACAGCAATTATTGGGGAGTGATGGCGCTCGTAATCGGGTTGCGGGTTTGATGATGCGTAAGGACCATTCGTCAGAATTAAAACAAATAGGTTTGTTTATCTGGAGCTGGCCGGATGGCCCTGCGGAGATGGAAAGTAAATTGCGCAAACTGGCAGATATGGGGTTTCCATTGGCGCTTCGCTACAGTCATAAAATAGAGGAACCAGAGCAGGTGCAGAAACTGCGGATGTACTATTTTGAACAACCCATGCCTTTTGCTACAGACGGTATCGTGCTGAAACAGGAAATTGAACCTAAAGGAAACCAGTGGCGGTCTGGATCTAACAGTTGGGCTGTGGCATGGAAACACCCTTTACGCCATCAGGTTACACAAGTCAGGGAAGTTAATTTTACTATTGGCAGAACGGGCAAAATCTCAGTGGTTCTTGGGCTGGATAAGGTGAAACTGGATGATCGGCAGATAAGCAGAGTCAATATTGGTTCTGTTCGTCGTTGGCGGCAGTTGGATGTATTACCGGGGGATCAGGTGACGCTGACATTGGCAGGCCATGGTATCCCGAAATTAGCTCAGGTGGTATGGCGGATCAAAGAGCGTCAGGATATTCAGCCACCGGATAAGCAGCATTATCATGCACTAAGTTGTTTGACGTTAACGGTGGGTTGTGAACAACAATTTAATGCACGATTGAAATGGCTTGGTGAAAATCTGCAAATGACAGGTGTCAGTAGCGGTAGTTGGGTAATGTTGACCGAACGGAAGTTAGTCACTGATTTAACCGGTTGGTTAGCGCTTTCAGCTCAACAAATTGCGGCCTTACCAGGAATCGGAGATAAACGGGCACAGGCTATTTATTCGCAATTCAGCAAGGCAAAAAATCAGCCTTTTTCCTACTGGATGAAAGGGATTGGAGTGCCTTATATGGATAAGCTGTCTGATAATGTTTATCACTGGCAGCAACTGGAGCAGAAATTAGCCGCGGCAAAATTAAAACAACAGCTTACTGTCGGGCAGTTGAAAAAGTTGTCTGATTTTGTCAATGACAAGCAGATTAAAGCAATCGCGGAAAAACTGTCAGTGGCAGGGATAACGGGTTTTGACCGGGAAAACGGGGCCGTAGTTAACCCCGCTGATATGGCTCAGTGATCGGAGTGTTCGTAATTAAAGACCGGTAATCCAAGACGGTAGCGAATAGCAACCAATCTTGCTGTCAGACCGGCGATCAGGGTAATCAGAACAATGCCGTTTTGCGGTAACGATGTGTGCTGTAAGCCAATATATAACCAGGCGGCGGTAAAGGAGACACCTGCATAGATCTCTTTCTGGAAAACCAACGGAATGGTGTTACACAACATATCGCGTAACACACCACCGAAAACACCGGTAATAACCGCCGCAATGGAAGCAATGATAGGGCCATGGTTCATCTCCAGCGCAATCTGTGCGCCAAGAATGGAGAAGACAATCAAGCCAATGGCATCAAGGATCAGAAACAGGCGGCGCAAATGTTTCATCATCGGCGCAACCCAAGTGGTGATTACGGCGGCACAGGCAACGGTGACGATATATTCAGGATGCTTAACCCAACCGAGGGGATAATGCCCTAGTAGTATATCTCGAACGGAGCCACCGCCAATCGCCGTTACGGAAGCAATAATAATCACGCCGAACATATCCATTTTACGGCGGCCCGCAGCTAAAGCCCCGGTCATCGCTTCAGCTGTAATACCAATGATATAAAGAACACTTAGTAACATAGAAATGAAATGTACGTAGCATAAAAAAGTAAGAGTAATGTCGAAGTGGTAAAGTCTCGACTGAAATTTTTTAGTTCCATCCATTTCGGATTAATATTATTAATCCGAAAAAACCTGATGCAAGGATAATAAAATGGCCTTTCAGGAACGGCAAATCACGTTAGATAACCGTAGCCACCAGCTTACTAATATTAATGTCTGGACACCAGACAGCCAGTGGTTAGTTTATGATGTGCGTCCTCATGGTGCTTCTTTTACTGGTTTAACGATAGAAAAAATTCATGTACAGAGTGGAAAAACAGAAATTATCTATCAGGCAAAGGAGGGCGCTCATGTTGGCGTGGTGACAGTCAGCCCAACAGAACCTGTCCGATATGCGTTTATTCATGGGCCAGAATGCCCAGATGAGCAATGGCACTATGACTTTCATCACCGTCGGGGCGTCATTGTCAGTGAGGATTCTCCGGGAAAAGCGGTTACGCTGGATGCAATGGATATTACTGCCCCTTATACCCCGGGAGCGTTGCGCGGAGGCAGTCACGTTCATGTATTCAGCCCGGATGGTAGCCGCCTGAGTTTTACTTATAACGACCATGTTATGCATAAGCTTGATCCAGCGCTGGATTTGCGCAATATCGCCGTGGCTGTGTCCCTCAAGCCAGTTGAACCACCTAAACACCATCCCCGTGAATATGATGGTAGCTATTTCTCCGTTGTGGTTAGTACTACTACTTTTCAGCCGGAGCCGGGCAGTGATGATATTAACCGCGCCTATGAAGAGTGTTGGGTAGGTCAAGCAGGATATCGTAAAGCGGATGGTAATTGGCAGCGTTGGGCATTGGCATTTATTGGCGATACTATTTCTGCAATAGGGGAAAAAGTACCGGAAGTCTATATCGTTGATTTACCTGAACAGGATGCTGATTATGCGGTAGCAGGGGAAAAACCGCTGCAAGGTACGGAAACAACGTTACCTGCGCCGCCTGCCAGTGTAATGCAGCGTCGTTTGACATTGACCAGCCACAAACGCTGGCCGGGAGTCGTGAATAACCCGCGTCACTGGTTGCGTGCTTCACCGAATGGTGAACAGATTGGTTTTCTAATGAAAGACGATAATGGTATTGTGCAATTGTGGACAATATCGCCAAATGGTGGCGAGCTACGTCAAATAACTCAGAGTTACTGTGGCATCCAATCTGCTTTTAGTTGGGAAAGTAGCGGTCAGTTTGTTGCTTTTATTTGTGATAACAGTGTGATGCTGTGCGATGTGCGAAATAGCCAAATGCGGCGTTTGACAAAGCGTACAGAAAAAGCGCCTGCTGCGGAAGCGGTGGTGATTTCACCGGATAGTCATCATATTGCATTTATGCGTGAAGTCGATGGTTATATGCAAATTTTCCTGGTGGAAACCGGATTGAAATAAATATATTTGCCGTCAGTTCACTCTCCGCTGGTGGCAATAAATAAACCGGAACGGATTATCAATTAATTGGTTTTGGTTTGACGTTGTGCTTTTTCTATTTTTTCAATTCGCTCTTTTGGTGAACTTGTTGATTGATCTTCGTCAGATTTTATATAGTCATAAGGTAATAAGAGAGTATCTAATAGCGCAGAAAAAGGCAGATCAATCGCGAGTAATGGTTTCATTACCCAACCCGTATCTTTGTCTTTTAACATTTCAATGTTAGCTTTAGCTCCGGGATAATAACCGCGGCTAGGCCCTGAATGTGTCATGATGCTGGTACACCCGCTGATTAACAACCATCCTAATGTGACGCAAAATAGAATTAATTTATTACTCTTCATCGGTTCTATTGATCTCGTATGGCTAAGCCGCTGAAATAGTTTGCTCTTGCATAAGTTTGTTGGGTGATTTTTATTTTCCCAAATCTCTTAATGAAGAGCTTTGACATCAATCACTATAATCACGTCGTGCAACATTGACCATAGCACTGATATCAAAAAGTCGTGAATTTTTTATGTAACAGGATTTTTTTCTGTGTTTTAATTAACTTGAAATCCATAGGGTATACATTGATTTCAGGCTGCTTGCTGATGTGCCTGCTCAATTTCTTCTGCCAAAATCGCAATCCCTTTTGCAATACTTTCCGGATCAGGAACATAATTCATACGCATGCATTCATGAGCATGCGGCCAGTCTTGTTCCAGTCCGGGGAAGAAATAGTGACCTGGAACCATTAACACACCACGTTTTTTCAGTCTTTGATAAAGCGTTTCTGTGGTTATCGGCAGATTTTTAAACCACAGCCACAAAAAAATGGCACCTTCTGGTTTATGGATAAGGCAAAGTTCCGCCGGCAGATAACGACGGATAATCTGAATCACGTCTTGAACCCGTTGTTGATAGAACGGGCGGATAATTTCCTGTGACAAACGAAGCAGGTCATTGCGACGGATCATTTCCAATGCCATTGCGGGGCCGACACCGCCCGGCGCAAGGCTGATGATACCATTCATGTTACTGACGGCATTGATGATTTTATCGTTAGCGATAATGATTCCGCAGCGTGAACCGGGCAGCCCCAATTTGGATAGGCTCATGCACAGAATAGTATTAGGGTTCCACAATGGTGTAGCTTCGCTAAAAATAATACCTGGGAATGGTACGCCATAAGCATTATCAATGAGTAATGGAATCTGGTGTTGTTGAGCCAGATAGTCCAGCCGTTGCAATTCTTCGTCAGTGATGACGTTACCCGTTGGGTTGGTTGGGCGAGAAACACAGATCAGGCCAATATCTTCGGTAATATTGAGATGGTCAAAATCAACACGGTATTTGAATTGGCCTTCTGGCAATAATTCAATATTGGGTTTATTGGCAACAAATAAGCCTTCATCCAGCCCTGAGTCAGAATAACCAATATATTCCGGTGTCAGTGGAAATAGTACCTTACGGGTGGAGCCATCTTCACTGCGCCCGGCCAGCAGGTTAAACAGATAGAAAAATGCGCTCTGGCTGCCATTGGTCAGGGCAATATTTTGTGTACCAATTTCCCAGCCAAGTTTTTCGCGCAGCATCTCTGCCAATGCTCGAATTAGCGTATCTTTACCCTGAGGGCCATCATAGTTGCATAGTGTTTCCGTGAGTTGGCCGCTTGCGACCATTTCAGTCAGTAATTGCTGAAAATAGTCATCCATTTCCGGGATATGTGCCGGATTACCACCGCCCAGCATAATTGCACCAGGTGTCCGCAACCCTTGATTAAGGTCATTCATCAGGCGGGTTATACCTGCGTCTTGTGTAAACTTGTTACCGAATTGAGAAAAAATCATAGCCGTGTTCGTTGTCGGTGTGTTATTTAAATTAGAAGAAATAACACCATACCCTTCGCATTATCGAGGTGCAATCTGGAAAATTATGACTACTAATTATTTAATATGGCATTTAATTTAACATTTAAAATAAAGAGCTAAATGTTTGGTTAATATCCAGTTTTATTATTGGTGTTAATCTTGGCGCTATTGTAATTCACTGAATTTATTTTCTACATAAACAGTCAGTTATATGGTCATTGACTAAGCCTGTTGCCTGCATAAATGCATAGCAAGTGGTACTGCCGATAAATTTGAACCCTCTTTTTTTCAGTGCTTGTGATAACTCATCTGAAAGATCTGTTTTTACCGGCACCTCTGTGATGGTTTTCCACTGATTAATAATCGGTTTGTTATCAACAAACCGCCAGATAAAGGTGCTGAATTCTTCACCCTGTTGTTGCATTTTAAGATATGCCCGCGCATTGTTGATAATAGCGTTAATTTTGGCGCGATTGCGGACAATAGCAGGATCAAGCATCAGCCGTGCCACATCATTTTCATCCATGACGGCAATTTTTACCGGATCAAACTGATGAAAACATTGGCGATAGCCCTCACGTTTTTTCAGGATAGTCAGCCATGATAGCCCGGATTGCTGGCCTTCCAGACAAATCATTTCAAACAGCTTCTGGCTATTTTCTTGTGGTTTTCCCCATTCATTGTCATGGTAAGCCAGATATTCAGGATCAGAGGTCACCCAATGACAGCGTGTTAGTTCCATGATGATTATTCCCGATGTTGATGGTTAATAATTGACTGTACTTTAACTGTATATATATACAAGCAAAATAGCCAGATTAAGATTTTTTTATTTCAGGGCGGAATTGAGAGCGAATTCAGGGCTGTATATCTTAAGGTCAAAGGGTATACTGACCGACTTCCTTTCAAATTCATATGTATCGCGTGCGGATCCAACATGCAAAAGTTTGATACCAAGACCTTTCAGGGGCTGATCCTGACCTTACAGGATTATTGGGCGCGCCAGGGCTGCACCATTGTCCAACCACTGGACATGGAAGTCGGCGCGGGCACTTCTCATCCAATCACTTGCCTGCGTGCACTTGGCCCGGAGCCAATTGCGGCGGCTTATGTGCAACCTTCCCGTCGTCCGACAGATGGCCGTTATGGTGAAAACCCGAATCGCTTACAACATTACTATCAGTTTCAGGTCATTATTAAGCCGTCACCAGACAATATTCAGGAATTATATCTGGGTTCGCTGAAAGAATTGGGGTTGGACCCGACGGTTCATGATATCCGTTTTGTTGAAGATAACTGGGAAAACCCAACGTTAGGCGCTTGGGGATTGGGCTGGGAAGTGTGGCTTAACGGCATGGAAGTGACTCAGTTTACTTACTTCCAACAAGTAGGTGGCCTTGAGTGTAAACCTGTTACGGGTGAGATTACCTACGGTCTTGAGCGTCTGGCAATGTATATCCAGGGCGTGGACAG
This sequence comes from Photorhabdus sp. HUG-39, assembly GCF_963878365.1. Taxonomy (NCBI): domain Bacteria; kingdom Pseudomonadati; phylum Pseudomonadota; class Gammaproteobacteria; order Enterobacterales; family Morganellaceae; genus Photorhabdus; species Photorhabdus sp. HUG-39. The sequence continues at coordinate 48,792 of NZ_CAWNWY010000004.1, read as the reverse complement.
TGTTTATGATCTGGTTTGGTGCGATGGCCCGCTGGGTAAAACCACTTATGGTGATATTTATCATCAAAATGAAGTGGAACAATCTACTTATAACTTTGAGTATGCGGACGTTGATTTCCTGTTTAGCTGCTTTGAGCAATATGAAAAAGAAGCTCAGGAGCTGCTGGCGCTGGAAACGCCGCTGCCTCTGCCGGCTTATGAACGTATTCTCAAAGCGGGTCATACATTCAACTTATTGGATGCCCGTAAAGCTATCTCGGTGACTGAACGTCAGCGTTATATCCTGCGTATCCGCACCCTGACCAAAGCTGTTGCAGAAGCTTATTATGCCTCCCGCGAGGCACTGGGTTTCCCTATGTGTAAAAAGAATCAGAACTAAGAGGCTGTCATGACTCAACAGACTTTCCTGGTGGAAATCGGCACAGAAGAGTTGCCGCCGAAGGCTCTTCGTTCACTGGCTGAAGCATTTGCGGCTAATTTTGCGGCAGAACTGGATAACGCTAATTTGGCTCATGGTGAAGTGAGCTGGTTTGCCGCGCCGCGCCGTCTGGCGCTGAAAGTAGCCAATCTGGATGAAGCGCAGGCTGACCGTGAAGTGGAAAAACGTGGCCCGGCGATTGCTCAGGCATTTGATGCGGAAGGTAAACCGACAAAAGCAGCTGAAGGTTGGGCCCGTGGTTGTGGTATCACGGCCTCTCAGGCTGAACGTTTAGTGACAGATAAAGGCGAATGGTTACTGTATCGTGCGCTGGTAAAAGGCCGCCGTGCAACAGAGCTATTGTCGGGTATGGTCAATCACGCGCTGAGTAAGTTGCCAATTCCTAAACTGATGCGTTGGAGCGATAAAGAGACGCAGTTTGTTCGCCCGGTGCATACCGTTACCATGTTGTTTGGTGATGAACTGATTGAAGGCGAAATTCTGGGTATTAAATCCGCGCGTGTCATTCGTGGCCATCGTTTTATGGGTGAGCCTGAATTCACGATTGACAATGCGGAACAGTATCCGGCAATTTTGCAGCAACGCGGTAAAGTGATCGCGGATTATGAAACCCGTAAGGCGCTCATCAAACAGGATGTCGAACAAGCGGCGGTTAAACTGGGTGGCATTGCGGATATTAGTGACAGTTTGTTGGAAGAAGTTACTTCACTGGTTGAATGGCCGGTTGTGCTGACAGCGAAATTTGAAGAGAAATTCCTCGAAGTACCAGCAGAAGCACTGGTTTACACCATGAAAGGTGATCAGAAATACTTCCCGGTTTACGACAATGCGGGCAAGTTGATGGCGAACTTTATCTTTGTTGCCAACATTGAATCTTCTGATCCGCAACAAATCATTTCTGGTAACGAAAAAGTGGTTCGTCCTCGTTTGGCTGATGCGGAATTCTTCTTTAAGACGGATCGTAAACAGCGTCTGGAAGACAACTTGCCTCGTTTGGAAACCGTTCTGTTCCAGAAACAGCTTGGTACATTGCGCGATAAGACGGATCGTATTCAGGCTTTGGCTGGTTGGATTGCAGAGAAGATTGGCGCTGATGTTAATCACGCCACCCGTGCGGGTCTGTTGTCCAAATGTGACCTGATGACCAATATGGTGTTCGAGTTCACCGATACTCAGGGTGTGATGGGAATGCATTACGCTCGTCATGACGGTGAAGCGGAAGATATCGCTCTGGCGCTGAATGAGCAGTATCAACCGCGTTTTGCCGGTGATGAGCTGCCTTCTACGGGTGTTTCCTGTGCATTAGCCCTTGCAGACAAAATGGATACTCTGGCGGGTATTTTTGGCATTGGTCAGCATCCGAAAGGCGATAAAGATCCGTTTGCACTGCGTCGTGCTGCGCTGGGGGCTTTGCGTATTATCGTTGAGAAAAAATTGCCATTGGATTTACAGGCATTGACAGAAGAAGCGGTTCGTCTGTATGGCGACAAGCTGACGAATGCCAAAGTCACTGATGACGTGGTTGAGTTTATGCTTGGCCGTTTCCGTGCATGGTATCAGGAGCAGGGTTACAGCATTGATACCATTCAGGCTGTATTGGCGCGTCGTCCAACGCAACCCGCTGATTTCGATGCCCGTGTTAAAGCGGTCACTCATTTCCGTACATTGGATGAAGCCGCAGCGTTGGCCGCGGCGAATAAGCGCGTTTCTAACATTCTGGCTAAGTCTGAAGAGACATTGAACGAGAAAGTAGATGTTTCTACGTTGAAAGCGCCAGAAGAGGTGAAACTGGCAACGCATCTGATAGTTTTACAGGATAAGCTGGCGCCTTTGTTTGCCGAAGGGCACTATCAGGAAGCTCTGATTGAATTGGCTTCTCTGCGTGAAGTTGTCGATGCTTTCTTCGACAATGTAATGGTAATGGATGAAGACCAGCAGGTGCGCGTGAATCGCTTAACTTTGTTAAGTGAATTGCGGGACCTGTTCCTGAAAGTTGCGGATATTTCGTTACTGCAATAGTGACCTGAAATAGTCAATTCCGGCTGTTGTGAAATGCGATAGCCGGAACTTAATACCTCTAACCTTGATTTTGTGGCTCATTCGAGCTACATTTTATTTATAAATTAAAAGGGGGATTTATGGCTGCAAATGCATTTGTTCGGGCAAGAATCGATGAGACATTAAAAGCAGAAGCTACCGAAGTTTTGGCTGGTATGGGGTTAACCATATCTGATCTTGTGCGTATCACCTTGACTAAAGTTGCGAAGGAAAAAGCATTACCGTTTGAAATGAGAGTACCTAATAAATTGACTGCCGAAACTTTGGCTAAGAGTGATCGTGGTGAAGACATTCATCAAGCAAAGGATGCTGACGATTTATTCGATCAGCTTGGTATCTGATACGTTAGCCAAGATATTCAAGTCAATTTAAGCGTGATGTGAAATCCGCACAAAAACGTGGCAAAGATATGAACAAACAGGAAGACATTCTGACCTATTTGATGAATAAACCTTTCTAGGGGCACTGGGTAGCAGGTTAAAATAACTTACTGCCTATTTCAATAGGGCTATTTTATTTGCCATTTTGAACCTGGGCAGTGCTCAAAATCCTCACGTACTACGTGTACGCTCCGGTTTTTCCGCGCTGTCCGTGTTCAAACTGCCTGCAACAATTACGCCTATTGAGATAGGCTCTTAGTTAGAAAAAAGAAAGTCCAGATTTAGCTACAACATTATTTTTTACCTAATGACGTATTTCTGTGAAATCCGTGAGAAAGTGCGACATAACTGAGGTTCAGTTGTTTTTATCAGCAACTAATCTCTGGTTATCAAAAAGGTATTGACGGCCTGTAGCGAGCGCAGTAAGATTCGCCTCGTTTTCGGCGAGTAGCGCAGCTTGGTAGCGCAACTGGTTTGGGACCAGTGGGTCGGAGGTTCGAATCCTCTCTCGCCGACCAATTTAGAGTTCGGGGCTGTCAAATAAGCCGCAGACTTAAAGAAATAGAGAAGCCTTACAGTGATTGCTGTAAGGCTTTTTGCTATTTGGAAGCATTTACTCTAACAACCACAGCCACTTGGTGCATAAACTTGCATAACTTTGCTATCAGCATCAAAATGCTTCGCCCTTCCACCGTTGAAAAGGCCATAATGTTTTTTCCCATCACCTATTAAATCAAATAATGTATGGTAACGACTTTTGGTGATCATATCGGCGGTATTGCGGCATACAGGGACTGCTCTGCCTGTCTCAAAAATATGTTCTCGATCAAGCACAAACTGATCCGGTGCATCGGGTAAATTGCCTTTGTAAATGGCAACTTGACCATAATCCTCACAACGGTCTTCTAAATCTAATTTGAACAGCCTCAGCGTCATTGAATACAGTTTTGCGCCGCCTAGTTTTGCCTCAATCTCCTTATTGTTGATGGATTTCAAACTGCTATTAATGACACGAACATCATTAAAACCGGCTGTTCTTGCTAGCCGTATGAAATCTTCAAAGTACAATGCGTCACCGATACACTCACAAACCATCTGTTGGTCATTTTTCAGTGATTGGTCCAGTCTTCTATCTAAAAAAATGTCAGAAAAATAGATTTCACCACCCGATTTGAGTAAACGGGCCATACCAGCCAACACACTTGCTTTAGATACAGATAGATTGATGACACAGTTTGAAACGATAACGTCTATACTTTCAGGTGGTAAATTAAGTTGTTCTAGTGACTCGATATAGCCTTGCTGAAAATGCACATTGGTGGATGAATAGTTAAAGATTTGACGATGATAATCCACAAAACGTTGGGCAAATTCGATTTGTTCTGCCGTTGCGTCAATACCAACAACTTTACCCTCAGTACCTACGAGATGAGACAGAATAAAACAATCACGCCCACTCCCACATCCCAAGTCTAATACTGTCGTTCCTTCTAGCAAGGGAGGAAAAGGCGTACCACAACCATAAAAACGCCTCTGTACATCAGGATGAATAAGCTTAAGAATTTCTTTGATTCGGTCTGAAGTGGTGCTGTCCACTGTGCATACATTTACAGCAAGCTCCTCTCTACTAGACAGGGTTTTGCCATAATAGTGTTGTATGTCTTTGATTCGCTGTTTAATCGATTGTTCGTTCATATTTATTTCCTCCAAATTAAATCATTAATAGGCTGATATTACGTTTCGGTAATTTGGCGCCAGATTGACAATAGATTCCTCATATTCCTGATCAATGCATAGATGTCCAATGTATTAAGTCAAAAAAAATCGTCATTGCTGACGATTGATATGTGCGGCGACTTCCATCCAAGCTTCTACAGCGACAGTAAAAGCTGTCCGCCCTTTATCTGTTAATGTGTATACTTTGCGTCCACGGCCTGCAACGGTTTCATTGTGTACCGTTACATACTCCCCCTGCTCAAATTCACGCAGCACCGGATAAATTGTACCTTCGGTAGGTGAACAACACCCTTGGGTAGAATGTTCAACCTCTCGGGCAATTTCGTAACCATGCATAGGCCGTTGTTGTAGAACACTGAGAATGAAAAATTTGGATAAGCTCATCTTAATGATGCCATTCCAATACATTCGATCAGTGTAGTCCACTGTTGCTCGTCCAACTGTGTTAAGTGTTTTCTTTGGCTTGTTCATAACGGCATCGTATACCTTGAACATCAAGGTGTCAATGTATCAGGTAGCCCGTTTAATTTACTTTATTATTGACTTTACTTATCATCATGAGTCACCTCTTTTCGATAATAAAATGTAGATATTTCCTGATTGTTTCAAGGGATACTCACTTCTGGCATCCCTTATATTCCATCGCTTCCATAGTGATTTTCAGATAAAGGCGACTATTCCTTGATAGCAGACGATGCTATTGGATCAAAACTCAAAAGGAGTTTAGCGGATCCTCGTGTATACACGCCTGTTTCTTGATAATGATCGTTACTAGCAAAACGTAAATTGGGCAGGCGATCCAAAATAATATTGGATGCAACTTCCAACTGATTAAGTGAAAATGCAGCCGCAGCACAGGCATGAGTACCTGCACCAAAAGCTAAATGTCTTTTTCGATTTGCTTTCTGTTGAGAAGTTGTATTTTTTCTTCGATATAGATCAAATTCATTTGGTTTGTGAAAAACCGATGGATCGCGATTAGCTGCGCCAATCATACAAAATATTACAGCGCCTTTAGGTATATCGATACCAGAAATAGTGACGTCTTCACCCGCTTCTCTTGGAATTAGCTGTACCGGTGATGTCAGACGTAAAGTTTCTTCAAATGCATCTCGAACCAGACTGCGATCTTTGAGCACTGCATCAAACATACTTGGATTAGATATTAAGTGATTAAGCATCATTGCTAATATCTTGTCAGCAGGTTCTATAGCAGCTAATAGAATGTTTAAACACAGTGCTGTAATTTCACTCATGGACATCGCTGTATCTTGACAAAATATAGATATAATATCCTCACTGGGATTACACCGTCTCTGATCTATTATAGGCTTTAGTAAGCGAATTAATTTCTGACTACATTCAAGACTGTGCATTTTTTCTGGTTCTGTTTGGTCAAACTGGGTAATAAAACTGGCGATACCCTTGTGCCATTCAGCTATATCACGATAGTTATCACTTGGCAGTCCGAGAATACCTAATGTTACTAATACGGCATAATCGCGGCCAAAGTCATTAACAATATCTATATTTCCTTTTTCCATATAAGGTTGTAAGAGATCTTCAGTAATCTTTCGAATCATGGGTTCGTAGTAGCGATTAAAATAATCTCTTGAAAGTCCTTGCATTATGAGTTTTCGTTTACACGCATGCTCTTCACCTTCCATTTGAGCAAGAACGCGATCCCCCATAACCGGTTCGGCAAGTGCGGTTAATGGCTGAGTATTGAAAATTGAGGATTTTAAAATAGCGTCAACATCCTCATATTTGCCAATAAAATAGCTGTTTTGGGATTGTTCAAAATAAACTAAATCTTGTTTATGCAAGATGTCGTAAAAATCATAAGGATTTTTTATGAATTTAGGATCGTGAATACTAAAAGAACTTAATTTAGCCATTATTTTGCTTCCTTTCTAAAGATATTGGGTACTAAGAGCTTATTAACTTTAAATACAATTACTATTTCATCAGACTGTTTGTATTTTATGGTTGAGTGACGATTCCGTAACTTTGTCTATCTCCTACTTGTATAGGATAACGGCCGTTAAACAACCCTTTTCCGATTGGCCAAGGACGGTGATAAAGTAACGTAGAATACTTTACCCCAAGTAATCGAGGGGTATCGAGGTAAAAGGGAATTTCAGCGAAAATATATGGTAACGCTTTATATACTAATTGTAGGTCAATTGGACCAAAGTATTGCCCGGTACCTTTTAGTCTCCCTTTTATGGCTTGAAAGGCCATATTAAGGCAGATTTTTTTAAAAGATTCTGATTCATTAAACGCGTTTTCAACTTGTGTTTTAAGAGATTGGTAGTCATGGTTTAGTGCAAAGTCACAAAATTGAATAACTCTGATTTGCTTACTTTTTAACATTGCTGTGGAAATAGCATAATCAAGGTTACATAAAAGACGTCTAATTTCGCGCTGTGTTTTCTTGATAGCCTTAGCATTCTCAGCTCCACTAGCAACTAAAAGGCGTGAAGCTTCACGTTCACAAGGTAACAATATGTCAACTTGTCGGAAATAATAACTTGACCACTGAATAAGGTCCACTACATAGTCCTTTGAAAAACGTGAGTTAAAGGGGCTTATCCCTATTAGCGCGTGATCACCTTTTTGAATAATTTGGTCACAACGAGAGGTTTCACCTTGGACAGTAAATGATGGTGAATTCTCGTGTAGCAATGTTGAATGGACTGGTAATATTTGATTGTTCGTTTCTTTTAAATATTTTTTTTCAGTAGATAACATTTCCATTGACTTTCCATTTTTTAATGTAATCCTACATAATCTTGGTATAAATTGTTTAATTTTTATATAGACTTATTACATCTCCATTGAAATATTTATATACCCGTCGTCTTTCACGCTGCCTCTTTGTTGGCTGCACTCACTCACCCCGGTCACATAGTTATCTATGCTCCCGGGGATTCGTTCCCTTGCCGTCGCGATGCATCTTGAAATCCATAGGGTATACATAAATTTGATCTAACTTAATCTCGTAAAAATGTCAAAAACTATCGAAAGTCAGAGTTAGATAAATCACATTTCGAGCCGATAAACGAATTGATGTTAAATGAGTCTTTACCAATTCAGTCTGCTGTTGAAAAAGTGAGAAGAAAATCGGATATAAAAATGCATTGTCACCCTTGAGGACAAGACTGCATTTTTTAATAAGAAGGTTGTTCGGACAACAACGTTTAATGCTGTATTTTTAACTTTACGTCGATATGATTCGCCCGTAAAATTATCCGCTTTGGTAGATAAATTCAATAGTTAAAGAAAAAATAATTAAAAAAACATATACAAATTCCGCTATTTAACTTGAGGTTTGTTGAATCTTTTGTGCCAATAATTCCTGTATAAAAGTTACGTATATACTAATGATGACATGGTGTAAAAATAACATTTAATTACTATCAATGGTATTTAATGTTATCTTTATAACATTAATTTTATGATAAATAAGACTTGGTTTGTTTATCTGAGGAATATCTCTCATTCATTAAATGACTTGTTTGAAAAAACATAATAATGGTGTATGAATATTATCTTCTATGAACATCAAATGGAATGTAAATGTGAAATTAAATGACATAGGCAGCACAGTTTTACTCGAAATTAATAAGTTTAAAATAAACGGTAATCGAGTATTTTCGAAGTGTGAATATCAAAATTCTATAAGTAGACATAAGGATAGGATATTTTTGTATATATACCCTATGGATTTCAAGATGCATCGCGACGGCAAGGGAACGAATCCCCGGGAGCATAGATAACTATGTGACCGGGGTGAGAGAGTGCAGCCAACAAAGAGGCAACTTGAAAGATGACGGGTATAGAATAATAGGTGATATATGTCTTCATATAATGGCGTAATATATGGGGTTATTTTTTGCCTCATCAGTGCAGCATTTGATGTGTTTGTTGCGTATTTAACTCAATCGATAAATTCAGCTATTGTTATCTTTTATTGCTTTATATCATCTACTTTATTATTTATGATGATAAGTATTTTCAAAGGGATTGATCAATTAATTGTGAAAGTCCGCAAGAACACCTTATTGGTGTTAATTGTTAATATTTCAATTCTATTAAATTGGGGAGGATTAATCATTGCGCTGCGTTTTCTTGAGCCTGCAATAGTAGGTGTTGCTTCAGTGGCTTGTGGCCCTGCGATAACAATCCTCCTTTCATCTTTTATCGATAAAGACGAGGCAAAAACAGAAGAATTAGAAGTTGTCATATCTTGGTTAGTTCTCATTGGGGTAGGTGTGATGCTAGTGAATGCATTTTTAGGAAATAGTGGATTATCATCAACCTCATCTCAGGATAGGATTATTGGTATTGTTAGTGTGATAATTGGTGCTGTAGGAACGGTATTATACACTATTTCTTCTAAGAAATTATTCAAGGAAAAATGGCAAACATATGAGATATTGTCTGTTAGAAGTATTTTAATGGTGATACTTTCATTTTGTTATATTTCACTATCCGATGTTTCTCTTAGTTTGAATATTGATCTGATTCTTCCGATGTTGATTCTTGTTGCTGTCGGTCACTTACTTCCAATCTATCTCGTACTGAAGGCAATTAATGCCATTACTCCCCTTCATGTCTCTTTATTGTTTTTACTGATACCTGTATTTACGATTCTTTTCCAATATCTTGATTCACGCATAGCGTTTTCTGTTGAAAGTTTGATTGCAGCTTCGGTTATAGTTTCTTTATTAATTATTCTTGGGGTGAGCAAGATAAAAAAGACAAAAGGGTATAATGAGGTATAAATAGACAAAATAGTTCGCCGCTATCCTGTGTGACGATGGTAAGGCGATGGTAAATAGTATTAATAGCGATCTGATAATGACAACGGTCATTAATTTACTAGTTAATCATTAATGAAACCAGAAGCGATGAAAAGTAGATAAACTAGTAACAGGTTTTTGTATTTATTTATATTATTAATGTTATATTTATTTGACTTACTTTTCAGGTGCCGACTTTATTCGGCGCACAGCATTTTATGCCAGTTATCATCTTTTTCACTGAAATAATCGTTTACTAATTAATCAAACAACCACAATTTTTGCGCACAGGTTAATAGTGATTAATCCTGTAGTCATGGTCTTTTTATGGTCTTTTTGTCTATAAAACGTGCTCGTTGTCATATTTTTGTGCTAACTATGTTAATTATTAGTTTCCTTTGTGTTTTCCTGTTGTTTATGACATCTGTTGAGATCTTATTGACGCAAGAGACAACAGTTGTTTAATTGATAAGCTGAAAATAATAAACAAAACCTAAACAGCGCAGTTTCTGACAGAAAGTGCAGATTCTGACTGTACACAACACCATCACAAATGGAGTGCAAGAAAATGACAACTTTCTCTAAAAAAGCGAAGTTATTGAAGCTAGGGGTCAGCTTAGTTGCATTGGCAGTCACCGCCAGCGTTCAGGCAAAAACATTGGTTTACTGTTCCGAAGGCTCACCGGAAGGCTTTAATCCACAACTGTTCACCGCTGGCACAACTTATGATGCCAGCTCCAGACCGCTGTATAACCGTTTGGTTGAGTTCAAAACAGGTACAACTGAAATTATCCCGAGCCTGGCTGAAAAATGGGATATTAGCGATGACGGTAAAGTTTACATTTTTCATCTGCGCAAAGGTGTTAAGTGGCACGATAGCAAAGACTTCAAACCAAGCCGAGAATTTAATGCTGATGATGTGATCTACACTTTCATGCGGCAAAAAGATGCAAACCACCCATACCACAAGGTGTCAGGCGGCAGCTATGAATATTTCATTGGCATGGGTATGAGTGAGATGATCAATAAGGTTGAAAAAGTAGATGATTATACTGTGCGGATTGAACTGAGCCGCCCGGAAGCACCATTCCTGGCTGATTTAGGTATGGATTTCGCCTCTATTATGTCAGCAGAATATGCAGATAAGATGATGAAAGCCGGTACGCCAGAGAAAGTCGATCTGAATCCAATTGGTACAGGCCCGTTCCAGTTGGTGCAATATCAGAAAGATTCTCGCATTCTGTATAAAGCCTTCAAAGAATACTGGGGAGATAAAGCCAAAATTGACCGGCTAGTTTTCTCTATTACTCCTGATGCATCCGTTCGTTATGCAAAATTGCAGAAAAACGAATGTCAGATCATGCCATATCCAAATCCGGCGGATATTGCCCGCATGAAACAGGATAAAGATATCGTTTTGCTGGAACAGCCGGGTCTGAATGTCGGTTATGTCGCTTTCAATGTCATTAAAAAGCCATTGGATAACGTCAAAGTTCGTCAAGCGTTGACGATGGCAGTCAATAAAGACGCTATCGTTGAAGCGGTTTATCAGGGCGCTGGTCAGAAAGCCAAAAATCTGATCCCACCAACCATGTGGGGTTACGACAATGATCTTAAAGATTATCAGTACGATCCAGAAAAAGCGAAACAGCTCCTAAAAGAAGCAGGGATGGGAAGTGGGTTTACCATTGATCTGTGGGCAATGCCGGTACAGCGTCCATACAACCCGAATGCCCGTCGTATGGCTGAAATGGTCCAGGCTGACTGGGGAAAAATTGGTGTTAAGGCCAAAATTGTCAGCTATGAGTGGGGCGAATATTTGAAGCGAGCTAAAGATGGCGAGCATCAAATTGTCATGATGGGTTGGACGGGAGACAATGGTGATCCAGATAACTTCTTCGCGACTTTGTTTAGCTGCGCAGCTAAAGATAAAGGTTCCAACTACTCTAAATGGTGTTACAAACCGTTTGAAGATGCCATACAGCCAGCCCGAATCGTTTCTGAGCATGCTAAACGTGTTGAGCTTTATAAACAGGCTCAAGCTGTGATGCATGAGCAGGTTCCGGCCCTGATTGTGGCTCATTCCACGGTATATGAACCGATCCGTAAAGAGGTCAAAGGTTACGTCGTTGATCCTCTAGGCAGACATATTTTCAGCAACGTGTCTCTCGAATAATCCTGTTCTGACTTAAGGTGTTGATTAAATTGTGAGCCAAAGGGGGAAAGTCCTCCCCCTTATCAAGCCAAACGGCCTGAGAGCTGTAACCGGCATTTAAAAAAAGAGAGTTCGGGATATGTTGCAGTTCATACTCCGACGTCTGGGGTTGGTAATCCCAACGTTTATTGGCATTACTTTACTGACTTTTGCTTTTGTCCATATGATCCCCGGCGATCCGGTGACCATTATGGCCGGGGAACGTGGAATATCGGCTGAGCGTTATGCCCAGCTAATGGCCGAAATGGGGTTGGATAAACCACTTTGGCAGCAATACTTTCATTATGTAAGTAATATGTTACATGGTGATCTTGGTATCTCCATGAAAAGTCGTATCTCGGTGTGGGAAGAGTTTGTTCCCCGTTTCCAGGCAACGCTTGAACTGGGGATATGCGCCATGCTGTTCGCTATTTCTGTGGGTATTCCCGTTGGTGTCTTGGCGGCAGTAAAGCGTGGTTCTGTTTTTGATCATACTGCGATAGGACTTTCCCTAACCGGATACTCCATGCCGATCTTTTGGTGGGGGATCATGTTGATCATGCTGGTTTCTGTTCAGTTGGATCTGACACCGGTATCTGGTCGGATAAGCGACAGTGTTTTCCTTGATGACAGCTATCCGCTAACGGGTTTTATGCTAATCGACACACTATTCTGGGGTGAAACCGGTGATTTTAAAGATGCGGTGATGCATATCATTTTGCCTGCCGTTGTCTTGGGGACGATTCCACTGGCGGTGATTGTCCGTATGACCCGATCTTCTATGTTGGAAGTACTAGGTGAAGATTATATCCGTACTGCACGCGCTAAAGGTTTGAGTCGTATTCGTGTGATTGTGGTCCATGGGCTTCGCAATGCATTGCTGCCGGTTGTCACCGTTATCGGCTTGCAGGTGGGCATGATGCTGGCGGGGGCTATCTTGACTGAAACTATTTTCTCTTGGCCGGGGCTTGGACGCTGGCTTATCGATGCCCTTCAACGCCGGGATTATCCGGTGGTGCAGGGAGGCGTATTACTGGTGGCGATCATGATCATCTTGGTTAACCTGATAGTTGACTTGTTATACGGCATCGTTAACCCGCGTATCCGGCATAAGAAATAGGGAGCACATTATGTCTCAAGTGACTGAGCCTGCAAACAGTGCGCCTAAGATTATGACGCCGATGCAGGAGTTCTGGTATTACTTTAAGCGCAATAAGGGGGCCGTTGCTGGCTTGGTTTATATTGTGCTGATGTTGTTGGTTGCTCTGCTGGCTGGGGTGCTTGCCCCACACGGTGCGGCTGAACAGTTCCGCGATTCTTTGCTGACGCCACCGGCATGGCAGGAAGGGGGAAGTTGGCAGTTTATTCTGGGTACTGATGATGTTGGGCGTGATTTACTTTCACGTCTGATGTACGGCGCTCGGCTTTCATTGCTGGTAGGTTGTCTGGTGGTGGTGCTATCCCTGTTGATGGGGGTTGTTCTGGGAGTGCTGGCGGGTTATTTCGGTGGTGTGGTGGATATTATCATCATGCGTATCGTTGATATTATGCTGGCATTGCCAAGCCTGTTGCTGGCTTTGGTGCTGGTGGCGATATTTGGGCCATCCATTGTCAATGCTTCACTGGCGTTGACCTTTGTGTCTCTGCCACATTACATCCGTTTAACTCGCGCTGCGGTGTTGGTAGAAGTTAACCGTGACTATGTGACGGCTTCACAGGTGGCGGGAGCGGGTTCCATGCGCCAGATGTTTATCAATATCCTGCCTAACTGTCTGGCGCCACTGATTGTGCAGGCTTCTCTGGGTTTTTCTAATGCCATTCTTGATATGGCTGCTTTGGGTTTTCTGGGGATGGGGGCGCAGCCACCCACGCCGGAATGGGGAACAATGCTGTCTGATGTATTGCAGTTTGCACAAAGTGCCTGGTGGGTAGTGACGTTCCCCGGGGTGGCGATTCTGCTGACAGTGTTGGCGTTTAACCTGATGGGTGACGGTTTGCGTGATGCACTTGATCCTAAACTCAAGCAGTAGTGAGGTGGCGAAATGGCACTGTTAAATGTAGAAAAATTATCGGTTCACTTCGGAGACGAAGAAGCACCATTCCGCGCTGTTGATCGCATCAGTTACCGGGTGGAGCAAGGGCAGGTGGTCGGGATTGTTGGAGAATCGGGTTCAGGTAAATCGGTTAGTTCATTGGCTGTAATGGGATTGATTGATTATCCGGGTAGAGTGATGGCTGACAAGCTGGAATTTAACCAGCGTGATTTGACCAAAATTTCCGAACAAGAACGTCGCCAACTGGTTGGTGCGGAAGTGGCAATGATCTTCCAAGATCCGATGACCAGCTTGAATCCCTGTTATACCGTTGGGTTTCAGATTATGGAAGCGCTGAAAGTGCATCAAGGTGGCAATCGTCGTACTCGCCGCCAGCGGGCAATTGATCTATTGACTTTGGTCGGTATCCCTGATCCTGCATCGCGTCTGGATGTGTATCCGCACCAATTATCGGGTGGTATGAGTCAACGGGTCATGATCGCAATGGCGATTGCTTGCCGGCCAAAATTACTGATTGCTGATGAACCGACAACCGCTTTAGATGTCACCATTCAGGCGCAGGTTATTGAACTGTTGTTGGAGTTGCAACAACGGGAAAATATGGCGCTAATATTAATCACCCATGACCTGGCATTGGTTGCAGAGGCCGCTCATCACATTATTGTGATGTATGCCGGGCAGGTGGTGGAATCCGCCAAGGCATCGGAAATCTTCCGGGCACCACGTCATCCGTATACTCAGGCGTTGCTCCGGGCATTACCTGAATTTGCTACGGATAAATCCCGTCTTGCTTCTTTACCGGGTGTTGTGCCGGGGAAATATGACCGGCCTATCGGGTGTTTACTGAATCCACGTTGTCCATATGCAAATGACCATTGTCGTCAGGTGGAACCAGAATTAAGAACGGTAGGAGAACGTCAGGTGAAATGCCATATACCGTTGGATGATGTGGGGAGGCCGACAGTATGAGTGAGTATCTTTATCCGGCGCAGCAAATATCCACTGTGCCGTTATTAAAAGCGACAGATCTGAAAAAATATTATCCGATTAAAGGGGGACTCTTTTCACCGGCTAGAACGGTAAAAGCGTTGGATGGGGTCTCTTTCGAATTGGAAAAGGGAAAAACGCTGGCAGTTGTTGGTGAATCGGGGTGTGGTAAATCCACGCTGGGGCGATTGCTGACGATGATTGAAAAGCCAACCGACGGGGAGCTTTATTATCAGGGGCAAGATCTGCTGGTGCCCAATAAAGATTCTGAAAAGCTACGTCGTCAGAAAATCCAGATTGTGTTTCAGAATCCTTATGGTTCACTTAATCCGCGTAAGAAAGTTGGGCAGATCCTGGAGGAACCTCTGCGGATCAATACCAAGTTGAACGCACAGGAACGTAAAGAGAAAGTGTTGCAGATGATGGAAAAAGTGGGGCTAAAAACCGAACACTACAGCCGTTATCCGCACATGTTCTCCGGTGGTCAACGCCAACGGATTGCGATTGCTCGTGGCCTAATGTTGGACCCGGATGTGATGATTGCGGATGAACCGGTTTCTGCGTTGGATGTTTCGGTGCGGGCACAGGTGTTGAATCTGATGATGGACTTACAACAAGAGTTGGGGCTCTCTTATGTCTTTATTTCCCATGACTTGTCTGTGGTTGAACATATCGCTGATGAAGTGATGGTGATGTACCTTGGTCGTTGTGTGGAAAAAGGCCGTAAGGAGATGATTTTCAGTCATCCACGTCACCCCTATACACAGGCGTTATTATCAGCAACGCCAAGGCTGAATCCTGAATTACGCCGTGAACGGATAAAATTGACCGGCGAATTACCAAGCCCAATGAATCCACCGCCCGGTTGTGCATTTGCCGCTCGTTGTCGTCGGGCACTTAGCATTTGTACTCAGTTTCAGCCAAAATTGAATCAATATGGTGATCAACTGATCGCCTGTTTTGCGGTCGATCAGGATGAAAATGTTACGGTGGAATAATTGCTTGGCAATTATACCCTATGGATTTCAAGATGAATCGCGGCGGCAAGGGAGTGAATCCCCGGGAGCATAGCAAACTATGTGACCGGGGTGAGCGAGCGCAGCCAACAAAGAGGCAACTTGAAAGATGACGGGTATATTCAATAAAACATCTTTGGTGATATTGGGTTAGTCATTATCACCATTTAAATATTTACTTATATTTCTGATGGCCATTGATTGCTACCAAAGGCAATTATTTCAGAAAAATAACGACTTGGATAAGTGAAACGGGATCGCTAGCGATAAAATCAAGTATACTCAATTCCATTGATCACGTGTTATAACTGCGATATCCACAGGCATTGGTTTAAGTGAAAATGAAATTGCGCGTCAAACGTTCGTTAACCATTAAACAGATGGCCGCAGTGACCGGCGTCACGCTGGTGACCATTGCTATTTTTATTACGATCCAATTGTGTCATTTTATACAGCAACGTAAAGATGATTATGTCAGCCAGCTTAATAATGCGGCAGTTCAGGTACAGGCACCTTTAACGGAAGCACTACTTAATTCCGATCTCAGTAAAGCAAAAGAGTTGCTGATAGGGCTGCGCACTGTCGGTATTTTAGGACGTGCGGATGTGGTGTTACCGGAGGATATCCGGGTGATACGATTGAGCTTTGCTACCCATCGCTCAATCCCCGAACTGGCTAAACGCGTTTTTGGGATCCCTGTGGAAGTGAGTATTCCTCTTCATGTTTATGGTTCAGTATCGACAGATGCTAAACCGCTAGGGCATCTGATTTTGCAAGTGGATTCCAACCGAGTATATCGTTTTGTCATTAATACGTTGGCACTGATGCTGACAACTTATTTATTACTGGCCCTTATCCTTACGGTGTCGATAAGCTGGTGTATCAACCGGATTATTGTGCACCCATTACGAGACATTGCGCAGAATCTTAATAACGATCAACTATCAGAGCCAATGGCTTGCCCTAAATACCATCAGGATGATGAACTGGGTATGCTGATCAGGGGATATAATCGTCAATTTAATAAGCATAAACCTCCGTCATCATGAAACCATTCATGGCGGTTTGAGGTCTAATCCTCAGTTATAATCCTGACAGGATTTCGCCTGCTAAAATTCAGGTTTTTGCTTTTTCTACCGTTATTATTGGTCGAAGGGAACATATTCTGTCATCAATGGTTAAACCTTCGAAGGCTAAAACCAAGGATAGACATTTATAGGGGTTCACATGCAGGGTACGAAAATTCGTTATTTTATTGGTGGGATAATGCTGGCAGTTGCGGGCCAGACGCAGGCAGAAGCCTTGCAGCCTGACCCTGCCTGGAAACAAGGTAAATTGGAAAACGGTTTTAACTGGCAAATTTTGCAGACGCCACAACGTCCTAACGACAGAATACAGTTGCGCCTGGTCGTGAAAACAGGGTCACTGGCGGAGAAAACCCAACAAACGGGTTATACCTGGTTGATTCCGAAAGTCGTGCTTTTTAGTAGCAAAAGTTTATCTTCCACCAAATTAGAGCAGTTATGGAACAGTGCTATTGATCCAAAATACCCACTGCCTCCAGCTATTGTTTCATATGATTTCACACTCTATAGCTTGAGCTTGCCACATAATCGGCCTGAACTACTAAAAGACGCGTTGAACTGGTTGGCTGATGCAGCGGGCAAAGCGGTATTTACACCTGAGACTCTACAACATGCCATGAAAATGGCTGATACATCCGTTGCAACCTATCCACCCGATATACAAGATCCCGTGTGGCGTAGACGTTTGAAAGGTTCAACGCTGTTAGGGCACGATCCGGCACAAAACGCGCTTCAACCTATTGATTTGGAGAAGCTTAAGCAGTTTTACCGGCAGTGGTATACCCCTGACATGATGACGTTATACGTTGCGGGACATGTAGATAGCCGTACTCTGCCGGAAAATATCAATCTAGCGTTTTCATCATTGAAAGGTAAACGCCATACTCCGGCCACCATTGCCGCGTTGTCGCCAATGAAACCGGAGACCATAGGGATTATCAGCGATAAAAAGAAAGAAGATACTTTATCCTTGATTTGGGATCTCAATTGGCAGCCGATTAATGATTCGCATGTGCTTAATCACTATTGGATTAGTGATATTACCCGCGAGGCACTTTATCGCTATCTGCAACTTGGGCTGGAAAGAAAAAATGATAAAGCGTTGAAATTGGGGCTAGATTGTAAAGTCCAGTATCATCGTGCGAGTTGTGCCCTGAATCTCAACACGGCAGCCGGTAATTTAAAACCTGCAATGGAGTATCTGGCGGCTGAATTGGCCACACTACGCGATAAAGGATTGCCGAAGGGACAATTTGATGAGCTATATGCGCAAAAACAAGCACAACTCGGCCAGTTGTTTGCCATGTATGGTCATACCAGTACGGATATTCTGATTAATCAGCGTCTTTTGTCCCAACAGAGCAATGTGGTGGATATCGCCCCTGAGCAGTATCAGCGTTTGAGGCAAGCATTTTTAGCTTCCTTGACCCCTGAAATGCTTAATCGTGAGTTGAAGCAGATCCTTTCACAAGAGGTTGCATTTATTCTGATCCAACCGGAAGGGGAAGCGGAGATAGATGTCGACCAGTTAAGAAACAGCTTTAATCAGATTATGCCGCTGACACCACATAAGGATAAGGTTGATATTCCGGCACAACCACCGATATCTAAGCCTGAGGCAAAAGCTTCTTAGGCAACAAAAAGGGCGGACAATACCGCCCTTCATCATTGGAGGCTACTTTTTAGCCTCAGCTCTAAGTTCAGTCACATTCTTACCGCCGATTCCCCAATTATCAGTATCGACTTCATCAATAATGACAAAAGTTGTCGCCGGATTTTTTCCCAATACATCGGCCAGTAACTGAGTAGCACCTTCAATTAATTGCTTCTTTTGTTCTGCTGTAGCACCTTCACGGGTAATTCTGATATTAACAAACGGCATAAACAGCTCCTTATTCATCGGGTTATTATTAGCAGATCGCTCTGCCTGGGCACATTTATTCGGTATTTTTATGATTATTATCCGCGGTGGCTATCCAGGCAGCGCAGAATAGCGTTAAGCGGGCAAAGAGGTAGAAAAATGTCATCAGGCCGATAACAGAACCAAATGCGGCACCAGAGGGAGAATTAGCGAGGCGTGGTAACGTCATGGTCATAATATATTTGATCACTTCAAAGCCTATCGCTGCCATCAATGTTCCTTTCAATAGCGCTTTACGTTCTGGCTGGTGGCGTGGTAACACCCAGAATAGCCATAGGAAAAGCAGATAGTTGGCTGAAATAGAGATGGCTAATCCAATCAGGACCCAGGATGGACGTAGCCATTCAATGCCATCTAACCCTAACATCTTAACAATAGTTGCTTGGGCGGAGCCTGCGATAGAGGTCAGTGATAGCGTGATCACCAGCGCTAATAATAGCCCAATCAGAGAAATAGCATCACGAAAATATTTAAAATAGATTTTCTCATTATCTTCTTGATTTCGCACCCAGACAGGATGGAATTGTGCAAGAATGGCCTGACGTAAATTACTGACCCAATTCACACCGGAATACAGCGCAATTGCCAAACCGGTTAATCCCACGGTAGTACGTTGTTTAATTGCCGTATTGACACTATTTTTCAGCGTGTTGGCAAGAGTCGGATCACTAATACTGTTGGCGATACCATTAATCAGTTTTGCCAGCAAATCAGGATTAGAGGCCAGAATAAAACCCGCAATGGCGAAAGAGAGCATCAGGATTGGAATAAGTGATAAGAAGGAAAAATACGTTATTGCCGCGCCAAACTGATTACCCATCCGATCATTAAAACGCAGCGTTGCACGGATAAAGTGAGCGATAATAGGAATATTGCGGATATAATTTCCTACTCTGACCGTCAGGGAAATCGCTTTTTTACCGTGATGAATTCCCTTTTCCAAAGGCGTTTTGGATAACCTTTTCGGCTGATGTTGGGTTGTTTCCTGTTTTTCTGCATACTTTGGCATGTATAGCCTCAAATAGTTACCTTGCTTGAATATGAGTAATCTCATCATGCAATATTTCTACGAGATGATTCCGTTGTCAAATCTAAGTCACTTGTCAAAGTGATATGCCACCAGCCTAACGAGATGAGATTGGGAATAAATATCAAAGAGCTGTTAGGAATTTGTTTTTATATTATCGAGAAATGAAAGCTAAATTAAGTAGAGCACTCACTACAGAAGTCGCTCGATTAAAAAGAATCAAAGAAGATCTTGAAAAATCAAGAATAGAAATTAATGAAGCTATTCATGACGGTCAAAACACGGCAATCCCGCCTTCGGTGAAGCAATTAATTTTTGCCAAGTTGTACCCAAAAGAAGCATTGGAAATTGGCCTTTTCAGTAAGGGTTCGACAAATATCACCACTAATGCAGTGCGTTTTGCAACACAAGGTGATGAGAAAAAAGGGACATTCACTCAACCCAAGGAAATGCAGGGTGAAGGAACGCAGGTGAATGCTTTTCGACATACGATTTGGCAGGCGACTCTGGCAGCCAGATATGGGGAGAAAATTGCTAAACATGCAGGTGATGCACATGAAGTTGACCCTCGGGTTGATCTGAATATCCGGCAATTTGCAGTTCTCAATGACGCTGATCAAACTATTGATTTACTTAATAACCAAATAGGCCGTCATATTGGGTTGAATTCAAATACAACGTCAATGAAAACATTAGCGCTCATTGCATTAGAGAAATTTCATAAAGAAGGGTTGTATGTTGCCGTTAAGAATGCTCATGGCTACGAAGTTGTTAAAGAAAAAATTTCCAATGTACAATACGCTTATATGAAGTCTGTATTTGAAAGCCTTGATGAAAACGGTAAATGAAAAAGTATAACTCATTGAAAAATAATCTATAATAAAAACCTCAGATGAAAATCTGAGGTTTGTGTTAAAAATAGAAAAAATTATTACATATAGTTACTATGTATAAATTATACTATATACATCCTGGCATAAAATACATTCAAAATCCTCGAAAATAATTACTCATAAGTGACGTTTTATTATAATATAAGAAAGAAGTATGAGTGAAAATTAGCTATGCATAAGGGGAAAATTGAAGATGAAATTAATGAATAAAAATTTGTCTATTGTTTTAATCATATTTGCTATTTTTGTCTCTGTTTATTTTGTTTTTTTCAAAAAATGGGATGTTAGAGAGGCCATTGCCGATTTTGCCAATGAACATTGCAAAATAAATCAGGAATGCTTAATTGATTTAAATGAAATAACACCATTTCATTGGGATCGTGCCTATATCTTTTCTACAGGAACTCGTCCTAAATCTATAGAAAAGGCGATTGGTATGCATTATCAATTTATTGATGTCGGGGTAAAATTTATTTTTATCAAAAACAAAAAAATCGTTTATTCTGAAGAATATTTTCCTTATCCTGATTATCGTGACAAAAATCAAATTGTACCTAATTTTGCCAGTTTACTATATCCAGAGAGTAATTACCCTGAATATTATTTTTTAACAAAAGAAAACAGTCAACTGTTTATAAAAAGATATCATGGCACATCGAACAAACGTAAGCGTAATATGTTCTATGAGATATCTCCCTCAAATGAAAATCAATCTGAAAGAAACAACTCATATAGGAAGTAGTCGCTTATTTTTATAGAGAATATTGTTGGAAGTGTAAGGTGTCACGGTTTTGCTTTACAGTTAGCTGGCATTTATGATGGTTTAAAAGACATGTTAGCTCTACTATAGTATGAAAGTGGAAAAATATAGAGCCCTTTATGCTAACCTGTGACTTATAGTAGTTTTTAAGTTCTAAATTTCGTTTGTAAATTTTAAACATAATTATATTCCCAAGTCATTTATTAATTTTTTGATATTATGAAAAAGCATTAATATTGTCAATTGGAATTATTGAAATATTCAATATAGGTAGCAATAAAAAGATCCCTCATTTGAAGGATCTTTTATAAAAGAACAAATTAATCAGATTTACGATTAATTATTTCGCCATTAGTTGTACTACTTTCGGTTTCATTACTATAAGTTTTCACCAAAGGTATTTTGCCGGACAATACACCTTCCTGAACTGCTTTAACTATTCCGCTAACAGAATCAGGTAATGCAACATTGCCACCTTTACTATTGTCATAGCCGGTAACAGATTGTTGCTCCACATTTTGGGTATTAAGAATGACATTACCTTGCACATTGCCAATCTGCCCGCCAATCAGATGAGTATTTCCTGTTACATCTAAATTAACCCCTTGATTACCGGAAATAGCCGATTGTTCGCCGACATTTTCTCGATCTTTAATATCGACATTGCTCTTAAGTTTACCTGTAACCCCATTAATACCTTTAATATTATTAAGACTATTAAATGCGGAGGTTAATCTTTCCTGCCATCCTTTCGGTTGTGGCTCTTCGGTTGGATTTTTAGTTGGATCATCTGTCAATACCTCATCTTTCGACACATCGTCTTTAGACGAATTATCCTTAGTTGACTCGTCTTTAGGGATATCGTCACTTTTTACTTTGGATTCTTTGGTGTAATTAATACCAGCATCAACACCGGCATTTAACCCATGTTCAGTATCCTTACGGCTTTCAACTCGTAGATCACCACCAATACTGCCTTTTACCTGATCCGCCTCTATTCGTGCTCCGGCAACTGTTGTATCACCGCCGCTGTTGATAACGACATTTTCACCTTTAATATGGCTATTACGTTGGGTTGTTGCTTGCAGGCGATCAATCCCTACTTTGACTTCCCCGCCAAGGCTCTGTTTTGCGGTGGTGGTTGTACTGTCATCTTCCGCTTTCTTAATCGAGCTTGCATTACCTCCATTGCCTTTCAGGTTAAATTCCCAACTATCGTTGTTAATGCGATCCTGAGCGGATACCAGTTCAACATTACCTTGTTTAGCGTTCAAGTCGATTTGCTTACCGGTCACTTGAACACCTTGCAACGTCAAGTTATTGCCTGCACTCAGGTTGACACCTTGCTTACCGCCAATTTCACTTACCTGAGCTGTGGTACTATTTTTGCTATCTGTGTTGTAACCGCCGCCAAGACCGATATGAACATTCTTGCCCTCTGGCGAGTTTCCCCCTTTAGCAGATGCTTCTCCGTTATAACCGGTTGCTGTTTTCGTCGTGCTATTGGTGGCATTATCAAAATGGATATCACCTTTAGCATCTATATTAGCTTTACCAGAGCCAGCATTCAGAGATGTGCCTTGATATTCAGTATCCCTTTCGACGCGGATATTAATGTCATCCGCAGCGGTAATCCGGCTAGTGACTGCTGTGGTAGTCGCAGTATGGCTGCTTTGTGTGCCGCCTTTGCCTTTACCATTACCGGAGATATCTTCACCGGTGGTGGTATAAACACGTAGGTCAGCATTGCCGCGGGTTTCACTGTGGCTGCTTTCGTGGTGATTCTGTGCTGCTTTACTGTTATGGCTACCGGCAGTCAGTGTAACGTTACCTTTATCAGCACGATATTGAGTACCCTGATCATACAGCTCGCCATTGGTTCTGATAACAACATTGCCGGCCTGAACAGAGGTTACAACCGCTTCGGACTTTTTGTTTGCAGTCTGGATACTACTGCCGTTGGCGGCAATATCCGCCCCGAAATTAGGTGTGCCTTTTTTGGTTAAAGTGCCATCCAGCGCAGATTTAGCCGGTTCTTTAACCACTTTCTCAATCGGGCGAGTAACAGCGCTATAATCGACATTGACACCAATATCCGCGCCAACCTGTAGTTTATGGTTGGCATTTGATGTCGTATTCGATACGGCCAGATTGCTGACTTTGCCCGCCTCAACGGTATAAGTGCCATTGACTTCATGCTTTGTCCCTTCCTGAACCAATTCACCGTTGGTTGTAATATTCAAATCACCTGCGATCTGCGAACCGGAAACAACGGCAGTCGTACTGGTATGATTGTTGTTGTTACTTTCATAACTACCATGAATACCAGAACCGACTTTATCGATTCCTCCAGTAAGATAGGCGCCAACGTACTTTTTACTCTGAGATTTCTCTTCGGATTTTTTATTATCCGCGGCTAACAGATGAACATTCGCGCCGGTGATCTTCGCATCACCTGTAGTCGTCACCAGATTAGAACCACTCAGGGTGACATCTTTATCAGCATCGATAGTCATGCTACCTCCACTCAACGTGGAAGCTTGCTGTGTTATCGTCTGATTTTTTTGACTGTTACTGGTATGTTCAATGCCTATTCCGGCACGATACTGTTTATCCCCCTTTGGTTGGAAGTGGCTTTGCGGCTCCAGAGAAGTGCTTTGTTTATCAGCCTGTTTCTGTTCGCCATAAGAGAGCACGTTGATATTACCGGATGTGTTCAGGCTAAGCGCGCCGGTACTTTGCACCTGACTGCCAATAATATTGATATCTTCATCACTGAGTAATTTGAGCTCTGCTTCAGAAACCAATTCGCTGCCATGAGATTTCTGTTGCTGGCGATTGGTTCTTTTTGAGCTATTAGTGATGTTAAGTACTGTGCCCGTTCGCTCATCAACTTTGTGATTGATATGACTGACCGCATTATCGATGGTTAATTCGCCACTATTAGCATTTACAAAAGCACCTTGGACCGCCTTCACTTTGCTGCCGGTAATGGCGATACCCTCATAGCCTGACAGCAATAAACGCCCATTGGCTGTCAATTCAGATGCATGGTTGGTTTCTTTTAACTCACTGTTGTCTTTATTCCCACCGCCGCCGAGACCTCCCCAGTATTTTTTATCATCACGTATAGCCCGGCTATCAGCCGTTTTCTGAACATCGATTTGCAGTTGTTTACCAGCTTCTAATGTCAGATTTTGACCTGCATGGACTTTTGCCCCAAGAATTTCAGCACGAGTTCCTGCCTTAATATTAAGATTAGTTCCTGCTTGTAATTCACTGGCAATCAAACGCTCGGTCTGTTTACTCTCTTCCCAACTTCCGGTCTGCAATTTAGCCGTGTGATTTTTTTTGTGACCTGTTTCCGAGCTTTTTTCTGTCTCAGTCAGACCGGCAATTTGAACACCTTTTTTCGCTGTAACCGCTAGCTCACCTTTAGCATCTATTTTGCTGCCAAGGATCTTAACGTCACCTTCCGTCGCATTTAAGCTCGCATTTCCTTTGGCCTGGATATTGTTTCCTGCCTGATGCAGTTTTTCACTTTCCTGAGTGACCTCATGGCGCCAGGAATAACCCTGTTGGTTATTAATATTTTTAGTGGATTGCTTTAATTGCTGCCCATCTAAAGTGAGATTAGCACCACTCAGATTCACATCATCACCTACGATATCCGTGGCTGTAATCCGGTTATGACTATTGGCGACTAATGAAATATTTTTGCCTTCAAGCTTAGTACGAGCGAGTGACTGACTACTTTTACTATCATTGGTATAAGAACCGCTGAAATAGCTTTGGTAATTATTGCTACCATCACGGCTATATGATGATTCGCTGACTTTACCTTTTACCTCAATATCATTACCCAAAAGATCAACATTTCCACCTCGTAGATGTGCTGCTTCTAAATTGAGATTGCCGTGGGAATCAACAATAATCTCATCACTGGCAGTAAGAGTACCTTGTAAATTAACTCCACTGCCTTTTGCAGTATTGAGTAGACGGATACGTCCGGCTTGCATACTCCCCAGATAATAGCTGTCCAGCACACCGGTTAACGTTTGCTGAGAATTAATGACTTCTCCTGTGGCTGAGGTTTTATTTTCACCACTGATCGCATTAATCTCTTTTTGAGCGGTGACTGGGCCCCGGTTGTCAATTTTCGGGGCGATAAGATCAAGGATCGCATTGGCGATTAAACCATCCGATTTAATTTTCAGGCTATTCTGATTATTAAACGTACTGAAACCTTGCAAATTACCTTGTTCTATCAATGGATTACCTACAACCAGAGAAGCGCGGTTAGTATTGATAAAACCACATCCATTACAGGTGATGCCGTTCGGGTTTGCCAGTACATAATCTGCTGCTATACCAAACACTTCCTGTTGACCTAATAACAGGGAAGGGTTCCTGCTGATAACTTCATTCAGAATCAGGCTAGCAGCTTGACCATTCAAATTAGGGTTAGCGGCAAGCTGCCCCGCTAATTGTGATTGCCCCTCCTTAAGCGCATTATTTAGAACGACACCCATCTGGCCGACGTTGTAATCCAGATATTGGTTATGTGACAACCCGGAAGAGGAGGGCGTCACGATATTCACAACCGTTGCTTTACCTTCGGCAGCGAAAATATCGGGATGGTGTGCTGGATCGCCACCACCAACGATTTCACTGGCAAAACTGGTAGAACAAGAGACAAGAATGATTGCCATAGAAGCGGTAAGCTTGCCGGTAGGAGATAACCTGAATTTTTTGTTTTTCATACATTAAGTCTCTATCTATTTAGTTATATTGCTGTGTGTACAGCGTTGGGTACTGCTTAAAAACATCAAAAGGTGTAAGAAAAACGGACTAGCACCTGAATGGGTTCATCAGATGCTCGGCGATTAGAAAGTAACTTTCCTCGACTGGTTTCTAGATCGAATACCATGCTCTGGTATCTCAGTGTGGCGCCAGAACTGATTCCGGCGCTGCTTTGCCAGCCTTGTGGGCTGCGATATCCTTGAACCCGGCCAATATCAATACCGATACGCATTGATAATGTGCTGTTGGCGAGGGGAAACGTCCGGGACAGTGTATTTTGCAGATACCAGCCGTTATCCCCGGATAGTGTATTTTTGCTAAATCCCCGGACTGCATTCCGATCAGTGATATTCAGCCATTCGACGCCGGGCAAACCGCGCTGATTGTATTGCCCATAAAACAGGTTATTGAGCTGATAAGGCGAGTTGAACAGCATAAAACGCTGATGTAGATTGACCATCAACTTGCCTTTGGTGAACTGCTTATCGAGATAGGCGGTTCCGGTTTGTGCTCCAAACCAAGGCAAACCCTGTTCAACACTCAGATTGAGCGTGATTAATCCGGTTGGAATGATATGTAAATGATTAACACCGAGTTCAAAGACACTCAATGTTTGGCTACTGACACCAATCTTGGCATCGTTAAAGTAATTATTGTAATTCTTGTAAGTTAATTGCCCGCTGACACTATTAATCTGAGATTGATTACGATAGAAGGCAAAATCGGAACGCATGCCGATTTGCTGAGTATCACCATAAATCTTTATCGTTCTCATTTTTAAATGGGGATGGCTGGCATATTGGGAATAACTACCAAACCCACTGAATGTTGCTGCGCCATAGGGCACTGAATAAAGCAGAGTATAAGCACGGCTATACCGGTTGGATGGGCTATCTAACGTACTACTGGCATTCAGACTGATGAAATCGGATAAACCAAATGGGCTGTCAAAACTGACATTTGTGCGGACCAGCCATTTCCCAGTGCTCTTTTGCCCATAATTATCAGTTTTGATATTCAATAACCCAGGCTTACTGCGCTGATTATGTAATTTAATCACCGAACCACCATTCACCGCTCCCGGTAAAATATCTAGGGTGGTTTTATTGGACTGTAGCCGGTTAGCCTGATCTAAACCCTGATCGAGTTGTGTAATATTGAGTGGTTGTTTTTCCAGACCGGGAAATAACATCCTACTATTCACCCAGCGATCACCGCCTTCGATTTTTTCAATAAACCCTTCGATAACATTTAGCCCTAACTCTCCATCGGTATTAGGCGCAATAAACTGAACACGGGCGGTGATATAGCCTTTACTGATATAAAGATGAGTCAGTTCATGGCTGAGCCGATTGATATCATGACTACTGATACACGCCGGGGACAAAGCGCTGAGCGTACTTAAATCCCGAACAGAGAGCAGGGAGATCCCTTTAAGGTAAACACCGGTTAATGGCAGACATTGCTTAGATTCCGGCAAAACTGGCGCAGGAGTTGACTCAGAGACTGTATTAGCCTGCTGCTTTAGTTGCTGATATCGGCGTTGTTCTATCAGCTGGTTAATTTCCCTGGAACTATCTTGCAGAGTCCTTCTAGCCTCAGTCATTGGCAGATTATCATTTATCTCTGCCGGTGAGGCGATTATCTGAAAGGAAATACAACCTAATATGAGAATAGATATTCTTTTTATCATTAATTCACCGATAAGGATGATATTTTATGCCATAAAACATAAATATAGGGTGATAGCCTGATAGTAATGACATACATATTGGCTAATTTATTCGTTATTAAAGCACACTATTGGTTATATCTTGCTCTGATTAACGAGTGGCGTTTCTTTTATATCTCGATTTTCTATTAGAAATTTTAATTAGTTGGTTATTCGGATAATAATGAGTTAATAAGAGCCATGATTTTATTGCTTATTAATGAATTAACTTAAGTGGAATAAGTAACGGGTGGTGTTTTAAAAAAATAGATAAGGCTGTACTAGGAAGATTTTTAAATAAAGAAAAACTTAATCTAAGAAAGTAATAATAAGCTAAATTTTAATTTGCTGTTATTTAGCTTGATAGACGATAATGTCAGATGTAATAGTTCTTGTAAGTTATTTTAGCTAAACAAATAGATAATAGAAAGAATATCCTCTGAATTGATGACAGAATAATTGTCGGAAGATTGTTGAATTTATGGTGAGGAATAGAGTTTACCTGGATGTTATAAGATTTTATTTATAAGGCAATAATATTATTATATAAATTAGTGTTTGTTACAGACATTTAATTAAATTAAAAAATAAAAATACTGGAAAATTATTTTAGTAATTTTCCAGTAGAAAATGAAAGCATACAAATGCTTAGCTATTAGTTACTTCAATATATGGATCATATCGATAATAACCTAGGAGCTTTTTACCGTCATAAGCGGCAAAGAACCATGTATATTGTTCTACACCTGGTTTATGAGCTGTTGCTTGGAAATAACTATCTTGAGATTCAACAAAAATTATCTTAGGTTCATCCTCATTTGCATTAATACCTGAAGGGACCATTGGAACTTTTTTGCCCATAGGGTTCTGTGACCATATTTGTGATGGGACAGAGATGACATCGTCTCCTATACTAAGCTTTTTGAATTTATACAATATAATCGTATAGTCGAAATTATTAGATACCGTTGTAGCCCTCCACCTAATATTTGCATTAATGGGAACAGTGACACGGGCACCAGATGAACTCGCCACTTTCAATCCAAGCTCTGGAGTATAATTAGCTATATATACATGCTGACGGATAATTGTTGGATCTTTAGGGTCCAGAGAACTTTTAAGATTATTAGTACGAAGATATTCAATAATTGAATCAATATCAATAACAAAGGTTACATCAGCTGTAATAGAGTTCTTGGTTATAGCAATATCATCTTTACCCTGAATGACTTCACTCATCATAACACCTCTTACATATTTAAATTATTTATTGGGAATTGAAAGGTTATTTGCTTGCTCATTATTATTATTATAACTTTCTTTTTATATAATTAACTATTAAAGTTGAAACAGCTACTGGTATAAATCATAGTTTATATGGGAAAATTACTCATATATTTATCAGGTACTACTTCATATAGTTCAGTATTTTAGTTAATTTATTTTTGCGAAAAATAAAACATGAAAACTTTATATTAAGACATTAAATAATCATTTATATTTCATTGAAAGCGATTTAATATTCTTAATATGACTATAATATGTTTTTATATATATTGTTTTACCTGATTATTAAAATTTCAATCTTATTGATATAATTTCTTTTGTTTACGAAAAATACATTGTGGCTTATCAAATCTTGCTTCTGTATAACAGTAAATAATTATTTTCTTTATTAAGTGTAAATTTTGATACTATAATAAATATTAGGGTTCACTATCAATATTCTTAATTTTCAAGAGGACGTTGAATGAATATTTATCGACCATATACCTTACCCTATAATTTTCATAAATTAGATGTAGATGTACATTTTGTGGCTGAAATTTGTGAGCTTATTAACAAAATTTCGGGGTTTAGTTTGTTCTCCCTTTTATTAAAAGCGCGCTTTCCTATCTCTAATCGAGACGTATATTTCTTTAATAATTATCATGAATCTTGGAGAGCCCTTTATATAGAAAAAAAGTATTGGATGATTGATCCCGTTCTAAATTTCCGACCTGTGCCACCTTCTTTTTCAAAAATATGGGACTTGGATTTTTTTTCCAAATCTAATGGGCAAGAGCTTTGGTATGTTAATCAGAAATATGGATTTCGTTCTGGGATCACCTTTGGTCTTCCTGCATTTTCAGGAACTTATGGAATATTTTCTGTTGCGGGAAAAGATGGGCCTATTGATAACGAGACAATGTATAAATGTAGTGGAGAAATTTTAGGAGTATATATTAGGATAATAAGATACTTAACATCACACACAAAGTATTTACAATCGTTCTATATCGATAATACCTCATTTTCACATAGAGAATTAGAAGTATTAAGGTATACCGCAGATGGGATGACATCAATTGAAATTGCATCAACCATTTGTGTCACTAAAAGTACAGTTGATTTTCACCTAATGAATATCGTCAAAAAACTGGATTGTAAGAATAAATTCCAGGCAATAGCTAAAGCGGCATTACTTGGCTATATATAACTGATATACCCGTTATCCTTCAAGTTGCCTCTTTGTTGGCTGCACTCGCTCACCCCGGTCACATAGTTACCTATGCTCCCGGGGATTCACTCCCTTGCCGTCGCGATGCATCTTGAAATCCATAGGGTATATCTTTATTGGGCAACACGATGTAAATGAAAATGAGGTTAAGATTGACATGAACGGTATTACTATGCCACGATTAGAACAACCGATTCATTATTCTAAAACAAAACAATTTGCAGATTTCTAATTATATATCTCCAAGATTATATAATCATTTTTTCAAGGCGGATTTTTATAAAGGTGCTTATTATATCATAAGTATCTTCTTTATGTATTAATAATAATCAGGAGAAATACAGTGGCTAATCTCAGAGAAATACTGATTGCCTTTGGTTGGGGGGGTATTGTTGTCGGGATTATGATGGGTGGGTTAATAGGAATGTATGCTTTTAAAGGGCCATTCCGTGCACCTAAAGGTCATGAGAGCTATACAGACTTAAATCGTAGGATGCTCAGGCTAGCTCATATTGCTTTTATCATGTTGCCGTTGATTTCTATCTTATACGGTATGAACATTGACGATTTACAGGTTCCTTATATTTACAAGTATTACGCAACAATCTGCATGATGATTCTTTCTATCGGAATCCCTGTATTATTGATTGCCTCGTGTTTTTATTTACCGTTCAAGTATGTTCAGGTTATTCCTTTTAGCTGTGGGATGTTTGCATTAGTTGTAATGGCCGTGGGCAGGGTGTTAGCCCTGTAATCTATTAATCGTAGTCTTTATATTGAGATTTTAATCATGGAAAAATTACCGAGTGCGCGTCAACTCGGCAGGGATGCTATTGCTGCAACCGTCGAAAATAACCAATATCAGCGTAATCATCAGTTTGCAAAGCGATTAATCGATCGCATTGAAGCGCACCCGCTGATGAGAAACCCAATTTTGTTAAAGATGAATAGCGGTGAGTTCGACATCAGCCAGATGAGGATATTCCATCTGGAGTTTTATCACGCCTTCGCCCAAGTATTTACCGATGCGGTGATCGAAGCGTTGGGCTCAGCAAAACAGCTGGAAGGGCGTTTGGGTGCGCGGGCAAAAATGGCAGCTCGTTTTTTGCTGCAAATTAACCTGCTAGATGAGTTAGGTTTCCACCCAGGAACAGGCTCTGACAGTGGCTATAACGGGCAACCAGCACTGGCTCACTATGTGCAATTCTTCAACACCATCGAGCAATTGGGGATGAGTGAGAATGAGGTGAAAGCTTGGTTTCCGATGTCCAGTTCAGTGGCATGCCGCGCGACATTTGAAAATGCCTACGGTGACTACCCTCAGTTGGTGGCACTATTAGCCGTTGCTGAAACAGTGTTCCACGACTTTGCTACGCCTTGGGCGAAAAGCGTGGGTGTAGCGACAGATATTGATGTGTCTACCGGTTATCACAGTATTCACGTAGAGACCGAAACCGGTGGATCAATTGAAGACGGTCATTCTGAGGATGCTTGGATCTTATTCTGTCAGGCGATTACCGAAGATCGCTTTGATGAAATGGAACAGCGAGTAGACCTGTGGCTGAAAGTATGGAATGACTTCTGCAACGATCTGCTGGCGGGTCGTGCTGCAAAATAATTTCAGGCTAATTTAACTTTTCATATATATACCCTATGGATTTCAAGATGCATCGCGACGGCAAGGGAGTGAATCCCCGGGAGCATAGCAAACTATGTGACCGGGGTGAGAGAGCGCAGCCAACAAAGAGGCAACTTGAAAGATAACGGGTATAAAGAGCTAATCATTATGCCGTCCCACCAGTTGTTTAACAGGGGATTTAATTCCTTCAACCAACTATTGCCAGAACTTGCTGTTCAACATACCGACAAGACGGCATTTGAGTTTTTACGAAGTTCTAGGGAGATACAAAATCAAAGCTATGGGCAATTGCACCAACGCGCAGCATCATTAGCAAGCGCACTTCAGCAATATGGTCAGCGCGGTGATAGGGTTATTTTACTTTATCCAGACGGTGAAGATTTTATTGGGGCGTTTTTTGGCTGCCTTTATGCAGGAATGATTGCTGTCCCGGTCCCTATGCCAGCGAAATCCTCAGGAAATGCGTGGGAGCGTTTTATTGGCGTTTTACGCAATGCGAAAACAGAATTTATTGTAACAACCGGGAAAGGAACCGAAACGTTAATACAACTGACTTTACCGTCACCTCCACTTATTTTTACTTTTGATAAACCGGAAGCGATATCACTGCCTGCGGGATATCGCCTCCATTATCTTGAACGCCATTTTGCTGGGGTATTTAATCCTGCGCAGATGACTGACACCGATCTGGCATTTTTACAATACACCTCAGGCTCCACGGGTACGCCAAAGGGAGTGATGGTTACCCACGGCAATCTGTGGGCAAACTCACAGGCTATTCACCACTATTTTGGTCATCACAGTGAAAGCCGCGGCATGATATGGCTGCCGCATTTCCACGACATGGGGCTTATCGGTGGACTGCTACAGCCCGTGTATGGGGCGTTTCCATGCCGGGTGATGTCACCAATGATGCTGATGAAAAACCCGCTTAACTGGTTAAAACAGATCTCAGAATATCGTGCGACTACATCGGGGGGGCCCAATTTCGCGTACGATCTTTGCGTACGTAAAATTAGCCAGCAACAGGCTGAAGGTTTAGATCTCTCCTTCTGGGATGTGGCGTTTTGCGGGGCTGAGCCTATTCGTCCTGCTACATTGCGCCAGTTTGGTGAGCATTTTGCCCATACTGGCTTCGGTGCTAAGGCATTTTTACCCTGCTATGGCATGGCGGAAACCACGTTGATCGTTACCGGCATGGATAAAGGTCAGGGAATGGTCGTTACCAATGAAGATGAAAAAGATCCCGGTGTTGTCAGCTGTGGTCAGGCGTTGCCAAATACCGAAGTACGCATTGTCGACCCCGTTAACCTGCGTGCGCTGGAGGCTGGACAAACGGGAGAAATCTGGTTGCGTGGGCCCAGCATTGCGAGCGGTTACTGGAATAATGCTGCTGCGACAGCAGCTACTTTCCATGCTCAGATCGAGAATGAATCGGCACACTGGTTGCGCAGTGGTGATTTGGGGTTCCAACAGCGAGGATCGCTGTACGTTACTGGGCGTGTGAAAGAACTCTTGATTGTCAATGGTCAGAACCATTACCCAACAGATATTGAGGAAACGATCCGGAACGCTGATGCTCTGCTGGCCAATGCCACCGTCTGTGTTTTTGCCAGTGACATTGCGCAGACAGAGCAGGCCGTTGCCTTGCTGGAAATCCCGGAACGCGCCAAAGAGTTTGTTGATACAGCAGCGTTAAACGACCGCCTGAATGCAGCAGTGGCAGACCGGCATGGCATAACACTGGGTGAGTGGGTATGGGTTGGTCGACGGGCGATTCCACGCACGACCAGTGGCAAACTGCAACGAACTCGTGCCAAGGCAATGTACCAACAGGATGCATTAGTTGTGCAATGGAGCAGCCGAGCGGTTCAACCACAACCGGCCTGTACAGATGGTGGTCTGTTTCACAGTGTGCCGGCGCTAGCGTCATTTATTGCAGGTATTATCAGTACGGCGGTTAACAGGACCGTTAACCAACAGCATTGGGATGATGCGTTCACGACATTTGGGCTGAACTCGTTGCAAGCCGTTGGTGCGATAGGTGAGTTGGAACAGCATCTGGGCCGTGAGCTTTCTCCATCGTTGATTTACGATTATCCGACCATCAATAAACTGGCCGTGGCACTGTTGCAGCCTGCGGAGCAAAAAGCCGCGGCTACGGTGGCTATCACTGACGATGCTATCGCGGTGATAGGAATCGGGGTTGAATTGCCGGGGCACAGCGGCGTTCAGGCGTTATGGTCGTTGCTACAACAAGGACAAAGTACGACCGGAGATATTCCCGCTCACCGTTGGGCTGGCTCGGCGTTAAGCGGTTTTAATTGTAAAGGCAGTTTCTTTGACACCGTAAGTGAGTTTGACGCTGGCTATTTTGGGATTTCGCCGCGTGAGGCTGAGTATATTGATCCGCAACATCGCTTGTTGTTAGAAACCGTGCAGCAGGCATTAACTGATGCGGGGTTAAAGGCTTCCACCTTGCGGGGAAGTGATACCGGGGTGTTTATTGGTATCAGCGCCAGTGATTATGCTTTGCTCTCGGGCGCTCGGGTTTCTGCCTATAGCGGGTTGGGTAATGCGCACAGCATTGCGGCTAACCGCATTTCCTATGTTTATGATTTCAAAGGGCCAAGTGTCGCAATTGATACGGCCTGTTCCTCTTCTCTGGTCGCGATTGACACGGCGATACAAAGCCTGCGTTCGGGGCGTAGTACGCTGGCTATCGCTGGCGGCGTGAACTTGGCTCTGACACCGCATTTACAGACCGTCTTTACGCAGGCGCATATGTTGGCGCCAGATGGCCGGTGTAAAACCTTCGATGCACGGGCCGACGGATATGTGCACGGTGAAGGATGTGGCATCGTCATTTTAAAACCACTGGCACAAGCACTGACCGATGGTGACCGGGTTTATGCCACTCTGGTAGCGAGTGCCATCAATCAGGATGGTCGTAGCAATGGGATCACTGCGCCGAATGGCCTATCACAACAGGCGGTTATCGCACGGGCGCAGGCCGAGGCGGGCATCAATAGCAACCATATCGATTACGTGGAAGCACACGGTACCGGTACGGCATTGGGCGACCTGATTGAATTTCAAGCGCTGGAGGCGGTGTTCGCGCAACGCCATCAACCCGCAGCGGTGCAGGTGGGGTCGATCAAGACGAACATTGGTCATCTGGAAGTCGCCGCGGGCGTGCTTGGGGTTGTGAAAGTGGCCTTAATGCTGCACTACCAACAGCGTGTACCTCATTTAAATTTCAAACAAATCAATCCTCATATTGCCGCCATTAGCCGCCGAGTTTCGGTAGCGGGGAACCGCAGTTGTGCATGGGAGTCGGCTGAGGGCCAACGCTATGCAGGTGTCAGTAGTTTTGGCTTTGGGGGAACCAATGGTCACGTGATCCTGCGTGACTGTCCGCAGGCGGCAAAAGGTGAAGAGGAAGCGTTACCGTTAACGTTACTGCTGGTGGCCTCGCATGAAGAACAGGGTTTTAACGCCCAGCGTGACGGTGTATACCGCAGCTTGCAGTTGCAACATGATGCTGACGTCTCGGCGTGGTGCCGTCTGGTCAATACCCGTTATGACCACCCACGCTACCGTGGGTTTGCCTTTGGGGCCAACCGCCAGCAATTGGCCGAGAACCTGATGCAAATCAGCGGTAGCAAAGCGGGCAAAGCGCAGCCTCAGGTCTGGTTATTCCCTGGGCAGGGAACGCAACAAATTGGCATGGGGTCAGCCTTGTATCAGCATCTGCCATATTATCGCAAGTGCTTTGACCAACTGGCTGATACGGTTTTACAACGTTATCAAATCGATATCCGCCAGGCGCTACATGCTCAAGACGACAGCTGGCAGCGCTGTGCTAAAACTTGTCAGTTGTCCCTGTTTGCGTGCAGCTATGCCATAGCAGAGAGTTTTATGCAGCTTGGGTTACGCCCAGCGGCCGTGATTGGTCATAGCCTGGGTGAATATTGCGCCGCGGTTATTGCTGGTCAAATATCGTTGGAGCACGGGCTGGCAATGGTTCACCAACGCGCCCACTTGATGGGCAGTCTGACCCAACATGGCGCGATGGCCGTGGTGTTCAGCGGTGAAGATGAGGTTCGTCGCTACATCGCCCCATGGGCAGGAGAGGTTGCCATTGCTGCGTTTAATACGCCGACGCTGACAACCATTACAGGGAGTACTGCGGCGATTGAAGCCTGCCTGAAAGACATTTCTGGGCTGGGCGGTCATGCCCGGCGTATTAAAACCGCCAACGCATTCCATTCTCACCTGATGGACCCGATCTTGTCAGAGTATCAACTCTGGCTAACGCAACACATTGATTTTAAAGAAGGGAATCTGCCTTTCTACAGCAATCTTGACGGCAAGGTACGTCAATATACGACGGCTGACTACTGGGTCCAGCAAATTCGGCAACCGGTTCACTTTTTGCAAGGAATTAGGGCACTGTTTGAAGAAGAGAAATATACGTTTGTGGATCTGAGTGCAGACAGTTCGCTGGGCAAATTTGTTGTTGTGACAGACCGTGGGCAACACGTATTGGCCGCGGCTGACCATCGACATGAATATCAATCACTGCTGACGCTGCTTGGCTCATTGTGGCAACACGGGCATGACATCGAGTGGTACAGGCTGTACCTCGCAATGGGCCGTGAGGCGTTGACGCTGCCAGCTATCCAATTTTGTAAAAAAACCTACTGGTTGGCGGATGAAAAGTTAATGCAGCCATCATCTTCACATGAGGACGTTATGTCACAACACCACCAATTACGGAGCGAAATAAAAGCGATTATAGCCGGGTATCTTGGGGCGCAGCCTGAGGATTTGGATGACGATCTGCCTTTTCTGGAAATGGGCGCGGATTCGTTGGTTCTGTTGGATGCAATCAATACCATTAAAGATCGTTACGGGGTCGCGATCCCTATGCGCTCACTGTTTGAAGAGTTAAATACGCTGGATGCGGTGCTCCACTATGTCGTGGAGCATGCCCAGGTGGCGGAACCCGTTGCTCCGGTTAATGAAAATCGCGGTGCTATGCCCGTTGTGCCATGTGCAGAACCCACGGTAACACCTACATCGGTTCATGCGGGCGAACTCGGGGGGGCGGTATCGGTTGCGGCTCCTGAAACACTGCAAGGCTTGATTGCACGGCAGTTAGAGATCATGTCACAACAGCTTCGCTTACTCAATGGCGGCATAGTTCAACCCGCTCCGGCACTGCCCGCTGTAGAGGCCAGCGCACCAGTGGCGACACTCCCGCAGCCACTGGTGGCTAAACCTACGGTTACGGATAAGGCACAGACCAATGCAACACCGACTAAAGCCGGTGCGCACAACAGTTGGTTAAAAAAGGAAACCCAAAAGGCTTCGCTGGGGGCTAAACGTGACAGACATATTCAGCAACTGACTGAGCAATTTGTCAGGAAAACGGCAAGTTCGAAACATAATGCTCAACAATTCCGCGCCGTCTTGGCCGATAACCGAGCATCTGCGGGCTTCCGTTTATCCACAAAAGAAATGCTCTATCCTTTGGTCGGAGTGCGTTCACAAGGTGCCCGTATCTGGGATGCGGATGGCAATGAATACATTGACTTCACTATGGGATTTGGTGCCAACCTGTTAGGGCATGCGCCGGAATGCGTGCAGCAAGCCGTTGCCGCGCAGTTGTCCCAAGGCATGCAAATTGGGCCACAGAGTTCCCTTGCTGGTGAGGTGGCAACGTTGATCGCAGAGCTGACGGGTCAGCAGCGCGTGGCTTTCTGTAATTCTGGTTCTGAAGCGGTAATGAGCGCCATACGCTTGGTGCGCGCTGTGACAGGCAAAAATAAAGTGGCGCTGTTTAGCGGTTCTTATCACGGTGTGTTTGACGGCATTTTGGGACGCCAACAGGGAGGGGAGACACCAGAGCACGCGATACCTATTGCTGCCGGTACACCAGCGTCACTGGTAGAGGATCTGCTGGTACTTGAGTATGGCAGTGAAGAGAGCCTGGTACTGATTGCTAAATATGCCGATCAATTAGCAGCGGTCATCGTTGAGCCGGTACAAAGCCGGTATCCCAACCATCAACCGCGCGAATATTTGCATGCGCTGCGTAAATTGACGGCTGAACACGATATCACCTTGATGTTCGACGAGGTGATTACCGGTTTCCGTTTGGCTGCCGGTGGTGCACAGGCGTATTACGGCGTGAAAGCAGATATTGCTACCTATGGGAAAATTGTCGGTGGCGGTATGCCAATTGGTGTTATTGCTGGCTCTGCACGCTTTATGGACAGTATCGATGGTGGCTTCTGGCAATATGGTGATGAGTCTTGGCCACAGGCCGAGCTGATTTTCTTTGCGGGGACGTTCTCCAAACACCCGCTGACCATGGCTGCGAGCAAAGCCGTACTCGAATATATCAAGAACCACCCTAGACTCTATGACGATATCAACCAGAAAACGAACGACCTCGCGCAAACGCTCAACACCTGGTTTGCGACGACGGGAACTCCGATCGAAATTGTTTCCGCTGGCAGTTTATTCCGTTTCAAATTTAGCGGTAACTACGACATCTTGTTCCATCATCTCATGTTGCGCGGCATCTTTATTTGGGAAGGCCGTAACTGCTTTGTGTCCACTGCGCACACCACACAGGATATTGAGCTGTTTATCACTGCGGTTAAAGAAAGCCTCAATGCCATGCGTGCCGATGGCTTCTTCGGTGAGGATGGTTTGCAACCTAATACATCTTACCCTGCCACTGACCGCCAACAGCGTTTTACACTGCTGGCCGCTGAGGGGGAGTTGGGGCTACGCGCGGGTAACATTGGTTGCGTCATCGAAACGGCTCGTCAGATCGATGGTTCCATGATGCGCCAAGCCTGGACTCTATTGAGTGAACGCCATGAAGCATTGCGTATGCAGTTCAACGGCACTGGCGAGTTGCAGGTCATGGCATCTTGCGTAGGTGGCGTAGATTTTACCGAAGAATGCAGTGAACAGGCAGAAAATAATGGCCGATTGGCGGCGTTTGCGGCTCAATCGTTCACCTTGTTAACTGCTCCATTGGCTCGTGTATTACTGTTACGGCATGTCGGCGGCTCAACGCTGGCTTTGGCCGCGCACCATACCGTTGCAGATGGTTGGTCATTTATGGTGATGCTGCGCGAATTACTCCATATATATGATTCCATCGTGGCAGGGCAGTTGCCTGAACTGGCAGCAGCGCCAAGCTATTTGCGCTTTATACATGCGGAAAAGACGGCAAATACTGCCCTTATTGCCCAGTGCTTGGCTAAACTACCAACACTGCGTTTGAACCCTGCGCGTACGTTACTGGTTATTCAGCAAGTAGCACCATATCAAGGTAAGCGCTTAAAAGGGAGCGTGGATTACCCAGAATTACCGTCTCAGTTACGGAAAGCTGCCGTAAAGCTACGGGTAACTCGTTTTGTGATGTTGAGCGCCTTGTTTGTGTTGGCCTTAGAGAGGTTTATTGGTCACTCTTTGCTGCCTGTTGCTGTACCGAATTCCGGTCGGGATTTTGAACGGAGTGGAGGGCTTGTGGGGCAATGTGTCAGTTTGATGCCGTTTTGTTTTGACAGTGCCGCCAGCTCGTCACTGTCTGAATTTGTTGCTGCGATACATCAAGCTGCGTTGGCTCAGCGTGATGCGCCAGCATTACCAGCTCATTGTTTCCATGGCGAAAGCGCACAATTCCCTGTGCTGGCCACGTTCAATGTTGAACCTCATGCACCGCTGACCGAAATGCGCCAGTGGCAAGCTAGCCTGTCAATGCTACCTGTCAGTGCAGTTGAGTTCCCGCTAATGGTGAACGTAGTGGAAATGGCTGAAGGGTTGTCAATCGAGCTGGACTATCAGGAGCGTTACTTCTCTGCGCATATAGCTGCTGAGTTGCTGGAACATTACCTGGCTGTGATCAATGTCTTGGCGGAGCAGGGCGTGGACGCAGTGAATCAGCAATTTTATTCACCTGCTGAAGTGGAAGCCTGATGAAAAAGCTGATGGGTATTGCACTGGTTATTGCTGCGTTGGCGTATACGATCAATCTGCTGTTTGATGCGGGCGTTTTCTACCGCGTTCAAGATATTCACATGCAGCAGTGTAGAAAAATAGAGGGTGTCAACGGAGCTGAAGATATCGTGCCGTTGCAAGATGGCGGTGTGTTAATTAGCAGTCTTAACCGCCATGGTAATGCGTCAGGTGCCCTCTATTACTTACAACCGGGACAGGCACCTTTGCTGCTGCCAGGGGATTATCCAGCGGAATTTTTCCCGCATGGTATAGACGTATGGCAACAGGAGGGAAACACCTGGGTTTACGTGGTGAATCATCGTCATCAAGAGGACCGTATTGACGTTTTCCGTTTTGAACGTGCAGCAATGCGGCTGATTTATCAACCTGCGTTGTCACGCAGTGTTGGAAAAAATATCAATGATATCAGTGTCATTGATAAAACCCGCTGGTTGCTCACACGGGATCACGCGTATTCCGGTCTGCTCGGCCGCATTGAAGATTACCTGCGCTTGCCACTCGCACGCGTATTACTGATCGATGATTCTGGGGTGCACACATTGCTCGATGGGTTGCACTTTGCGAACGGTATTTATTATGACCGACAACGGGAACGGCTGTATGTGGCGGAAACCACAAGCGGTGCCGTAAGCAGTTGGGCATGGCAACCAGGTGGGACGGCACCTATGTTACTGAGTCGGGCAACCGGCTTGCACGGGGTAGACAATATTATGCCTGATGAAAAAGGGGACAGATTATTGGTGGCCGCACACCCACAACTGCTGAAACTGGCGGCGTACCAAAAGGATGCGCAAGTGCGTTCACCATCTCTGGTCTGGCAGTTGGCGATTGCCTCAAATGGGGAAGCAGAACGCGCTCAGGTGATTCACCAAAGCCATGGTCAGATGTTGGCGGCAATCAGCGTCGCGGCACCGTTGGCTGACCAAGTGGTGATGGGCAGTGTTTTTGATAATGGGCTGCTGATGTGCAGGGGAAACTAGCATGTTGAAAAAATGGTTCTCCCGCCGCTCGACCTTCACCGGCACGTTAGAGGGGCAGACGTTTACCCTGGCAACAGTTGAAACGGTACTCGAAAGCGCTCTGAAAGCCGGTATATCACTGCCTTATAATGTTGTGGTGAAGGTTCTGGTCTGGCGGTGGGTTTGGTGTTGAAAATAACTCATGTCTTTTTGTCTTTCTTTATACCGCACGGCATAACTCCTTTTTTGAACATAGAAAATATGGCTTCTAATTTAGCGTCTTGATTAAAAGAAAATAAATATCGATAAATGCTTATCATATTTAACATGTCATTACATTCGTCATTTACTTCATTTACTTCATTTACTTCATTTACTTCATTTAGAAAAATATCGTATTTGATGTTATCAACTAACTCTTGTTTCTTTCTTATAAGATATCATTTTCTTTTTCTCATATTTTCTTTAACTTGATCCTGGGTAGATATTTTTACTCTATCAAGGATATTCTTTTGTTGCTTTATTATAATCCTCATGAAGATAAAACTCGGATACCAGATCAGAGAAAAAATCACTCCAAACTATATAGTTACATGGTATGTCTTGATCGAAAAAAAGCTTTAATGCCCTATCTTTATTATCAATAATTTTATATTCATTAAATTCTTCAATAGAACCGGATAAAAAATCCGAACTTTTAAAAAATTCAACAGGTTCCATATAAAAATTTATTATCTCACCCATATTAAATTATCCTAAAATTTTACTCCAGAGATCAAAAACTCTTTGTCTGCCTATTTGATTTACGTCTTTCCCAAAAATATTAGTGTTATACCTATCTTTGGATCTAATAATATTACCATTCTCCATGCCTTTTTTAGCTATATTTTGAATGTTAGCTACTTGTTTCGATATGGTATTAATTAATTAATTGATTGATTTAGATTTATTTTATCCAGAGCATTGCATCAATATATCCGTGATGATTACCTTGATGCCTTGCCATTGCACTAACCCGTCGGCGTTGGCGTGGCATTCACCACGGTAAGAAAGAAGCCAGCCGGAAGCGATTCCGGCTTTTTGTTGTTTCAGAAAGAAAATAGAATAAAATAGCTAAAATATAGCTTATATATATATTTTATATGAATCTTATATTTTTCTGTATTATTCCTTTGTTTATATTATTATTTATTTTATATTTTTGTGATTTTAAGTTATATATTTAATATATAAGGCCAACCCTGTGAAATATTTATTTTAAGCATAAAAATAACAAGGCTGGAAAGATCACGGGGATCTTTCCGGCTTTTTCATGAGAATATGTTTTCTATATCAACTAGTTTTTAATATCATTGGATTAAAGGCGACTATTTTTTCATCCTTAGTCATTCCGCATGGATACAACCCTTCTTTATATATCTCAAAGATCTTTTCCAAGATTGATTCCTTTTGTTCGCCTAATATATACCTTTGAATAGATAACATTTTTAGTTGATAATAGACTTCATCTAAAATTTCAAAATAAAAATCATCGTATTCTGTATTTGTTTTTTTTATTTTAGATTTTCTATAAATTAATGTCTTTTCCTCTTGTAAGTCACTGTATTCTTCGTCAATATCTTCTAAGTAATCTTCAGCTTCAGAATAGTTATCTTTTAAAGAAAATTTACCAACGCTATTTTCTATAAGATCTTGCCAGACTAAATATCCATCTGGTAAATCTTGACTTAATGATAATCTGAGGTATTTGTCTTTATCTTCCAATAGGATAATATCAGAAGGTGCTTTTACTCCCCCTGACAAAAGATTATCTGAAAATAAAAAACTCATTGGTTCAGTTATAAACTTCTTATTTTCGCTTTTCATTATTATACCCCTAAAATTTTATTCCACATTTCTAAAGCACGTTGATTGCCTATTTTGGCTTTTCCTTTCGAGATATCTTTAGCTCTTATTGGTGTTCCATTCATCATTCCTTTCTTAGCTAAATTTTGTATATCAGCAACCTGTTTTGATATCTCATTAACAGACTGATTTAAGTTTATTTTGTCTAGTGCATTTTTAATAGCCCTAGAGTAACCATTGTGATTGCCTTGATGCCTTGCCATTGTACTAACCAGTCGGCGCTAGCTTACCGTGAATATTCACCACGGTAAGAAAGAAGCCAGCCGGAAGCGATTCCGGTTTTTTACTGTTTCAGAGAGAAAATAGAATAAAATATCTAAAATATTGACTATGTATATATTTACTATGAATCTTATATTTTTCTGTATTATTCCTTTGTTTATCTTCTTATTTATTTTATATTTTTGTGATTTTAAGTTATATATTTAATATACCGAATGAACTTCAAGATGCTTGAGCTGTCAGATATAAAAACATTTAAATTCAACAACATAATCGTTTTTCAAACATGCACTTTGAAGTATCTTGAGTATATATAATTCCAACCATGTAAGCTATTTGTTATTAAAAATAAAAAAGCTGAAAGATCACGGGGATCTTTCCGGATTTTTAAAATGGATAGGCTAAATAATTTTGGCTTGTAATATGCAAGTTAATTTATCTTTTACATATCTTTTAATATTTCATCTAGCCAACTACTATTTTTCCTCTCACATTCTATATTTCCGACGAAGAAAAATAGATCACTTTTTTTATATCTAAATCATATTTAAAATCAGGAATAGCAAAAAGATAACTTATTTTATCTATATTGTTTTCTTTTAATTTTATTGTAACTGGCCGAGTTATAAAATCAAAACCTGGATCTAAGGCAGGATTATCTTCTCTATCTATTTCTCCTAATTCACCTTGTTCTTTTCCATACCAAATAACAATTGCATGATCATAATCTGTTAAACTATTTTTCAAATTAAAATCACGCTCAAATTTTCAACCTTTATCCGTATTAATAAAATTATTTAAAATGGATGTATAGTCGGTTGAAGTTGAACACCAAACAGCATATTGTTCTTTCATAGTCATATCAGTACACCTAATTAAAAAGGCAAGTCAAGTGGGCCAAAAGTAAGTCGTCTACTAGACCATTTTCTTATAGCAGCTAGATATCCATTGATGTTTTTTGCATTATCGGCCATTGCTATCAGTTCGCGGTGAGCTAATGAAGATTGAAGAGAAACACTACCGGAATGAGGGATTGTATGCGTTCCCATAACGCCATTATCATACAAGAATTTAACTTTACCTGTAGAAGTTCTCCATTTCATATATTCATTAAATGTTACTCCCATTTCTTTGAATTTATCAGT
Organism: Photorhabdus sp. HUG-39; assembly: GCF_963878365.1. Taxonomy (NCBI): domain Bacteria; kingdom Pseudomonadati; phylum Pseudomonadota; class Gammaproteobacteria; order Enterobacterales; family Morganellaceae; genus Photorhabdus; species Photorhabdus sp. HUG-39. The sequence continues at coordinate 4,500 of NZ_CAWNWY010000004.1, read as the reverse complement.
CTGAGATACTGGCAACCATTCATGAAATCCTCCATCTTTAGAGTCACCATTTTTGCGGAGACGATCCTTTATGTTGTCTCTAAATCTAGGATTATCCCAAGCCTTCATAAATTGCTCTTGAGTTGAGTTATTGCAGAAATTTTCAAAGCCTTTTTTACCTCTTCCCCAGCCTCTCAGATATGCACTATATCCAGCTAATCCATGTGTATCTATCCATCCAGCCCGAGAGGTCTATCCAGTTCGCCGGAGTATTACCTTCAATCTGCTCTAGCATACAGTGGATATTCGCCACGGTAGATATCATAAGAAGGCCGGAAGATCTCGAAGGAACTTTCCGGCTTTATTTATTATTTAATGCAACGTAAAACTAAATTATTGCTTTTTCATTGATGTAATTATTACATCTGGTTTCTTGTTTTTTTTACTTTTAATAAAATCACTAAGGTGCTCATGACCAAATTTATCGCCATTAAGCTCAATTAGAGAAATAGAGTTATTTATGAATAAAACTAATTCCTTAAGTTCATCAACAGATGCTTGAAATGTGATTTCATTCAAGCTAACCAAGTCACTATCTTCTGACTCATAACCATATATTTTCATGTATTAAAAAGCCGGAAAACTCTTATTATCTTCCGGCTGTAATTGTTTTTGATAAAAAATATTTAATTAAGGCAGTAAATTATAAATATCATTTTTTATTTTATCAAACTCCTCATTGGCTTTAATTCTCTCCTTGAAATCATCTTTCCAAATAAAATAATCAGAAAAACTACCATTTCCTCTTAACATAGAACCAAATGTGCGGTTAGCGCTTTCAATTGCATCTTTTGCATTTTCAAGGCCATTATAATTTGGCGGGGTGAGAGAGGTGATAATTATATTGATGCCATTTATCCAATTTCTCTCACCATTGTTATACATGATTTCCCATAATGAAGTGAAAAGTAGTCGTAATTTTTCAGCTTGTTCAATAGAATCCATATATCACCTCAAAGGCCAATCTTGTAATACTTTGACACCATCTATTTTCCAAGGTTCTTTAACAAAAATTTGCATTTTATTCTGTCCTCCTAAATATATACCACCTTGATATCCCACAGGCCCTTCAAAAATAGTAGTGCCTTTAGGAATTTTTACTTTATATACGGCATTTATCGGTGATTTACCTGTTAATTCTCCAGCTTCATTAAACCATTGAGGTTTAACCGCTGTATCTATTCTCACATGGGCGACAGATGTTGGCGGTGAAGTGGTGAACAATTGCCCTAAAGCATTTTGCCCGCCGCCGCCATTTCCTCCACGATAAAGAATAAGATCTTCGTCTAATACCCTAGAGTTATATTTACCACCGGCAAAATTACCCGCAGGAGCCCAACGAATATCATATGGATGATGAGATAATGGACCAGGATTATTCACCATGTCATATTCATAATCCTTTTTGTTACATCCTGCCAGTCCCAGAGGATCAATCCAATTGACCGGATCATGGACATAGCTGTACGGGTTAAATCCGCCACTAAGATTCAAAGGGTCCGGCGATAAGTACTGGCCTGTATCACTCTCGTAATAACGGTGCCGATTATAAAATAAACCGCTTTCCTCGTCTTCATACTGACCCGCGAACCGCAGATTACACGTCAGGTTTCGCGGGTCATTGACCGTCAGCACCGGCCAGCATTTACTCTTGGTATTTCTTCCTTCAATTGAGAGTCAAGTAGAACAGGGCCGGAAGATCACGCGGATCTTTCCGGCTTTCTAGTGTTTATTTTCTACTCAAAAGTAATTCTTTCCACCTTTCAAGATAGCTTCTGAACTCTTCTATCGTTGAGATTGTTAAGCTCTCTTCGGTGTACTCATTAAAAATCTCGACGCTATCCAGTTTGATAGTGACAGTATGGGCATTGCCAGTGCCTTCCCATTGCAGTAATTCTCCATTTTTAACCGATTCACATAAATCAAGATATTCATTTACACCACGTAAACTACCTTGAATATCACCACTTAAAAAGTCTGCCAATACATGATATTCATAACCAAGATCCACTTCGGGGTATCCATCTTTATCAATAAAAAATCTCATACATCCTCTACTAATCAATGTATTTTGGGAACGCGGTATTTATATTGCCTGAAGCGTCAAGCCATCCTTCTATCTTAATTCCACTAGGAGAAGTTCCTGACCATTTTCCATTCGGCTGTATGGTGCCGTTTTTATAAGCTCCTCTGATCTCTGACATTACCTGTTGTCGATTCCAAGATTGAGGGAAAAATGTTGAATCAGATCCTTTTGCTACCCATTGGTTTGTTCTAGCATCAAACACTTCAACTCTTCCTTGATAAACACCATGTGCATTTGGAGGATTTGTAATTTCAGTGATACGGGCTTTCCTTTGATGACCTATACTCGCTTCGTGGTGAAAACCGACTGCTCTTCCTCTCCGATTTATTTCACCATGAAAAACATGCTCAGCATTAATTTGAGGATCACAACCAGCCAGCCCCAGAGGATCAATCCAATTGACCGGATCATGGACATAGCTGTACGGGTTAAATCCGCCATTAAGATTCAAAGGGTCCGGCGATAAGTACTGGCCTGTATCACTCTCGTAATAACGGTGCCGATTATAAAATAAACCGCTTTCCTCGTCTTCGTACTGCCCGCAAAAGAAGCGTATCAGATCAAAGATGCCATCGGTAAGCTTCAATCCGCTCTGGCTTACCGAGGGTATTCGCCAAGATAGATCATAAGTAAGGCCGAAAGATCTTTCAGCCTTACTTTTTTAATTAAAAATACCTTTATTCTCAGCTTTTTCTATGAATAAGTCTTGTAAACTTCCTTGTATTTCTTCGTCTTCATAAGTTAACGTAAAATCACCATCTATATTGGGTGGAAAGTGAGAACCATCAATGGTTCCAAATATAGTTGATGATGTGTCAGATATTACTACCTTGAAGAAGTCGAAAATAGCTGTTTTGTCTTGTTCATCTAATTTTGATAATGCCTTTCTGGCTTTAGCATACACATCATCATTATTATCTATTGGACTGGTTAAACTATTCTGATAACGGGGTAAGTTGTCATCAAATAATTCACTAAAAATAGATTCTATTATTTTCTCATCATTTTTCATATAGTTACCTTTTAAATTCATTTAAATCTAACTTCTGGATACATATCTTTATTCATATTAATAAGCTCTTTAAGCTTACTATTTGGAATTTCTGGGTAAACTCTTCTTAGCTCTTTTATATCTCTGGCAATCACACTTCTTACATTAGTAAATTCTTTACCTGTTGCTGGGTTTATTCGGCTTCTAGATACAATTCCTAATCCATCTTTAGAAACTGTATGTCCAACTTTAGGAACTAGCATTGATGGTCCCGTTTTAGGATCATAATTCTTCACTAGATCTTTCATTATTGCTTTTTGACCAACATGATGGGAATCAAGTGCTAGATTTTTTCCTTTAACTGAATCCCTTAAGTTCCCATAGCTGTCAATATCCCATTTCTTAGGATCTGAACATCCAGTCAGCCCTAATGGGTCGATCCAACCCGTCGGATTATGCACGTAACTGTAAGGATTTACTCCTCCTGCTAACCCCAAAGGATCTGTCGATAAGTACTGGCCTGTTTCATTATCGTAATATCTAAAGCGATTATAGCATAAACCACTCTCCGGGTCCGCATATTGACCACAGAACCGCAGATTACACGTCAGGTTGCGCGGGTCATTGACCGTCAGCACCGGCCAGCATTCCGGCTCGCCCCAGGTGAGTAATCGTCCGGCCCATATCAGCTCCCCGGCTTCGGTCAGAATTTCCCGCACCGTTCCTTGGTGATCACTCACCACATAGTATAGCTGACCTTTTTCATGCCGTGCCAGCGGCGTCAGGGCGCCCGGCTCATACAGCCAGTGAATGCTGTTCTCATACCCGACGGTGCCGTCCGCATACACCGGCGTCTCTTCAATCAGCTGCTCCCCGCTCCACAGGTAATCATAGCCGATTATCGCGGTCGGTTTCACCGGCGGTCCGGCGGTGTCTGTCTCCTTCCGCTTGCTAATCCGTCGCCCGAAGGCATCATAGCCATAGCGCCAGCGGGTGCCTTCCGGGCTGATAACCCCGGTCAGCCGGTCTTGCGCATCCCAGCGGTAGCGCCAGGTCCGCGGCCGGTAGCCCCGTCGCTGCTCGGTCTTCTCTGTCCGTCGCCCGTTTTCATCGTAGCGATAAGCGCAGGCCCCGTGCTGAATCACCCGCCCCGCCTGCTGGGTGTGGTAGCTCTGGCGCAGGTCTTCACTGAGTCGTTCCGGTACCCGTTTTTGGTAATGCAGATGCTGGCCGGCATCATACACAAACTGTTCGTCGCAGGCTCGCGGCCCGCCAAACTGGGCGGTCACCACCTGGTCATTGGCATTGTAGCCGTAGCGCGTCTCGTCCCAGCGGGTGTCTTCAATGCAGGCCACGTTGTAGGCCGGGGTGTAATGCCAGTGGC